>NZ_JAUSBZ010000082.1 GCF_030651755.1 Phenylobacterium sp. | reverse complement strand
AGCGGCGAGATGCGCCTCCAGCACCGGGACGACACCGTCCCCCAGGGTCAGGTCCGCGTGGCCGACAATGCCGGCGCAGGCTCTGACCTCGCCATAGAGGCCGCTGGCGCTCATGGCCGCCACGCCGTTGACGAACTCGGTCTCTCCCACCGGCGCCAGGGCCGCGGGCGCCCCGGCCCGGTACATGGCGCCGCATTCGACAAAGACGGTCGCGCGCACATTGTGGCCAGCGTCCAGGTCGGCTTGAAGTTGGTCGAGGAGGTAATGCGGCGACCGGCGCAGCAGGGCTTCGAAACCATGCCGCGGCGGCGGTGAGTCTGGCCCAAAGCGCCGACGCATGTCCCAGAGATGGTGGTGCGGATCGATGATCGGCAGGCCAGGATCGAGAATGGTCTCTTGCGCCATGGGCGTCCTCCTCTGGGCGCCTCTGACCTAGATCCAGCGACGGACCTTGCCGCGATAGGCCAGGTAATCCGCCCCGAACCGCCGGGTCAGGGCGCGCTCTTCAAACGGGATGTACCAGAGCTGGGCCGCCAGGAAGAAGACCAGCACCGGAAGGAACGGCGTGGCCCTCCCGATCAGCAGGGCGGCGCCGGTCAGCAATAGCAGGAAGCCAAGGTACATGGGGTTTCGGCTGAGCCGAAACAGGCCCGATGTGACCAGCAGGTCAGGGTCGTCAAAGGTCTTGATATTGGTCCCAAGCCTGCGGAAGAACCGCGCCCCTGATACGGCCAAGGCCAGCCCGAGAACCCCGACCGCCGCGCCAAGCCAGGTCCAGGGGGCGGCCAGGAGCCTTGGTCCGGGGGAGACGAGGGCCAGGCCCGCCATGGCTGAAAGACAGAAGACGACAAGCAGTGGGGGTACGGGCCTCATGGGGCGAACTCCGGGGTCAGGGCGCGGTTCATCAGAGTGTCCAGAGCCGCCGTGACGTCCCGAAGGTCTTCACCCTCGCGCGCCGCATCTGCGGCCTCATGCATGGCGGCGAAGATCATTCGGGCGGTGAGGTCTGGCGCGACTGGCCCAAAGGCCCCAGCCTCCTGGCCCGCGCGGATCATGGCCGCCAGTCGCGCCGGGCCGCCCCGGTGGCGCGGAACGGGCCGGTTTCGGGCGAAGTCGGAGTGGAAGAGGGCGTCATGCAGGCCTTCCATCTCCAGGTTGAAGGCGATGTAGGCCCGAGCCATACCCCGCAGGGTGGCGGGCCAGTCTATGGGGTCGAGACTCTCGACCGGCTCAGGAGCCTGGGCCTCAAAGCGATCGAACAGCTCGTTCCGCAAGGCTTCGAGCAGATCATCCCAGGTGGCGAAGTACAGGTAGAAGGTGCCCTTGGCGGCGCCAGCCTCGGCCACGACATCCTCGACGCGCACCTGATCGGCGCGCCGCCGTATCAGCCGCTCAGCCGCAGCCAGAAGCTCGCGCCTCCGGTCGGCGGGATCAAGGCGTCGCCTTGGGGTTCGCATCCTGCGCCTCTATTGACTGCGGGTCAGTATTAATGACCGAAAGTCATTTGTCAAATTTCGCGCAAAACGACTGTCCCAGCCGGCAGAAATCAATTCGTAGGCATTCCGATGCCATTGTTCGGCCATCTGCGCAGAACGCCGAGGCCCGGACTTTGCCGAACCTGACCACCCCCAGAGCCGAGGACATCAAAGTCGAGCCGGCGGTCCTGGCTCAGTCGCAGACGCCGATCCTGCGCATGTGCGCGGCGTTCGCCACAATCTATTATCTGGTCATCACCCTCTCGCACCCGTTCTTCGAGACGGGCGCAGCCCTGTGGGTGCTGACCGGGCTTTCCAGCCTCACTGCGGTGATCGCCTTCCTGATGTGGAAGAGATTGCGGTCTGAGATGAGCCTGCCGGCCCTCGAGGGGACGGCGCTCGGGCTCTACGGCCTGTCCTTGGCCAATGTGGTCGTCTATCAGAGCTACCATTTCGAGCCCTTGAAGCTGATCTACTTTGTGCTTTTGGCGCTTGCCTTCGCCACATCGGCGCCGACCCGGCGGGTGGGATATAGCGCTGCGACCGTCGCCTTGACCGGGCTCGTGCTGATGGCCCGCGAGGCGCCCGGCGATTTGATCGGGGAATACGTTTACGTCGGGGTCGCCAGCCTGTTTGCGGCCGTTGGCATTTCGTCCCTGATGCGGGCCGCCGTGATGCGGGAAATCCGTGCCCGGCTCGCCACCGACATGTTGAACCGGGCCTTGCGCCACGAACTGACCCGCAACCAGGAGCTCGCCCGGGGAGCCCAGAGCCTGGCCGTCGCCGCCCGGGCCGCTGATCGCGCAAAGAGCGAGTTTCTCGCCACCATGAGTCACGAAATCCGCACCCCTCTAAACGGCGTGCTGGGCATGGTGCAGGTGATGGAGCGGGACGACCTGTCGCCTCCGCAGCGGGAGCGCCTGGCCACCGTCAGGGGATCAGCCGTCGATCTTCTGGACATTCTGAACGCCATTCTGGACGTCTCCCGCATCGAGGCGGGCGAGATGTCTTTGCAGACGGCCCCCTTCGACCTCGACCGCTTCGCCGAAACCCTGCGCAAGCTCTACGGCCAGTTGGCCGCCGACCGCGGCCTGGCCTTCCGGCTCGATGTCTCGCCCGTGGTGTCGGGCCTGCGCCTGGGCGACGAGGTGCGGGTGCGCCAGATCCTCAGCAACCTGATCTCCAATGCGCTGAAATTCACCGATGCCGGTTCGGTGATCGTCCGGATCGGCGGGGATGACGGACGGCTCATCTGCGAAGTGCAGGACACCGGCATGGGCATCCCGCAGGATCAGCAGGACCGCATCTTCGAGAAGTTCGTGCAGGCCGATTCCTCCAACACCCGACGGAGCGGCGGGACCGGCCTGGGCCTGGCCATCTGTCGCGAGCTTGCTGATATGATGGGCGGCCAGATCACCTTCGCCAGTCAGCCAGGACTGGGCGCCCGTTTCAGTCTGGAACTGCCGCTGCCGGCCGTGAAGGCCGAGGTTGCGGGCCCCCCCGCGCCTGACCCGCCAGTCCAGGGCGAGACGTCGCCGGCGTTGGGCAGGGGCGCCCTGCAGGGCCAGCGGCTCCTGATCGCGGACGACAACCTGGCCAACCGGGCGGTTCTGCAGACCCTGCTGGAGGGCGAAGGCGCCGAATGCGGGCTGGCGGCCGACGGGGTGGAGGCGGTGGAGGCCTGGGAGACCGGGGCCTGGGACGTCATCCTAATGGACATCCATATGCCCAGGCTCGACGGTCTGGCTGCCGCTCGTCAGATCCGGTCCCTGGAACGCGTTCAGGTGAGGGCCCGGACGCCGGTGATCGCGGTCACGGCCAGCGTCATGGCCGACGAGATTCGCCGTTACACAGGCGCGGGGATCGACGCCGTGGCGGCAAAGCCCGTGCAGTTCGAAACCCTCCTCCACCAGATTGAGCAGGTCACCGCTGAGGCCGAGGCCCGCCCGTCTGGCGCCGCCCCGGGTCCATCGATTCGCACAGCCTGAGGACCCTGCGCCAGCGAGCGCGCGGGGAAATCCGCAACCAATGAACCCTTCTCAGGTCTCGCGCGCTTCTGCGTCGGCTCCAGAGGAGGACAGACGCCATGGCCGACGAGATCTACGGGAAGCGTAACCCAGGCGCGGGAGGCGAAACCCATCAGACCGCCTCTGGCGAAACGCCGGTCCTGACGACGCAGCAGGGCGTTCCGGTCGCCGACGACCAGAACAGCCTGAAGGTCGGCGCCCGTGGCCCGGCCCTGCTGGACGACTTCCACCTGCGCGAGAAGCTCTTCCATTTCGATCACGAGCGGATCCCCGAACGGGTGGTCCATGCCCGCGGCTTCGGCGTGCACGGCTATTTCGAGGCGACGGAATCCCTGTCGGACCTGACCCGGGCCGATCCCTTCCAGGAGGCCGGCCAGCGCACGCCGGTCTTCGTGCGCTTCTCCACGGTGGCTGGCGCCAAGGGCTCGCCGGACCTGCCGCGGGACGTCCGTGGCTTTGCGGTCAAGTTCTACACCCAGGAGGGTAACTGGGACCTTGTGGGCAACAACATCCCGGTCTTCTTCATCCAGGACGCCATCAAGTTCCCCGACCTGATCCATGCGGCCAAGCCGGCGCCCGACCGCGGCTTTCCCCAGGCCCAGACGGCCCACGACAACTTCTGGGACTTCATCACCCTGAGCCCAGAGTCCATGCACATGATCATGTGGGCCATGTCCGACCGGGCCATCCCGCGGTCCCTGCGGTTCATGGAGGGCTTCGGCGTTCACACCTTCCGGTTCATCAACGCCGAGGGCAAGTCGAGCTTCGTCAAGTTCCACTGGAAGCCCAAGCTCGGCCTGCAGTCGGTGCTGTGGAACGAGGCCCTGAAGATCAACGGCGCCGATCCCGACTTCCACCGTCGCGACCTGTGGGACGCGGTCGAGAGCGCCACACCGCCGGAATGGGAGCTGGGCGTTCAGGTCTTTGACGAGGCCTTCGCCGATGAATTCGAGTTCGACATCCTCGACCCCACCAAGATCATTCCCGAAGAGCGCATTCCGGTGCGGATCATCGGCCGCATGGTGCTGGACAACAACGTCCAGAACTTCTTCGCCGAGACCGAGCAGGTGGCCTTCTGCACCCAGAACGTGGTGCCGGGCATCGGCTTCACCAATGACCCCCTGCTTCAAGGCCGGAACTTCTCCTATCTCGACACCCAGCTGAAGCGCCTGGGCGGCCCGAACTTCACCCACATCCCGGTCAACGCGCCGCGCTGTCCGGTGCACAACTTCCAGCAGGATGGCCACATGGCCATGCGCAACCCCGTCGGCCGGGCCAATTACGAGCCCAACAGCTGGGGCGAGCAGGGCGGTCCTCGGGAGAGCCCAGAGCGGGGCTATCCGCACTTCACGGCCGCCGAATCCGGCGAGACCCGCCAGATCCGCGCCGAAACTTTCGCCGACCACTACAGCCAGGCGCGGCAGTTCTTCATAAGCCAGACGCCCATCGAGCAGAAGCATATGGGCGACGCCCTGGTGTTCGAACTCAGCAAGTGCGACCGGCTCGACATCCGCGAGCGCATGGTCGGCCACCTGCGCAATATCGACGAAGGCCTCGCCAAGACGGTCGCCACCGGCCTTGGTCTTGCGAACATGCCCGCCGCCCTGAATCCGGCCCGGCCGGTGGTGGCGGACCTGCCGCCCTCGGATGCGCTCAGCATGCTCAAGCGGCCCCTGCCGAAATTCGAGGGTCGTAAGTTCGGGCTTCTGATGACCGATGGCGCCGATGCGAGCCTCTTCAAAGCGCTCACTGACGCCATCGCCGCCGAGGGTGCGATCTTCGAAGTGATCGCGCCTCACATCGGCGGGGTGAAGCTGAGCGACGGCGCGCTGCTGCCAGCCGACCAGAAGATCGATGGTGGGCCCTCGGTGCTCTACGATGCGGTGGCCGTGCTGGTGTCGGAAGAGGGGGCCGCCATGCTCTCCAAGGACAAGACGGCCAAGGACTTCGTCAATGACGCCTTCGCCCACTGCAAGTTCATCGCCCACACGCCGGCCGCCGCCGTGCTGTTCGACAAGGCTGGCGTGGCGGACGACATGGACGAGGGCTTCGTGGACCTGAAGGGTCCGAAGGACGCCAAGGCCTTTGTGGAGGCCTGTCGCGCCATTCGGCTCTGGGCCCGGGAACTGAAGGTTGATCTGGACGCCGCCGCCCTGAAATGACCGCTGGGGCCATCCAGCTCCCGAGGTTTTGTACAGAAACGCGTCGGCCGCGCCGCCGCCCCTTTCGTTTTGGCGGGGGCGGCGGCCGGTACAGGCCCGCAGCAAACGCCAAGGCGATCACGGGCGCGTGATTATTTTTCCTGAGATGCGCAACCTTCCCGAGCGTTCACCGGTTTGTGAAGGGAGTGGACAGAACAGGAGACCCACTGACATGACCCTCAAGACCACGCTTTTCGCCGCCGGCGCCGCGCTCGCCCTAATGAGCGCTCCGGCCCTCGCCCAGGACATGGATAGCGCCGCGACTGCGCCTCCCGAGATCGGCGCGCCGGTCGAGGCTGGCTCTTCCGCCTTCACCGACGCCCAGGTCGACAGCTTCGCCGAAGCCATGACGGACATTCAGTCACTGAACGAGCAGTACAGCGCCCGTGTGGCTGCTGAGGCCGATGAATCGGCCAAGGCCGCCCTGCAGCAACAGATGACCGCAGAGATGACCGCGGCTGTTGAGGGCGCCGGCCTGACGTCTGAAGAGTACAATCAGATCGCCGCCGCGGCCCAGGGTGATGCTGAGCTGCGCGCCCGCATCGGCCAATCCATGCAGGCGGACGCTGGGACCAGCGCCGATGCTTCCGCTGAGGCCGGCGCTGAGGTCGAGGTTGAGGCCGAGACTCCGTCTGATATGTAGGCCGTCAGCCTAGCCAGAGTTGGGGGCGCGGCTCAGTTCGTCTGGGCCGCGCCCCACTCATTCCAGCCGGCGAACCTCGGTGTCTTAGGCAGGTAGGCCTTCTCCACACTTCCAAGCCTGAACCCCGCTGCGGTGATGCTGTCGGCGACGGGACGGTTGAGGTGACAGCCTCCGGCCAGGCGACTCCACAGTGGGTCCAGGCGAGTCTGCCAACGAGCCACCCCTGGTTCTGGCGAAAGGCCATGCTCGCAGAAGTAGAAATCGCCGCCGGGCGCAAGGACCCGCCGGGCTTCGGCCAGGGCGGCGGCGGGGTCGCGCACCGAGCACAACGTAAAGGTGCAGACCACGCTGTCGAAGCTGTGATCTGCGAAGGGAAGCGCCTCGGCTTCTCCGGCCTCAATGGCGACCCGCAGATTCGGGCTGCGCGGCGCCGCGGACGCTCGGTCGCGAAGCTGCGGGGAGGGATCAATTCCCGTGACATAATCCACCCAGGACGGATCGTAGAAGGCAAGGTTTAGCCCACCGCCGACGCCAAGCTCCAGAACCCGCCCATGAGCCTGCGGCACGAGCCGGGCGCGTTGTCGCATGATCGCCGGTGATCCACAGGCGCAGGTCAGCAATCTGGGCAGGATGGCGCGCTCATAGAAGCTGGTCATGGGATCCCCGATGTCGCCCGATCATGAACCGGCATGGTCGCCCGGCCCAGGACAAGTTGCAAAGAGACCCGCAGGTCGCCTCATCGGCGACGGTTCCTAGGCCGCCTTGGCGTCGCCCTGGCCCAGGGCCTGTTGCAGGGCCCGGAGAAGGCTCTCGGGCTTCATCGGCTTTTCAACCACCCCAATCATGCCCGCAGCGATGTATCCGGCTGCGTCCTCAGGGTCGGCGTTGGCGGTCAGGGCGATGATTGGGGTCTGGCTGGCCGGACCTTGCAGGGCGCGAATGGCGCGGGTGGCGTCGACGCCGTCCATACGCGGCATCTTGATGTCCATCAGGATCAGATCAAAGCGCCCGCTCTTGGCCAGTTCCACCGCCTCGACGCCATCGACGGCGGTCTCAGCGGTGCAGTCGAACATCTCGCAGAGGGTCTCGGCCACCATACGGTTGGTGGCGTTGTCATCAACGATCAGGACGTGGGCGGCGCGGTCGGACGCTGTTTCGGCTGGTTCGGCCGCGTCTTCGGGCGCGCAGGGAGCCAGAAGTGTGAAAACCGCCGTCTCGCCGCCGCCGGCGTTCCGCTCGGTTTGTCCCAGGCCGTCGAGAGCCTGGAGGATGCGCTGACCCAGCGCCGCCCCCATGGCGGTCTCCAGTCCGAAACGGGCGGCGATCTCTTCGATACTGCCAGACAGGCTGCCGTCGACGACCTCGCCGGCCCCGCGGACGCGGCCCTCTAGCCTCAGGCTTCCAGCTTGGGCGGACACGACCTGGAGGGAGGCTTCGACAGCGCCGTGGCGGACGCCGGAAATCGCCTGGCCGATATAGCCATCGAAAATCTGGTGCAAGCGGTGGGCGTCAACCAGGGCGGCCGCGGCGGGATCGCCCTCATAGGCGACGAGAAGGGTGACGCCGCTTTCGCGGGCGCGGCTGATCCAACGCTCCTGCACCTCATCCATCAGATCGCGAAGCTGGTGTCGGGCCGGGTTCAGGGCGAGTTGTTCGGCGGCGGCGATCTTCAGATCGCGGGCGGTGCTCAGTAGTCGCGAAACCGAATGGGCGGCCTCATCGATCCCTTCGACACAGGCCACCGCGTCGGCGGAGAGATGCTGGCGACAAAGACGTTCCGTCAGCGCCAGCATACCCTCGACCTGGATGCGAATTTCTTCCGTGACGTGATCGAAAAAGAACTCGGAAGGGGACATGGGACGTCGGCACCATTGGAAATCTTATATCTAGGATGGCCGAAACCCTTTTCGGAGACGTTAAGCCTGCCGCCGCCTCTTTGACGCAGTGTCCAAAAACATGAGACGGGCGGCAGGTTTCCCCGCCGCCCGTCCTGATCGTCCTGGAGAGGCGGTCTCTAGAAGCGGTACTGCAGCTCCAGACCGAAGGTGCGGGGCTGGATCAGGCCGCGGGTGATCGCCGTCCCGGTCTGTTGCAGATAGGCCTGACCGCCGACCATCATTCCCGGGTTGGGGGCGCCATAGACGGCGGTGGGATTGGTCGTCCCGGTCGAGGTGAAGCCCTCTTCCTCGAAAGCGTTCTTCACATAGCCGATGACCGCATATCGGTTGCCGAGATCGCGCCAGATCAGGCGGAAGTCCGCGACCGAATAGGCCGGCACGGCGAAGGCAGGGTTGTCGAACGGCTGGTAGGTGGTCTCGTCGGTCCAGAAGGCGGTGGCAGAGGCGATCAACGAACCGGCGTTGAAATCCCAGGTGTAGTTGCCGTTCAGGGCCACCTTGTGTTCCGGCGACTGGAACAGGCGGGACCCCTTCAGGTCCTGGAAGACCAGCAGGACGCCGTTCTGCACCGCCGTGCCGCCCGCGGGCCGGGCGCTGGCCAGTTGGGCGCTCGGGTCAGCCGGATCATAGAAGCAGCAGCCCTCGGTGATCTCGGTGTTCAGATAGCCGTAGCTGACCGACACCTGCAGATTGCGGTTGGGCTGCCAGATGGTCTCCAGCTCCAGGCCATAGGCCCGGGCGTCGACGTTGATGAAGTTGTTGGCCGAGGCGGTGCCTGCGGCGTTCAGCTGCTGCAGGTTCAACTGCAGGTCCGAATAGTCGTTGTAATAGAGCGAACCATTGACGATCAGCTGGCGGGCGATCGTCTTCTTCATGCCCAGCTCATAGGCGTTGACGAATTCAGCCTTGCCCTCCGGGTTCGGGGCCAGGGTGCCGAGCAGGAAGCCGCCGGACTTATAGCCGCGGCTGTACTTGGCGTAGAACAGGCTGTCGTTGTCCGGGGTCCAGTCGAGGTTCAGCACGCCGGTGACCGCGTCCCAGCTCTTGGACAGGGTGCGGCTGTTCTGGACGCCCGGCGTGCCGGGCTGCAGGTCGGTGGAGACGTCGAAGGCGAAGGCGCCGCCCAGTGCCGGACCAAAGGGGCCGGCCGGGGAGAAGAGGACCAGTCGCTGGCTCTCAAAGCCGTCCTTCTCGTCCTTGCTGTAGCGCAGACCAGCCGTCAGGGCGAAGGCGTCGCTGAGCTGGTAGGAGAACTGACCGAAGGCGGCCAGGGCCTTGGAATTCAGCTCGGCATAGCCATCGACGAAGTTGCGGCTGGGATTGGCCGGGGCCCTGATGCAGGGATTGGCCGTGCCGCCAAAATAGCAGGGGTCGGCCATCTGCGACTGCTGGGGATTCCCCAACTGGATGCGCTGGCTGTAGTCTTCTTCGTACTGGTAGATTCCGAGGATCCAGCTGAGCGGCCCATCCGAATTGGACGTCAGGTTCAGCTCGTTGGAATAGTACTTCTTCGTTTCGTAGAAGTCGGTGGTGTAGTCCACGAAGATGCCCGGGACGCCGGCCACAGTGATCGGCGCGGTGCGGCTGGTGTTGTCGTAATCGCCGCCGGTCTGATAGTCGTACTGCTGGAAGCCGCCGATATACTTCAGGTCGGCGAAGCCCAGGTCCCAGGTCACCTGACCGGTCAGGACGTGGTTGCCGCGCAGGGCGCCGTAGCCGTCGCGGTTGGTGTTCTGGACATAGGGGTCGCGGACGCCGGGATTGACGATCGTCTCGCCGAACTGCAGACCGGTCACTAGGCCGCCGATGGGCTGGAAGGCGCGGGTGGTGTCGTAAGGGCTGACCAGATTGGCCAGCCGGTCGCCGACGCCCAGGCTGTCATCCCAGTTGGAGCGATTGTAGCGGACCCAGACGTCCACATCCTCGCCGAGCTCGGCTTCCATCTGGGCCTCGAAATAGGTCCGCTTGATGGAGGCGCCTTCATTGGCGCTGCCGATGTTCTCGATGAAGCCCTTGCGCTGCCATTCCTGGTTGCCGCCGACCTTGAAACGAAGGTTCTCGGCCACGGGCAGGGAAACCACACCCTCGATGCGGGTGTAGTCATAGTTGGCGACCGCGGCGCGGATTTCGCCGGAGAACTCGTAGTCCGGGCGCTTGGAGATCTGGTTGATCGCGCCGCCCATGGCGTTGCGGCCATAGAGGGTGCCCTGGGGCCCGCGGAGAATCTCGGTGCGCTCGATGAACAGCGGCGTCTTGAACAGTTCCGAGGAACTGGCGGAATAGAAGCCGTCCGAATAGGCGGCCACGCCGGGATCATTGCCGATGTAGAAGGTGTTGCGCCCCGAGCCGCGCAGGGAGACCCGGTCGGCGCCCGAATAGTTCATCCCCGGGGTGAAATTCACGAAGTCCTGGATGTTGGTGATGCCCTGGGTGTCGCGCTGCTCCGAGGTGAAGGCCGAGACGGCGACTGGGACGTCCTGCAGGGCCTGCTCACGCTTTTCGGCGGTGATGACCAGTTCCTGGATGGTGAAGGGCTCGGAGACGCGGGGCGCCTCGGACTGCGCCGCGGCGGCGCCGGCGCTGGCGAGAACGGCGACTGAAGCGCTGGTCGCCAGCAGGCGACGCAGACCGGTTTGCGAGAAAGACGACATAAGTCCTCCCAAGCGGCTTTGGCGCCGCTCGTTGTTTTCAATGTTGTGACAAGGATCGCCGGGGAGGGCGATCAGGGCGGGGAACCTCGTTCCAACCGGCGGGCCAGTCAAACTTATCTGCGTTCAGGCGCCAAATATGGCGAAGGTTTGCGTCCGCCGTGGCGGAAATACCGCGCTTTCAAACGCGACGCACAAAACCGACCGGTGTTATGCGGCGGTTCCCTGTATCCGTAACTGATTCCCGGCGCCAACTTTCCGCTACGGATGCGTACTGAAAATTCGAAGCCCGATGTCAGAGGCTCGTGGCGCAGGGTCCTGGATCGGCTCGCGCCCCGGGGGACTGAGGGGCAATGGCGAAACAGGACAGACTTCCCCTCGGGCGCCTGCACGCGCATATGGGGGAGATGACTGACACTGATCGCGACAGGCGCGCCCTCGTGCTGTTTTCCGGGGGCCAGGACTCCTCGGTCTGTCTGGCCTGGGCGCTTTCCCGGTACGACCAGGTGGAGACGGTGGGTTTCGACTATGGTCAGCGTCACGCCGTTGAAATGACCGCCCGTCAGGTGGTCCGCGAGGCTATGGCGAACCAGACGCCGGCCTGGGCCCAGCGGTTGGGTCCTGACCACCTGGTGGACCTGACAGGGTTCGGGGCGATCGCCGAAACGGCCATGACCGCCGAGCGGGCCTTTGAGGTGACCGACAAGGGTCTGCCCTCGACCTTCGTTCCCGGGCGAAATCTCGTCTTCCTGACCTATGGGGCCGCCCTGGCGGACCGTCGTGGCGTGCGGGATCTGGTCGGCGGCATGTGCGAGACCGACTTCTCCGGCTATCCCGACTGTCGGCGCGACACGATCGAGGCCCTGGAGCACGCCCTCAACCTCGGCATGGCGCAGGATTTCCGCATCCAGACGCCGCTGATGTCGCTCACCAAGGCGCAGACCTGGGCTCTGGCCAAGGGTCTGGGCGGCGAGGCCCTGGTGGCGCTGATCTGCGAGGAGAGCCATACCTGCTATCGCGGCGAGCGCGGGCTGCGCCACGACTGGGGCCACGGCTGCGGGGACTGTCCGGCCTGCGACCTGCGCGCGCGCGGCTGGCATGAGTGGGTGGCGCAGGGGCGCCCGGAGCTCGCGGCGTGACCTATTCCGTCAAGGAAATCTTCCTGACCCTACAGGGAGAGGGGGGCCAGGCCGGCCGACCCGCCGTCTTCTGTCGGTTCGCGGGCTGCAATCTCTGGTCTGGCCGGGAGATCGACCGCGCGCGAGCGGTCTGCACCTTCTGCGACACCGATTTTGTCGGAATGGACGGCCCGGGCGGAGGCCGGTTCGCTGATGCTGACGCTCTGGCCGACGCCGTCGCCCTGGCCTGGACCGGGGGCCTCGAAAATCGTCTGGTCGTCTGCACCGGCGGAGAGCCGTTGCTACAGCTTGACGGCCCGCTGATTGGGGCCTTGCACGCCCGGGGTTTCACCATCGCCGTGGAGACCAACGGCACCCTGGCCGCGCCGGCGGGGATCGACTGGATCTGCGTCAGCCCCAAGGCCCAGGCGGCCGTCGTCCAGACCTCAGGCCAGGAGCTGAAGCTGGTCTTTCCGCAATCCGGCGTCGATCCGCAGCAGTTTGCGGCCCTGGATTTTGAACGCTTCTATCTCCAGCCCATGGACGGGCCGGACCGCGCGGCCAACACCGAAGCGGCGATCGCCTATTGCCTCGCCCACCCTCAGTGGCGTTTAAGCGTGCAAACCCACAAATATCTGGGCATTCCCTGACGGCCGTATGGCTGGACGGATCGCCTGAGCGCGCGGCAATGACATCGCATATCTTTGAAATCACCAAGGTCGCGACCTTCGATGCGGCCCACTATCTCCCTGACGGCCCGGCCCAGAGCCCCTATACCCGTCTGCACGGCCATTCCTTCCAGGTGGAGGCCACTGTGGCGGGCGTTCCCCAGGCGCCTGTGGGCTGGGTCGCTGACCTGGCCGAACTTGACGGCGTGTTGCGCGCTGTAGCGCTCGAACTGGATCATGGGCTTCTGAATGAGAAGCCTGGGCTGGAGAGCCCGACCCTGGAAAACCTCTGCCTCTATTTCGCGGAGCGGCTGAAGACTCCGTTCCCGGGGCTGGTGCGGGTCAGGGTCTCGCGTCCGACCATCGGCGAAAGCTGCGCGCTGAACCTCTAGCGGTTGCGACGGTCCTTGCGATCGTCCTCGTCATCCCCGCCAGGAATCACCGCGCCGGCGGCCATGCCGACCCCCTTCGCGGTAGCCCCTACGGCTGCGCCGGTGACGCCGATGGCGACCCCGGCCGTCGTACCCACGACAGCCGCCGCCAGGCAGCCGGCCTGGCTGAGGGCCAGGACGCCGATGAGGCTCAGGCGCAGAAGCAGAGTCGCAGACATGATGAATCCCCCGGAGTCCGGCCCCACAAGATACGCAAAACATCACCAAATGGTGGTGATCGGTCGGCGCGGATCAGTCCAATTGGTGGGAGAAGGACACCTGGGAGTCATCCTTGCGCCGCCAGGGGCCGGCGAAGGCGGGATCAGCGCGGCGGCGGCGATCAGGACCGAAATAGTCCTGGGTCCTGACAAAGGGCCGCGGATGCTCAACGATGCGGTTCAAGCGCTCCAGCACGCCGCGGGCGGTCAAGGGCTTGGCCAGGAATTCGTTGACCCCGGCGTCGCGGGCCTCCGCCACCCGGCGCATGGTCGAATGGCCGGTGATCATAATGACCGGAACCATCTGATTGGGGCTGTCCTGGGCGTTGCGTAGCAGGCGCACGAAGTCGATGCCGTCGAGGGGCTGCATCGATAGGTCGGTCATGACAATGTCGATGGGATGGTTGCGCAACTGCTGAAGGCCCTCGGCCCCGTCGGCGCCCTCATGAATGTGCACAACGCCGATGGCGCGCAGAATCTCAGTCAACAGCACCCGCATGTGGTGGTTGTCGTCGACGAGGAGGATTCTGAGCAGTTCGTATCGCAACGGTCCGTCTTTCGAGGTCAATCACTAGGGTAGGCGGGCCGCCCGCGCGCGGGGCGGCTCATTTCAGGCAAGTCCGCCGCGCGGTCAATCTGAAAACCGTGGATTTTTGACGGTGTCGGTAAAGCCGATCTAGGGCGGCGGCGCCCCCGGAACAAAGCGCCCCTCCCCAGCCTGAGCCCTGTGGCGGAGGAAGGCGTCAGCCAGAACACAGGCGACCATGGCCTCGACCACCGGAACGGCGCGAATCCCGACGCAGGGATCATGACGACCCTTGGTGCGAAGCTCGACCTCCTGGCCCGCTTCATCGATGCTGCGACGGGGAGTCAGGATGGAAGAGGTGGGCTTGAAGGCGATGCGGGCCGTCACAGGCTGGCCTGTGGAAATCCCGCCCAGGACGCCGCCGGCCTTGTTGGACAGGAAGACCGGCAGGCCATCGTTGCCCATACGCATCTCGTCGGCGTTCTCTTCCCCTGAGAGGGCGGCCGAGGCGAAGCCTGCGCCAATTTCCACGCCCTTGGCGGCGTTGATGGACATCAGCGCGCCGGCCAACTCCGCGTCGAGCTTGCCATAGATCGGCGCCCCCCAGCCGGCTGGGGCCCCCTCTGCGGCGACCTCGACCACAGCGCCGGTGGATGAGCCGCTCTTTCGAACTTTTTCCAGGTGCTCTTCCCAGACCGCGACCGTCCCGACGTCCGGGCACCAGAAGGGGTTGTTGCGGGTCTCATCCCAGTCGAAGCGGGCGCGATTGATCTCGTGTGGGCCGATCTGGACGACCGCGGCGCGGATGGTGACGCCCGCCAGGATCTTTCGCGCCACCGCGCCGGCCGCCACCCGGGCGGCGGTTTCACGGGCCGAGGCCCGACCCCCGCCCCGATAGTCGCGAACGCCGTACTTGGCGAAATAGGGATAGTCCGCATGGCCGGGACGGAAGGCCTGGGCGATCTCTGAATAGTCGCGGCTGCGCTGATCGGTGTTCTCGATCATCATGGAGATCGGCGTGCCGGTGGTGACGGGGCCGCCGGTCCGCTCATCCTCGAACACCCCTGAGAGGATGCGCACGGCGTCCGGCTCCTGCCGCTGGGTGACGAACTTGCCTTGCCCTGGGCGGCGCTGGTCGAGCCAGACCTGCACATCCTCGGGTGTCAGCGACAGTCCTGCGGGGCAGCCATCCACGACGCAGCCCAGGGCCGGCCCATGGCTTTCGCCCCAGGTTGTCACGCGGAACAGATGACCAAATGTGTTGTGCGACATAGCCGCGCTCTTAGCGCATTTCCGGTCTGGCGCCACGCCTGGGATGGGGAACCCATCCGTCTCAGACGCACTGTCTAGGCATGAAATTACGTCAGGAGTTCGCACCTATGCGTCTGGTTGTTCTTTCCATCGCCGCTCTTCTGCTGCCCGCCGGAGCAAGCTTCGCCGACGCACCGCCCTCGGCTGAAGAGCGCGCCAGCGTGATGGCGGCCCTGGCGGCCGTGGGCTGCAGTGACCCACGCGAGATCGAGCGGGAAGAAGATGACGGGGTGCTTGAGGGCTATGAGGTCGAGGACGCCAAGTGCGCCGATGGCGTCTATGACTTCGATCTGGACGTGAATTTCAACATCACCGATCGGGATCGGGAGGACTGAGGATCACGCCGCCCAGGCCGCGGCGAAGCGCCTGAGCAGGGTGCGCGCCGCACTGGAGGCGGTGTCGCTGGCGGCCTGAAGGCGGATGAACAGGTCGCCTTGGCGGCGCCGTCCCCGGGCGGGCAGGCCCTCGCCGGGAAGCCGGATGAGCCCTCGCTCAACAGCCTTGCGGGTGATCCAGACGTCCCTTGGACCAAGCGGGGTGTCCAGGCGGACCCGCCCACCCTGATCGAGAAGCGCGCGCTCCAAGTGAGCGGTCAGCCAGAGATCATCGCCCCGCACCATCAGCCGACCATCGCCGCGCACGGCGACGTTCAGCACCTGACCGCCGGCGCGTAGCCGGTCGCCGCTGCGAAGGCCGGCCGGCGCGCGAATTCTCAGCCGTCGACCATCGGCCAGGGTGTGCTCGACCTCGCCCCCGTGGACAGCCTTCAAGGGAGAGATGTTGAGGACGTTGGCCTCGCGAGCAGCCCAGGGACGAATCTGGGTCGCGGGCGGCTGGTGGATCAGGCCCTCGGGGGGCGGCAGCCGCAGCAGGTCGTAGGCCAGCACCGTCTGTCGAAAGGCCTCGGCGTCGCCTCCCGCGCGGTCAGGATGCACCGCCTTGGCGCGCTGGCGAAAGGCGCGGCGCAGCTCCCCGGGCGAGGCCTCGCGGGTCACGCCGAGCAGTTCGCGCGCCTGGCGCGGTGACATGGCGTGATCGGTCCCGCTCATGGTTCCGATTCCTAAGACGAAGGCGGTCAACGGCGCGTTAAACCCCTGACGGACCTGCGACTGCGCGCTATAGGGCGAGCGTCATGTCAAAGCGCCCTGAAGACTCGCTCATTCCCGCCTCGCCCAGCGAGGATGACTATGTGGCCCAGGTCACCAAGGCCGAGCCGCCGCCGCTGTTGTCTGAGGACGATCCGTTCGCCCTGTTCGCCGAATGGCTGAGGGAGGCTGGCGCCAAGGAGCCCAACGATCCCAACGCCATGGCCCTGGCCACCGCCGACGCTGATGGCGCGCCGGACATGCGCATGGTGTTGCTGAAGGACGTCGATGCCGACGGTTTTGTCTTCTACACCAACCTGGAAAGCGCCAAGGGCCGGCAACTGGCCGAAAACCCCCGCGCGGCCCTTCTGTTCCATTGGAAGTCTCTGCGCCGTCAGGTGCGGGTGCGCGGCGCCATCAGCCCCGTGAGCGCGGCTGAGGCCGACGCCTATTTCGCCACGCGGGCGCGGGCCTCCCAACTCGGCGCCTGGGCCTCGGAGCAGTCTCGCACGCTGCCTGACCGCCTGGCCCTGGAGAAGCGCATCGCCGAGGCCGGACTTCGGTTTGGCCTGGGCAAGGTGGCGCGCCCCCCTCATTGGTCAGGCTTCCGCCTGTCGCCCGAGGCCATCGAGTTCTGGCGTGATCGTCCCTTCCGGCTGCATGAGCGGCTGGTCTTCCGTCGGGCCAGCGGTGGGTGGACCACCGAGCGCCTCTATCCCTGATGGACGCGCGTCTTGATTGACCCTGAAGAGGCCGAGGTCGCCGCCTGGCTGGAAGGCCAGGCTGAGCGGCGGATCGACACCGCCTGCGCCCGGGTCTTCCTGACGCCGGAGCGCGCCTTCAAGGTCAAACGACGGCTGGACCTCGGCTATTTGGACTATTCCACCCTGGAGCTGCGCCGCTGGGCTCTGGATCGGGAGCTGCGATTCAATCGGGCCGCAGCGCCGGATATCTATCGCGCCGTGCGCGTCATCACCCGCGCCGCGGATGGCGGTCTGGAGTTCGATGGGGAGGGCGAGCCGGTCGAACTCGCCCTGGAAATGCGCCGCTTCGACGAGACCGCCGTGCTCTCGGCCCAGACCTGGGCGGTGGACGGCGCCCTGGCCGACAGTCTGGGACGAACCATCGCGGGCTTCCATGCCGCAGCGCCGCTGCGGCCGGAGGGCGGGGGCGGGCGGGCGCTGAAGTTCACCATCGATTCCAACGCCCATCTGCTGCGCCAGCTGGCCCCGCGCCTGGGGTCTGAGCGGGTGGAGGCCGTGGTTGCGTGCACTAGCGCCGCCTTCTTCCAGCATGAAGCGCTGCTGGACGCTCGGGCCCTGGGCGGCTTCGCCCGCCATTGCCACGGGGATCTCCACCTGGGGAACATCCTGCTGGAGGACGGGCGGCCGATCCTGTTCGACTGCATCGAGTTCAACGACACCCTGTCGGACGTGGACGTCCAGTACGATATCGCCTTCCTGCTGATGGACCTTGATTTTCGTCGCAGGCGAGATGCGGCGGTTCGGGTGCTGTCGGCCTATCTGGACGAGGCCGCCCGCAGCTTCGGGCCCGAACTGTGGGATGGCCTGGCGACCCTGCCTTTGATGATGTCGGTCCGTGCGGCGGTCCGCGCCCATGTGTGGGCTCATACCGGCGATGACGCCGCCGCCAGCGCCTATCTCGACGCGGCCCTGGCGCACCTGTCGCCGCCGCCGGCCCGGCTGCTGGCGGTCGGCGGCGTGTCGGGGACCGGCAAGTCGACCTTCGCGCGGCTGGTGGCGCCGGGGATCGGGGCTGCGCCTGGGGCGATCGTCCTGCGCACCGATGAGGTCCGCAAGCGGCTCATGGGGGTCGCCCCCGACAGCCGCCTGCCGGCCAGCGCCTATGGGCCGGGCTTCTATGAGCAGGTCTATGACACGCTGTTCAGTGAGGCGGGACAGGCCCTAGCCGCGGGCCGGTCCGTGGTGCTGGACGCGACTTTCATCTCACCAGACCTGCGCCGCCGGGCCGAGGCGCAGGCGGCCCGTTCCGGGGTCGCCTTCGACGGGGTGTGGCTTGAGGCGCCGGTGGAGATCCTGGCCGCGCGGATCGACGCCCGCCATGGCGACGCGTCGGACGCCACAGTGGAGACCCTGCGCAAGCAACTCGACTATGAGATCGGGCTGATCGACTGGGTTCGAGTGGACGCCTCGGGCACAGCCGACGAGGCCGCCGAGGCCTGGAGCCACCTCCAGACCTCGGGCTGATTTTCCATCAGGCTTGCGCCGGTTCACGGGCAAGGGCCTTGCGACGCGCCGCGACCGCGCCAGCCAGGGTCTCTAGCACCGCCACGGAATCCTCCCAGCCGATGCAGCCATCGGTGATCGACTGGCCATAGGTCAGGGGCTGGCCAGGGATCAGGTCCTGACGGCCGGCCACCAGGTGGCTTTCCACCATCACCCCCATGACCTTCTGGTCGCCGGCCCCAAGGCGGGCGGCGAGTTCGGCGATGACCGCGGGCTGGTTCTCCGGCTTCTTGTTGCTGTTGGCGTGGCTGGCGTCGACCATCAGGCGCGAGGCGAGGCCCGCCTTCTCGATCAGGGCGCAGGCGGCCGCGACGCTTTCGGCGTCATGATTGGGGGCCGATCCGCCGCGCAGGACCACATGGCAATCGCCATTGCCGGTGGTGGCGGCGATGGCCGAGCGGCCCTCCTTGGTCACGGCCAGGAAGTGGTGCGGCTGGCTGGCGGCGCGCACGGCGTCCACGGCGATCTGCACATTTCCGTCGGTGCCGTTCTTGAAACCCACGGGACAGGAGAGGCCCGAGGCCAGCTCCCGGTGGATCTGGCTCTCGGTGGTCCGCGCCCCGATGGCGCCCCAGGCCACCAGGTCGGCGATGTACTGCGGGGTGGTGACGTCCAGGAACTCGCAGGCCGCCGGCAGGCCCATGTCGTTGATGTCGGCCAGCAGGCCCCGGGCGATGCGCAGGCCCTGGTCGATCTGGAAGCCGCCGTCGAGGCCCGGATCATTGATCAGCCCCTTCCAACCCACCGTGGTGCGGGGCTTTTCGAAATAGACCCGCATCTGGATTTCCAGCTCGCCGGCGAACCGCGCCCGCTCCGTCGCCAGCCGGTGGGCGTATTCCATGGCTGCGTCCGGGTCGTGGATCGAACAGGGGCCGATGACCACCAGCAGGCGGTCGTCCCGGCCATGGATGATGTCCTGGGCGGCCTTGCGCGCGCCGGTGACCGTGGCGGTCGCCCGGGCGGTGCGCGGCTGGGCGGCCATGATCTCGGCCGGTGGCGTCAGCGGCCTAATCGAGCTGATGCGCAGGTCGTCGGTGGTGATGGATTCGGTGGCGGTCATGGAGGCTTTCTCGGAGGGGCGCTTTGGCGGAGCGGTCCGACGGGCCATAAAAAAAGCCGCCGGATCGGCGGCGGCGGTGGGGTTCGTCTTACGTCTGGGTCACGTCAGCAGAACTCCGTCCGTCGCCAGGGGCGTCGGATAGCCAAAATACCAAAAGAGATAGGTGGCGGCGTTCGGAGACATGATGGGGCTTATTTAACCCAGGGCCAGGGCCCTGTCACCCCATTCGCGCAAGGATCGTCCCTTTGCGCCCGCACGGAGCGACTCTCGTTGCCTAACGGGCGTCGCAAAACTAGCTTAGCCCGCAAGAACACCGATAACCTAGGGAGCGAATTGATGCTGGGCTTGATGCAGGACTGGCCGCTGACGGTCGACAAGATCCTGGACCATGCGAAGGAATGGCATGGGGACCGGGAGATCGTCAGCCGCAGCGTCGAAGGCCCCATCGTCCGCACCACCTATGCCGAGGTCCATGGCCGGGCAAAGCGCCTGTCAAACGCCCTCCTGAACCTGGGCATGAAGCCCGGGGACCGGATCGCCACCCTGGCCTGGAACACCGCCCGGCACCTGGAGGCCTGGTACGGCATCATGGGGGTGGGCATGGTCTGTCACACCCTCAATCCGCGCCTGTTCCCCGAGCAGCTGGCCTACATCATCAACCATGCCGAAGACCGGGTCATCTTCACCGACCTGACCTTCCTGCCGATCCTGGCGGCCCTGAAGGACAAACTGCCGACGGTCGAAAAGATCATCGTCATGACCGACGAGGCGCACATGGCCGACTGCCCCATCGAGGGCGCCCTGTGCTTCGAAACCCTGGTGGCTGAAGCCTCCCCCGACTGCGCATGGGGCGGCTTCGACGAGAACACCGCCGCGGGCCTCTGCTACACATCCGGCACCACCGGCAATCCCAAGGGCGTTCTCTATTCGCACCGCTCCAACTTCCTGCACACCCTGACCACCATGGGCGCCGATGTGCTCGGCGTCGGCGCGGCGGACTCCATCCTGCCCGTCGTGCCCATGTTCCACGCCAACGCCTGGGGCATCGCCTTCTCGGCGCCGGCCGTGGGGGCCAAGCTGGTCATGCCGGGGCCGAAGCTCGACGGCGCTTCGGTGCATGAGCTGCTGGAGAGCGAGCAGGTCAACTTCTCCGCCGCCGTGCCGACAGTCTGGCAGATGCTGCTGCAGCATCTGCGCGACACCGGCGGCAAGCTGACCAGCCTCAAGCGGGTGGTGATCGGCGGTTCGGCGGTGCCCGAGGCCATTGTCCGCGGCTTCCGCGACGAGTACGGCGTCGACGTGACCCATGCCTGGGGCATGACCGAAACCTCGCCGCTGGGCACCCAGGCCACCCCCAATCACAAGATCGCCGCCATGAGCGAGGAGGAGCAGCTCCGCTTCAAGCTCAAGCAGGGCCGTCCGCCGCTGGGCATCGAGATGAAGCTGGTGGATGACGATGAGAAGCGCCTGCCCCATGACGGAACCACCTTCGGGCGGCTGAAGGTCAAGGGCCCCTTCGTGGTGGGAGAGTACTTCAAGGCTGACGGGGGCAAGATCCTCGACGGCGAAGGCTTCTTCGACACCGGCGACGTGGCCACCATCGACGACCACGGCTACATGCAGATCACCGACCGCGCCAAGGACGTCATCAAGTCCGGCGGCGAGTGGATCAGCTCCATCGAGATTGAGAATCTGGCCGCAGGCCACCCCAAGGCGGTTCTCGCTGCGGTGATCGGCGTCGCCCACCCCAAGTGGGACGAGCGCCCCCTCCTGCTGGTCAAGCTGAAGGACGGCGAGAGCGCCTCCAAGCAGGAGTTCCTCGACTTCCTGGAGGGCAAGATCGCCAAGTGGTGGATGCCTGACGACGTGGTCTTCGTGGACGACATCCCCCTGGGCGCCACCGGCAAGATCGACAAGAAACTGATCCGCGACCAGATGGCCGACTATCGCCTGCCCACGGCCGAGCCGGCCCCGGCCGCGCCGTTGCTGGCGTCCTCGCCCAAGCTCTACGCCCCCGAACCGGAGGCCCCGCAGGCAGATGCGTCCGAGGGACACGCCTCGGTCTGGACGCCCGCGCCAGGGCCTGGTGAGCCCAGGGCGGAGAGCGAGGGTCTGACCGTGGTCGAAGGCGCAGACGGGCAGGGCGAGCCGCCCACCACCACCTCGACCGGGGAGGCCGTGGCGGAGGCCCTCGGCCCTTTTCCCGATGAGGCCGTAGAGGCGACGGCGACCTCGGCGGCGGCCTGGCCGGCCTATACGCCAGAGCCTGAACTCGCCTCTGCGCAAGGGGCGCAACCGACCTCTGCGGACTCGCCCATATTCATGCCAGCTTCGCGCCAGGGGCGGCGCAAGTCCTCGCCGCTGGCGGGCCTGTTCATGATCATTGCGCTACTGATCGCCCTGGCTCCGGCCGCCATGTGGTCGGCGGGGACCTACGGGTGGAGCTATGGCTGGGTCAGCGGAGACGTTGCTCGGGCGCTGCTGGCCTGGTTCCCGCAGGTGGCCATGGCCAGCGCCTTCACCGGCGTCATGGCCATCGTTGTCGCCGCCATCGGCGGTTTCCGCCGCTACTGGGCGCCAGCCTTCATCGCTATTCTGATCAGCGTCGTCACCCTGGCGGTGCTGGCCGCCAGCGGCGGGCTGGGGGTCTAGACCCTAGCCCGCCAGGCGATAACGACTGTCGATCGACGGCGGTCCGTCGGTGGCCACCTTGCCCCGGCGGACCAGGTCGATCATGTGGCCCAGGACAGACCGGGCCGCAGCCGGATGCAGGCGGGAATCGACCTCGGCATAGAGCACAGGCACCATGTCGACGATCCGCTCATAACCCTCGCCGACGGCGGCCAGCACCTGGGCCTCCCGGGCGCGGCGGTGGGCGGCGTAGGCTTCGATGAAGGGCTTAACCTCGCGAATGGGCGGCCCATGTGTCGGCCACAGGATGTCGAAGTCGCGGGCCTTCACCCGCTCCAGGCTCTCCATGTAGTCGGTCATGTCCCCATCGGGCGGGGTGATCACCGTGGTCGACCAGCCCATGATGTGGTCGCCGGAGAACAGGGCGTTCTCTTCCTTGAGCGCAAAGCAGATGTGGTTTGAGGTGTGGCCAGGCGTCGCCACCGCCTCCAGCGTCCAGCCGGGGCCCTCCAGCACCTGGCCGCCGCCGCACAGGCTGATATCCGGGGCGAAGTCGAAGTCCGCGCCGGCCTCGGTGCGGATGGTCGATTCCTCGGCCGCCGCCCCGACGGCGCAGCCATAGATGGCGGCGCCAGTCTTGGCCTTCAGCGGCCGGGCCAAGGGAGAGTGGTCGCTATGGTGATGGGTGACCAGGATGTGGGTGACGTGTTCCCCGGGCTCCAGGGCCGCGAGAATCGCCTCCAGGTGTTCGGGCAGGTCCGGCCCCGGATCAATGACGGCCACCTCGCCGCGGCCGACGATGTAGGTGCCGGTTCCCATGAAGGTGAAGGGGCCCGGATTGCGGGCCACCACCCGCCGGATCAGGGGTGAGACCTGATCGCAGATCCCGTACTCGAACTGGATATCGCGGACATAGGGAATCATCGGCGGGGGCTCCGGGGGCTGGCTGTCCTGACGGCGCCAAAGTTGCGGATCAGGGGCGGTGCACGGGCAGGGATGTGAACTATGATCGCAGATGCGGCTATTTTTGTCTCAAAACGGCTCCAGCGGGCCGCCTTCGCCGTGCTCTGTCTCATGGCGCTCCAGTTGAGCCTGGCCCTGGCGAGTTGCGAGGCCGAGCCTTCGGCCATGGCCGCCCGTGTGAGCCTGGCTGAGGCTTTTTGAACGACCGCGCCTGAGGGTCTTCAGCCCAAAACCCCCGAAAGATCGTAGCCGGCTTCGGCGCCGAGCGCGATGAGGCTTGAGCGGTCAAGGCGTCCGGCGTCGGCCTGGCTCAGCGCCCAGGTGACGATAGAGCGGGTGCCCGACCGGCAATAGGCGAGCACCGGCCCCTTGGCCTGCGCCACCGCCTCGCCCTGGGCGGCCACCTGAGCCGCATCCGGGCCGCCCCGCACCGGAATGGCCAGATAGTCGAGCCCCGCCGCCCGCGCCGCCGCCTCGATCTCCGCCCCATCGGGCTGGGCCGGATCTTCGCCGTCTGGCCGATTGTTGATGATCAGCACAAAGCCCGCGGCGGCGGCGGCGGCCACATCGCTGACGGCGATTTGCGGGCTGACGGAGAACTGCTCGGTGACGCGTCGGAACGGGGTCATGGCGGCCTTGAAAGTGACGAGGGTTACGGCATTGTTTGACATCATCGGGGCGCGATGAAAGTTTCGCAACGCCCGGCCTCCGCCGCAGGCCTTCAGCGGAAGACCCAAGCCACCCCTCATGCTGCGTTTTATAGGCCGACGCCTTCTCATCGCCATTCCGACCCTGTTCCTCGTGATCACGGTCGCCTTCTTCATGATGCGCGCCGCCCCTGGCAGCCCGTTCGACGGGGACCGCAAGCTGTCGCCGGAGATCGAGGCCAATGTCATGGCCAAGTACGGCATGGACCGGCCCCTGCATGAGCAGTACGGCGCCTACCTGGCCGGGGTGGTCCAGGGAGACCTGGGTCCGTCGCTGAAATACAAGGACAAGACCGTCCTGCAGATTCTGCAGGAGAATTATCGCGTCAGCCTGACGCTCGGCCTGTCCTCCATCATCCTGGCCACCATCATCGGCGTCAGTCTGGGGGTGCTGGCCGCCCTCCGGCAGAACCAGACGACCGACTATGTGGTGATGACCATCGCCATCCTCGGGGTCTGCATACCCACCTTCGTCACAGCCCCTGTCCTGGTGCTGGTGATCGCCTCCAAGCTCGGCTGGCTGCCCAGCGCCGGCTGGAACGGGGGGGCCTTGCCCAATCTGATTCTGCCCATTGTCGTGCTGACCCTGCCGCAGGTGGCGATCATCTCGCGCCTGACCCGGGCGGGCATGGTCGAGGTGCTGCGCTCCAACTACATCCGGACCGCCCGGGCCAAGGGCCTGCCGGAGAACCGGATCGTGCGGCGCCACGCCCTGCGGGCGGCCATCCTGCCCCTGGTCAGCTATCTGGGACCGGCGGCCGCAGGCCTGATCACCGGCTCCCTGGTGGTGGAGAAGATCTTCAACCTGCCGGGCCTCGGAAAATTCTTCGTCATCAGCGCGCTCCAGCGCGACTACACCGTGGTCATGGGCATGGTGATCTTCTACGCCGCCCTGATCCTGATCCTCAATCTGATCGCCGACCTGCTGCACGCGGTTCTCGATCCGCGGGTGCGACTGTCATGACCGGAACCATCCTGACGCCGGGCTCGCGTATCGGCGCGGAGACCATGGAGAAGGCCGCCCGGGGGCGCAGCCTGTGGGATGACGCCCGCCGTCGCCTGCTGCGCAACAAGGCGGCCGTGGGCGGGATGATCGTGCTGGGTCTGCTGGTTCTGGCGGCGATCATCGGCCCCTATTTCACGCCCTATGACTATGACCAGATCAACAAGGACCATGTCTGGGCGCCGCCGCTTACCAATGGCCATCTGCTGGGGGCCGATTCCCTGGGCCGCGACCTGCTGGCCCGGCTGCTGACGGGCTTGCGCGTCTCGCTGGCCATCGGCCTGGTGGCCACGACCGTGTCGCTGATCATCGGCGTCGCCTGGGGGGCGATCGCCGGCTATCTGGGTGGGCGGATCGACGAGGTCATGATGCGCGTCGTCGACGTGCTCTATTCGCTGCCCTTCATCTTCTTCGTCATCCTGCTGATGGTCACCTTCGGGTCGAACATCATCCTGATCTTCGTGGCCATCGGGGCGGTGGAGTGGTTGACCATGTCGCGGATCGTGCGCGGCCAGACCCTGTCGCTGAAGCACAAGGAATTCGTCGAGGCCGCCCGGGCCGCGGGCCTGGGCGACGCCGGCATCATCGCCAAGCACATCATCCCCAACCTCCTGGGTCCGGTCGTCGTCTATGTGACCCTGACCATCCCCGCCGTGATTCTGGCTGAGAGCTTCCTGTCGTTCCTGGGTCTGGGGGTGCAGCCGCCCATGGCCTCGCTGGGCACCCTGATCGCCAATGGGGCGCAGGACATGGAACTGGCCTGGTGGCTGCTGGTCTTCCCGTCGGTGACCATGGTGGTCACCCTGATGAGCTTCAACTTCATCGGCGACGGCCTGCGCGACGCCATCGATCCCAAGGACCGATAGCGCCGCTCAGCTGCGTTCTACTGAATCCGTTTGGCCCGCACGGCGCGTTGGCCGTCCAGGTTCATGAAGTAGCTGCCCAGGGAGGCCTTGCGGATATCGACCTTGGTCCCGGCCCGGGGGCGGCGGCCGACCACCTCGGTGTCGGTCTGCTGCCAGACCGCCCCGTCCTCCAGTTCGACAACCCACTTGCCGTCGGCCTGGTAGGCGCGCTTGGCGACGCCGGTGATGTTGTCCATCTCCTCTGGCGCCACCCCGCGTTCGAACAGCGCCATCGAGGGCATCGAGAAGCCGAAGGTCTGGCGGCGGACGCTACGGGCCTGCTCGCGATCGACCACGACGATGTCGCCCTTGGCTTCGGCCTGATCCATGGCGACTGTGGCCTGGTCATAGCAGGCCAGCCGCGCCGCATCGTCGCTCAGGCCTCTGCAGTCGAGCAGCGACTGGAGAATCGCCGCCCGCCCGGGCGCGCCGGGTGTCTGCGCCTGGGCCACGGGCGGAAGGAGCGCGCACGCCCCCGCCAGAGCCAGGCTGAGTCTTGCCCCGGGCCAAAAACCTGTCATCGGTTGCCTCATGATCTTTCCAAGCCTCATTGAAGAGGTCCGCCGCGGTCGGCGCAATCTCTTCTCTTCGCCCCGCGCCCTCCGGGCGGTCCTGATTCCCACCGTCCTGGCCGCGGTCGTCGGTTGCGCCCCTCAGGCGCCGGTGCGGCCGAGCTGTCCCGAAGGACAGGTCTGCCTGCTGATCGGCAACGGGTCGGAGCCCGCCACCCTCGACCCCCACAAGGCCACAGGGACCTGGGAAAGTCGCATCCTGGCTGACGCCTTCACGGGCCTGACCCAGGATGACGCCAGCGGCGAGGCCGTCCCCGGCATGGCCGAGCGGTGGGAGGTCAGCGAAGATGGCCTCGTCTGGACCTTCTATCTTCGGGACGCGGTATGGTCGGACGGCGTGCCCGTGACCGCTGACGATTTCGTCTTTTCCCTGCAGCGTATCCTGCTGCCGCAGACCGCCTCGGAATACTCTTCGCTGCTCTATTTCATCGAAGGCGCCCAGCCGCTGAACGAGGGAAAGACCGGGCCTGAGACCCTGGGCGTCCGGGCGATCGATTCGCGGACCCTGGAAATTCGCCTGGTTCATCCGGCCCCCTATCTGACCGAGGTGGCCAAGCACCAGACCATGTCGCCGGTGCCCAAGCATGTTGTCGAACGGCTGGGGGATGCCTGGGTGCAGCCTCAGAACATCGTCACCAACGGCCCCTATCGGATCGAGACCTGGCGGCTGGGCGACTATGTCCGGATGACCAAGAACCCGCTCTATTATGAGGCCGACAAGGTCTGCGTCGATCAGGTCTATTACTACCCGACCACGGATGCGGCGAGTTCGGAACGCCGGGTGCGGCGGGGCGAGCTGGATATCAGCTATGAAGTCCAGTCCAACCGGATCGCCTTCCTGCGTCAGGAAATCCCCGACTATGTGCGCACCAGCACCTATCTGGGGGTGGCCTATATGGCCTTCAATTCCAATGTGGAGCCGCTGAAAGACATCCGGGTGCGCCGGGCCGTCAGCATGGCCATCGATCGGGAGTTCATCACCAACAAGCTGCTGCGCGGGGGCCAGACGCCTGCCTACAACTTCGTGCCGCCCGGGGTCGCCAACTACACCTCGCCGCCGGAGCCGGAGTGGGCGAGCTGGCCGCTGGAACGCCGCCAGGCTGAGGCCCGCCGGCTTCTATCCGAAGCGGGTTACGGCCCTCGCAATCCCCTGAAACTGGAGATCAAGCACCGGAACTCGTCGGATCCGACCCTGTTCATGCCGGCGATCCAGGCTGATCTGAAAGAGGTGGGGATTGACCTCGCCCTGGCCCAGAACGAGGTGCAGATCGCCTATGCCGCCTATCGGGTGCGCGACTTCCAGGTCGCCGACGCCGGCTGGGTCGCCGACTACAACGACGCCATGAGCTTCCTCTATCTCAACCAGTCCTCCGCCGGATCGCAGAATTACGGGGACTACAGCAACCCGGTCTATGACGAGCTGCTGCGCAAGGCCGACAACGAGCCCGACGCCGAAACCCGGGCGGGCTATCTGGCCGAGGCCGAGCGTATCATGCTGGAAGATGCGCCCATTGTTCCTGTCTATTTCCTGAACACAAAGGCGCTTGTGAACCCCAGGATCACCGGTTGGGTTGACAACATAATCGACCACCACCGGACGCGATATCTATGCGTCGCCGGCTCTCAGAGCTCCAATCAGGGCATAAATTGATCGCGGCGCGCCTTAGCCGTGGCCAGTCTGTGTCTGGAATGTGACAGGTGCGGGTCGAAAACATTGCGGCTTGTTAATGGCCGTTGACCCTCGTTCCGTAACCCTCGTAACTCCCCCGTAACCGGGGTTGGTTCCAACCCGCGGGAAACTTTTTTGTGGGGAGCGGCTCGGCGTCTGTCCGTCTCGGACTTGCGGTCGACCCGCTGGAGGATCTGACCTTGAACATCAAATCCAAGCGAGAGCGCCTGTTGGCGTCATCGATGATCTGTGGCGCGGCTTTCGCCGCGATGGCCGTTTCGCCGGCCGCCGCCCAGGTCGCCGAAGTCCAGGAACTGGTCGTCACCGGTTCGCGCATCCAGGTGCCCGGCCTTGAGTCGGCCAGCCCGATCCTGACCGTTGGCGCGGCCGAAATCGGTCTGCAGCAGCAGCCGGAAGTGGAAAAGATCATCCGCTTCCTGCCCATCTCCGTCCCCTCGGACGGCGACGCGGTGAACAACGGCACGGCCGGCGTCTCGACCATCAACCTGCGGGGCCTCGGCGCCCAGCGGAACCTGGTCCTGATTGATGGTCAGCGGGTCACCCCCTACAACACTGACGGCCGCGTCGACGTGTCGGTCATCCCGACCGCCTTCCTGGAGCGGATTGACGTCATCACCGGCGGCGCCTCGGCCGTGTACGGTTCGGACGCCATTTCGGGCGCCATCAACTTCATCCTGAAGAAGGATTTTGAAGGCGTCGAGCTGGACACCAAGTACTCGGTCACCGGCGACGGCGACGGCGAAGTGTTCTCCACCTCGCTGACCTTCGGCTCCAACATCGCTGATGGCCGCGGTAACGTCGCCATGAGCATGAACTACTCCAAGCGTGAAGGCGTCCTGCTCGGCGCCCGCCCGCTCGGCAACCTCGGCATCGTGACCGCCAACGGCGCCAACTATCAGAACTTCCTGGACGGTCAGGGCCCCACCCCGGCCCCCGCCAACTGCGGCGGTCCGAACTCGGTGGCCGCCGGCGGCTCCACCACCACGGTTCCGACCCGCACCCAGATCACCGGCGTCGGCACCTCCGCCCTGCAGTTCCGTGAAGACGGCACCCTCGGCCCCAACTGCGGCGTGTTCAACTTCAACCCCTACAACTACTACCAGACCCCGCAGGAGCGTTACGGCGCCACCGCGATCGGCTATTATGAGCTGGCCGACAATGTTGAGGCCTACGGCCGCTTCATCTACTCGTCGACCAACGTGACCCAGCAGGTCGCCCCGTCGGGCATCTTCGGCAACTCCTTCTTCGTGCCGCTGAGCAACCCCTTCCTGACCGCTCAGGCCCAGACGACCCTGATCAACGCCGCCAACACCGCCCGCACCGCCGGCACCCTGCCGGCCTCCAGCTGGCGCGACCTGAACAACAACGGCGTCGTCGACTCCGCCGACGATCTGAGCCTGGTCATCCGTCGCCGCACCGGCGAACTGGGCGCCCGCTCGACCCAGTACGACAACAACCTCTTCCAGTTCACCCTGGGTCTGCGCGGCACCTTCCTGGATAACTGGAACTGGAACGTCTACCTGCAACAAGGCCAGGTTGACCGGACCAGCATCTCGGCCGGCTACACCAACACCACCAACTTCGGCAACGCGCTGAACGCGGTCTCCACCACTGCCTGCCGCACCGGCGGCTCCGCTTGCGTGCCGATCAACGTCTTCGGCGCCTATGGCACCATCACCCCGGCCATGGCGGCCTACTCCAGCGCCACGGCGATCATCTCCGAGACCTACGAGCAGACCGTGTTCAACGCGTCTGTGAACGGCCAGCTCGGCGCCCTGCAAAGCCCCTGGGCCTCCGCCCCAGTGGCCGCTTCGATCGGTGTTGAGTACCGTGAAGAGTTCGGTCGCTTCACCCCCGACGAGTGCTGGAAGCTCGCTCCGGTCAGCTGCCTCGGCGGCGCCGGCGGCAATCAGCTGCCGATCGCCGGCGGCTTCGACGCGCACGAAATCTTCGGCGAAATGATCGTTCCGATCGCCATGGACCAGCCCTTCGCCAAGTCCCTGGGTCTGGAGCTCGGCTATCGCTTTTCGGATTACAATCCGAGCGGCAGCTACAGCACCTGGAAGGCGGGCGTGAACTACGAGCCCTTCGACGGCCTGCTCCTGCGCGCCATGCGCCAGCGCGCCGCCCGGGCTCCGAACGTCGGCGAACTGGCCGCCCCGGTGGTCACCGCCCTGCGGAACGCCGACTATGACTACTGCTCGCTCGGCAACCCCAACGCCATCTCGGCGGCACTGCGCGCCCGTTGTATCGCCACGGGCATGACGGCCTCTCAGGTCGGCACCGTGCAGGACATCGTTGCCGGTCAGATCAACACCTTCGAAGGCACCGATCTCCAGAACCTGCCTTCGGCGGAACTGGCTGACACGACCACGGTGGGTATCGTCTGGCGTCCGGGCTTCATGACCGCCCTGCGTAGCCCGGTGATCTCGCTCGACTACTACGACATCGAGGTGAAGGACTACATCGGCGCCTTCTCCGCCCAGGAAACCCTGGACGGCTGCTATGTCTCGGGCATCGACCAGTTCTGCCAGCGCATCGTCCGCGTGAACGGCGACATCGCTTCGCCGGGCTCGGGCGTCCAGCGCTACACCACCAACCTGAACTACATTCGCGCTGAAGGCATCGAAGCCGCGGTCAACTTCGGCCTCGACCTCGACACCGTCGGCCTGAACGAGCGTTGGGGCAGCCTGGCCTTCTCCTGGACCGGCAACTACTACCTGACCAACGAGTCGCGCTCGAGCACCACGGTCCCCGAGATCGACTGCCTGGGCTACTACGGCACCAGCTGCGGTAACCCGACCCACAAGTTCCGCTTCGTTCAGCGGACCACCTGGACCATGGGCGACCTGCAGGTGTCCTACCTGTGGCGTCACCTGAACAAGGTCGAGATCGAGCCGGTTCAACAGCCCAACACCTTCGCGGCCTTCCGCGAAATTGAGGCCTACAACTACATCGACCTGGCCGCGAGCTACGCCTTCAACGACGTCGCCAAGGTGACCTTCTCCGTGCAGAACGTGCTGGAGAAGGATCCCCCGGTGCTCGGCAACGAAGCTGCGACCACCTCGGCCAACGGCGGTAACACCCTGCCCAGCGCCTACGACACGCTCGGCCGCATCTTCGCGGTCGGCCTGAACCTGCGGTTCTAAAAGACCTCAGTCAGACCTGGAGAGGGGGCGGCGGACTTCGGTTCGCCGCCCTTTTCTTTTGCGTCATGCTCTGGGATTGCGGGGTTCCCGCTACGGGGCTCGCGGGCCTAAATCCTAAGTCTGGAGCGCGTTTGTCCGCCACGTCTCGGAACGCGCTCCGGTCCAGCCGTGGATTGGGGCGAGGCTTCGCGCAAGCCGACTCCGGCGACGCATGCCTGGACTTGGCGAGCATCCGGTCCACCGCCTGCCGAGCGGCGCGTCCGATCTGAGACTGAGCTGCCCCCTGCCTCGGGGCGCAGCCCGATAGCCGCCTGCCATTTGCGCCGGACTCCTCATCAACGGCCGGCCCAGACGGCCAGACGGCCAGACGACCTGCGGGCGCGAGGGTCTTTCTGGCCCGGCCGTGGCCCTAGCGGATCGGGGTCGGGGCCAGCACGGCGGCTGCGCCCTGGGCGCGCAGGCGCTCCGTCGCCAAGGTGTCGAGGATGCCTTGGGCGCGCGGATCGCCCAGCACCCAGGCCGCCGCCGTCAGGGTTTTCACGGAGACCGCACCCATCCCCAGGGCCCGCTCCAATGCCTGCAGCGGCGTGGCTTGGGGCGTCATGCGCCGCAGGCGCACCTCGCCCTCCAGCCCCGCCAGAGTCTTGGCCTTGTCGACAGCCTGATAGAACCCGCCGAGTTCGTCCACCAGACCCAGGGACTGGGCCTGGGCGCCGGTCCAGACGCGGCCGCGGGCGATTTCGTCCACCCGCTGCGGGCTAAGGTTGCGGCCCCGGGCCACCCGGACGATGAACTCGTCATAGACATTGTCCATCATGGCGGAGAACGCCGCCTGCTGAACCGGTGTGAAGCCATCGCCCATGCCATAGGCCCCGGCGAAGGCGCCGCCGACCCCCAGCTCGCGCATGTCGACCCCGAACTCGGCCAGGGCCGGGCCCAGGGCGAGCTTGCCCCCATAGACACCGATGGAACCTGTCAGGGTCGTGGGTTGGGCGATGATGGCCGAGGCCTCCGAGGCGACCCAATAGCCGCCGGATGCGCCATAGGTCCCCATGCTCACCACCACCGGCTTGCCGGCGGCCTTGGCGGCGCGGACCGCAGCCAGGATCTGTTCCGAGGCGGTGTCGGACCCGCCGGGCGAGTTCAGCCGCAGGACCACGGCCTTGATGTCATCATCCTCGGCGGCATCGTAGAGGGCCGCGGAGATATCGTCGGAGAAAATCATGGCGCTGGGCGCCAGGGGATTGGACAGACCGCTCCGTCCTGTGGTGATCGGCCCCTCGGCTTCGATCAAGGCGATCACCGGTCCCGAACGCCCCGCCGGGCCGGCGCTACGGGCATAGGCCGACAACTCCATCAGGCGGGCGTCATCGCCGGCGGCGTCGAGCAAGGTCTGCTCCGCCTCATGCAGATGACCCAGCCGGTCGATCAGGCCAAGCTCAAGGGCGCGGGCGGCGGGATAGGGACCGGCCTCCAGACGGGCGCGCAGGAGCGCGGGCTCCATCTCGCGGTCGCTGGCGGCAGTGTTCAGGGCGCTGGAATAGACCGAGTTCATCCACGACAGCTGGGCCGTGCGGTGGGCGGCGGTATAGTCGCTGTGCAGGTAGCCGTTGACGGCGTTCTTGAATTCCTTGCGCTGCTCGAAGTCCGGCTTGACGCCGTACTCATCAAAGAAACGCTTGAAGAAGACATCCTCCACCGCCAGGCCTGTGACCTGCAACGCCGCTCCGGGCTGCATCCACAGGTCGCCGGCGGCCGCCCCGACCATATAGGTCGAGCTGACCACACCGGACTGATAGAGGCCCTGACTATGGGCGATCACCGGCTTTCCGGCGGCTTCGAAGCGGCGCAGGGCCTGACGGAGTTCGTCGGCCGCGCCAGGCTCCATTCCTACCTCCGGCAACCGCACCAACAGGCCCTTCACCCGGCGATCGCCCTCGGCCTGGCGGAGGGTCTGCACCACCGACATGACCGAGTTGGAACGCCCGCCAAAGGCGGAAAAGGGGTTCTGGACGTCCTGGTCGCTGAGGGCGTTGCGCAGGTCCAGCTGCAGCACGACGGCGCCGGGCACGGGGGCGGGGCGGGTCGCCCCGGCCGCGATGACGACAAGCAGGAACGGCACGCCCACCAGGAACAGGGTCAGCCCGGCGAAGACGCCGGCCATGGTGGTGAGGAACTGCTTCATCGAGGGACCGTATCGGGAGGAGGGTGTTGTCCCACCCTATATCGGCGCCCGTTGCGGGGAAATGAAGGGCCGCCCCGGCCGGCGACCCTTCGGATCGGACCGCCAGCCGGAAATCTGCGTCAGGGGAGGGGCTGGGCCAGGGTCGGCAGCACATAGCCGACGGTCGCGCCGGGACCCAAGGGCAGGTCCAGGCTCGTCCAGCCCAGGACCATGATCAGGCCCGCAGCCATGAAGAAGAGAGAATAGGGGACCATCACCGCCATCAGCGAGCCGACCCCGAAGTCCTTTTGATAACGCTGGGCGAAGCCGAGGATGAGCGGGAAATAGACCATCAGGGGGGTCACGATATTGGTGGTGGAATCCCCCATCCGATAGGCCGCCGTGCTCATTTCCGGGCTGACTCCCAGCAGCATCAACATCGGCACCAGGATCGGCGCCAGGGCCGCCCACTTGGCCGAGGCCGAGCCGATAAACAGGTTGATGCTGGCGGCCAGCAGCACCATGGCGGTAAGCAGGAGCGGGGTCGGCATGCCTGAGGCCCGCAGGCCCTCGGCGCCGTGGATGGCGATAATGGCGCCCAGATTGGACCAGTTAAACATGGCCACGAAGTGGGCGGCCACGAAGGCCAGGACGATATAGGGGCCCATCTCGGCCATGGACTGCCCGGTCAGGCGCACCACGTCGCCCTGGTTCTTCACCGTGCCGGCGGCGGCGCCATAGGCGACGCCGCAGACCAGGAAGAGCAGGAAGAAGCCCGCCACCAGGGATGAGTAGAAGGGCGTCATCCGTTCGCCCGGTCCACCCTCGGCATTGATGAAAGGGGCGGCCGGACCGATGCTCATCGCCGTCCAGAGGCCGATGACGACCACCGCGCCAATCCCGGCCCAGATCAGCCCCTTACGCTCGCGGGCTGAGGTCGCCTGCATCTCTTCGTCGGTCTCGGCAGTTTCCGGAGGCGGCGGCGACACCGGAACCCAGGGGCCAAGCCGCGGCTCGACGACCTTGTCTGTGACCCACCATCCGAGGGGGGTGAAGACCATGGTCATGGCGAGAATGAACCACCAGTTGCCGGCGATATTGGCGGTCCAGGTGGGATCCAGCAGGCGGGCCGCCGGCTCGGTGATGCCGAGCAGCAGGGCGTCGAGGTGGCCAGGGAAGACGTTGGCCGAGAATCCCCCCGACACCCCCGCAAAGGCGGCGGCGATTCCCGCCACGGGATGACGGCCGGCGGCGGCGAACACCACCCCGGCCAGGGGCACCAGCACGACATAGGCCGCGTCGGCCGCGTGATTGGAGATGATGGCGGTGAAGATGATGATGGGCGTCAGCAGGGCCTTGGGCGCCTTGGAGACGCTGGCCCGCATGGCGGCGGAAAACAGCCCGGTCCGCTCGGCCACCCCGGCGCCGAGCATGACGGTGAGCACAAACCCCAGGGGGGCGAAGCTGGTGAGCGTGCGGGGCATGTCGACAAACAGGCGCCGCAGGTTCTCCGATGTGGCCAGGCTGACGGCGGTCAGGGTTTCTCCAGTGGCTGGATTGACCGCCGAGGCGCCGAGCCCGGCGGCGATCATGCTGCCGACGAACAGGGCGGCGATCATCCAGACGAAGATGACCACCGGATCGGGCAGGCGATTGCCCACCTTTTCGATCATCCCCAAGAAACCGGATTTCATGGCCATGTGGCTAACCCCTTCGCGACTCTGCGCCTAGCTTCGCGATGCGGAGCGCCCTGGCAAGCCCTGCTTGCCGCCGCGTGGTCCTGAGTCGCCCGAAGCGCCAGTTTCCGCGTCCGCGGCCGGCTCACCCTGGCCAGAATCGTCGTTGCCCTCAAGGTCTATGGGCTCGTCGGCGTCGGGCTTCACAGCGGTCTCTGGCTCACTGAAATCCAGCATCTCGCCGATGGTCTCCATCACCGCCGAAACTGGAGAGGGACGGGCGGCGCGGCGGGCGCGGATATCGGCGGTGATCGCGAAGGCCCGACGGTTGGCCTGGGCCTCCAGTTCCCGCCAATCGCTGGCGTAGCGCGCGGCGAAGCCGTTCACGCCCATGCGGCGATACTGTTCCATGTGCGCCAGCTCATGGGCCCAGAGCCACAGGTTTTGGGCCACCTTGCCGTCCGAAAAGACGATCACGTCCTTAAGGGTGACGGCGCCTTCGTCATAGTACCAGCGCGCCAGCAGCGACCCGAGGCCCAGGTCCTCCCCGGCCTTGGTCCAGCGCGCGCTCTCCAGAATCTCGTCGGTAAAGTAGGGCGCCAGGGCCGTGCGGACCCGCTCAGGCATGGGTTGCGGATCCTGCTCCAGGGCGCGGGCTCGGGAGAAGCGGATCGCCTGAACGAGGGCGGGTCCCGTAACCGCAGGGGATCGCCGCAGCGCCTCTTCCGAGGCGCCCCGCGCCCGGTCCGCGGCGTGCCGGGCTGAGCGTTCAACGCTGGCGCGCCACTCTATAGGGGGGCGCAGGCTGGCCTCGTTGGGTTCGGCGGAACACCCCGCCATGAGCGGAAGCAGGAGGGCCAGGCTGAGGCTTGCGGCGCTCCTCCCGAAGATGACAGTCACGCATTTCACCTAACTTGCCCGCCACCAATCGGCGCACGCCCGTGGCTTTAAGCGTTGCGCCGACGGACGGGTTCCCCGCCAGGGGGCTAGAGAGACCCGAATGCCCGGGGAATCAGGTCGATGACGGTCCGCGCCGCTGACGCACGGCTCTGAGGATCAAGGGGTTCAAGGGCCAGGCGGGCAAGGATGGGCGCGTCGGATTTCCGTGCGGCGCGGTCATAGGCTGGGTCATAGTGCAGGTCGATCAGGGCCTGGGCCAGCTCGGCGAAGG
>NZ_JAUSBZ010000041.1 GCF_030651755.1 Phenylobacterium sp. | reverse complement strand
CCCACGACTTCGGCCCCGCCGCGAGCCAGGGCGTTGGACAGGGCCAGGAACTGCGGGGCCGGCTCGCCTATGGCCAGGATACGGAAGGGGGCGGGATCAGGATCCGCCGAGTCCAGGGCGCGATTCTTTTCGGCGAAGGTCTCCTGGCGGAGCTCATACTCCTCCTCGGCCACCGCCATGCGCACCAGATTTTCCAGCCGGAGCACCGCCTGGGCCGGGTGTAGCGGAGGCGCCAGAACGAGATCAAAGTCTCGGGCTCCGTCCTCAGGCTCGCCGATGGCCACCACGGGCAGCCGCCGCGGCGCGCAGGCGGCCTTGAGCCGCCGGGCGAGGGTCAGGGCCTCAGGGCCGCCGCTGCGCAGATCCACGATTGCAGCCTCGATCTGCAGGTCGGCCAGGGCGGCGATGCCGGCATAGGGACCGCGGGCGGTGATGGTGCGCCATCCCAGACGATCAAGCCCCTCGGCCAATGGCCCGGCCAGTCCGTCGTCTCGCGCGACAATCAGAACACGCGCCTGGACGCCTGCGGACATTCTCTGCACCTTTGACGCAACACACATTCCCCAGCTGGACGCCGGGGCGCCAGAATCGGGCGTTGGTGAAGATATCTCGCCGCAACAGCGCGGGCGAGGGACGAGGCGTCACGCCTCGGTGGGAGGCATAGCAGATGTTTGCGGACAACACCCTGGCTGGCAAGATCGCTCTCATCACCGGCGCCTCCGGCGGTCTGGGCGCGCACTTTGCGCGTGTTCTCGCCGAGGCCGGCGCAGAGGTGGTGCTGACCGCCCGGCGGCTGGACCTGATCACCGCGGGCGCTGACGAGATCAACGACGCCGGCGGCCGGGCCCACGCCAGAGTCCTGGACGTGGCGGATGCCGATCAGATCGCCCCGGTCTTTGCGGAGGTGGGGGCGACCATCGGCCCAATCGACATTCTCATCAACAACGCCGGTGTCGGTGGAGAGGGGCGGGCGCTGGACCTGACGCCTAAGGCTTGGGACCGCGCCTTCGACGTCAATGTCCGGGGGGTCTTCTTCTGCGCCCAGGCCGCGGCCCGCCAGATGATCGCCGCCGATCTCGCCTCCCGGGGCGGCGGTCGCATCGTCAATATCGCCTCGATTGCAGCCCACACCGTCCTGCCTGGCCTGAGCGCCTATAACGCCTCCAAGGCGGCGGTGGGCATGATGACCAAGTCGTTGGCTCGTGAATGGTCGCGTCACCAGATCGCGGTCAACGCCCTTTGCCCCGGTTACGTCGAGACCGACATCAACCGTGACTGGTTCGCCACGGAGGGAGGTCAGCGCCAGGTGGCGGGCTTTCCCCGTCGCAGGCTAATGGGCGCGACGGATCTGGACGCCGCCCTGCTGATGCTGGCGGGGCCGGCGGCTTCGGCGATCACCGGAACCTTGGTGACCGTGGATGACGGTCAGTCTCTGCCCTGACCCTCAGCTTGGCTGACAGCCCCTATTGGCTGACGGGGCGTCACGGCGCCTAGTTGGACCACAGCAGACTGCACAGCGGAGGAGATCGCCATGCGCCAGGGCCCCTTGAGCGGATTGAAAGTCGTGGAGTTCGCCGGCATCGGGCCTGGCCCGTTCTGCGGCATGTTGCTGTCAGACCTCGGCGCCGACGTCGTCCGGATCGACCGGAAGGGAAGGGGGCGGGCCTCGCCGGCTGATGTGACCAGCCGCGGCCGCCGCTCCGTCGGCATGGACCTGAAATCGCCCGACGCCATCGAGGCCTGCCTCAAGCTGATGGAGGGGGCCGATGCAATTTTTGAGGGCTTTCGGCCCGGCGTGATGGAGCGGCTGGGCCTTGGGCCCGAGGTGGCGCTCAAGCGAAACCCCAGGCTTGTCTATGGCCGGATGACAGGCTGGGGGCAGACCGGACCCTATGCCCAGGCGGCCGGACACGACATGAACTATATCGCCATCACCGGGGCGCTGGACGCCATCGGGACGACGGACAAACCGGTACCGCCGCTCAACCTGGTCGGCGACTTCGGCGGCGGGGCGCTCTATCTGGCGTTTGGCCTGCTGGCCGGCGTGATCCACGCCCGGGAGAGCGGGCAGGGTCAGGTGATTGATTGCGCCATGAGCGATGGTGCGGCCTCGTTGATGGCCATGTTCTACGGCTTCAAGGCCTCAGGTATGTGGAACCCGGGTCGGCGGAACAATCTGCTCGATGGCGGCGCTCACTTCTACGACACCTACCAGTGCAAGGACGGCAAGTGGGTGTCGATCGGCTCGATCGAGCCGCAGTTCTACGCCCACCTTTTGGAAAAGACCGGGATCACCGATCCAGCCTTCCAGAAGCAGATGGATCGCGGCGAGTGGGAGGGCCTGCGCAGGAAGCTCGCCGAGGTCATGGCGGGCAAGACGCGGGATGAATGGACCGAGATCATGGGGGGCACCGATGTCTGCTTCGCCCCGGTGCTGGACATGGATGAGGCCCCGAGTCACCCCCACAACTTCGCGCGACAGACCTTTGTCGAAGTGTCCGGAGTCGTGCAGCCGGCGCCTGCGCCGCGGTTTTCCGCCACGCCCGGCGCCATCCAGGGGCCCCCGCCGGCCATCGGCGCTCACGACGAGGAAGCTCTGGCCGACTGGGGGTTTTCCGCAACCGAGATCACCGCCCTCCGTCATGCGGGCGCGGTGAGTGAGGTCTCCTAAGTTTCTGAACAACAAGCAGAATCGCTGTTCAGAAGCCATTCAGCGCCGGCCCGGTAGCCTAAATCAAGGTTGGACGCCGCGCTCTCCCGTCCCTCGAAGCGGCCCAACCTGATGGCTGACACGCCCATCGACGACGCGTTTCCGGCGAACCCGGGGACGCGTCGTCACCTCTGACGGAGCGCTTGCGCCGAGGGGGTTTCCTTGATCAACGTGCGCACATGTCGATCCACCCGGAGCTGGACCGCTTGGACATTCGCCGATGGGAGCCCGTCCGCGCGGCCAGCCTTGGCCTGTCCACCGTGGGTCGGGCGCTGACGCGCCTGTGGGGACGGGACGTCATGCTCTATGTGGGCGGCACGTCCTTCTTCATCATGCTGGCGATTTTCCCGGCCGTGGCTCTGCTGATTGGCGCCTATAGCCTATGGGCCGATCCCGCCCAGGCGGAGTTTCAGGCTGAAGCCCTGGCCCGCCTCATGCCGACAGGCGCCCGCGACCTCTTCCAGGCGGAGCTGGAGCGACTGGCCCACGCCCCGCGCGACGCCATCTCTGCCCAGAGCGGTGTGGCCCTGGTCATCGGCGCCTATGCCGCCCATCGGGGGTTCAAGGCGTTGTTGGCCGGACTCTCCTTCATCCACGATGAACCCGATCCCCGGGGATTTGTCGGTTTCAACCTGATGGCGCTCGTCGTCCTGCTGGCCGCCGCTGTCATGATGGGCCTGGTGTCGTCCCTGTTTCTCGCGCTTCGGGTCGCAGCCTCCACCTTCGACCAACGCCCCCTGGCTGGGGTGTCATGGCTCTATAGCGAGTGGACATGGGCCAGCGCCGGCCTGACCCTGGGCATGAGCCTGATCTATCGCTACGCCATGTCCCGACGCACCGTGGCGTGGCCGGCGGCGATGTGCGGGGGCTTTTCCGCCGCCATGCTCTGCCTGTTCGCCTCCTGGGCCAGCGCCTTCTATGTGGAGCAGATCGCCCATCTGGGCGCGACCTATGGCTCAATCACCGCCGTCGTGGTGTTCCTGATCTGGCTGTCCTGGAGCGTAAATGCTGTCTTCTTTGGCGGCGCCCTGGCGACCGAGATTGAGATTCGACTGGACGAGCACCGCCGCCAGGCCTTGCTTCGTGATCTCAGGCCGCAGAGTCCCCGGCTGACCTCCCGACCAGAAAACTAAGGACTTCGCCTTCGGTCTCCTGAGCGAGAAGCACCCAATCCGTCCCGGTGACGAAGTGGGGCACATCAATGCGGGCGAGGGGGTCATCGGCCAGGAGCCGGACACTCGCCCCAGCGGGCGCGCGTTCCAAGGCGCGTCGCAAGCGCAGGGTCGGAACCGGGCACCGATGCCCGCGGGCGTCGACAAGGATTTCGGGCGGAGACATTTCGCCCCCATACCGCCGTGAGGCGGCCGGCGGAAGCATAGATAGCCTTTTCCACTCTGCGCCTGCGTCCACTGGACGGTCTCGCGCATTCGGTTTGTAGTTTGACCGATTGGAGGGGAGTCCATGGCCAGTCACGATGTCTTCGTCACCCAGGTGCCGGCGCGTCTCGACCGCCTGCCCTGGAGCCGTTTTCACTGGCTCGTGGTTACAGCCCTGGGCGTGACCTGGATCCTGGATGGGCTGGAAGTCACCCTGGTGGGCTCCCTGTCCCCAGCCATCGCCGGCCCGGACGGCCTGAATCTCACCGCCACGCAGGTGGGCCTGACGGGCAGCGCCTACATCCTGGGAGCCGTGGTCGGCGCCTTGACCTTTGGCAGGCTCACCGACCGCTTTGGGCGCAAGAAGCTCTTCACCGCCACGGTGTTCGTTTACATGGTGGCGACGATCGCCACCGGATTTTCCTGGGACTTCTGGTCGTTTATGGTGTTCCGCTTCATCACCGGGGCGGGAATCGGTGGCGAATACGGGGCGGTGAACTCGGCGATCCAGGAGCTGATCCCCGCCCGGCGCCGGGGCTTCACCGATCTTGTCATCAATGGCAGCTTCTGGCTTGGGGCGGCCCTGGGGGCCTTGAGCTCCATCTTCCTGCTCAACGCGACCTTCATTGATCCGGCCTGGGGTTGGCGACTGGCCTTCATCATTGGCGGCGCCATGGCGCTGATCATTATCTGGATCCGTCGCTTCATGCCCGAGAGCCCCCGGTGGCTCATGACCCATGGTCGGGAAGCCGAGGCCGAACAGATCATCGCCGAGATCGAGGCGCAGGTGGAGCGTCAGACCGGCCAGAAACTGCCGCCCCATGACACCTTGCTAAGTCTGCGGCTCGTGCGGCGTCCGCCGACCAAGTGGATCGAGATCGCCGCGACGCTGGTGCGGCGCTACCCCAGGCGCACGGTGTTGGGGATCGTGCTGATGGCGACCCAGGCATTTTGCTACAATGCGATCTTCTTCACCTATGCGCTCATCCTGACCCGCTTCTATGGGATCGCGCCGGCCAGCATCGGCTGGTTCATGCTGCCATTCGCCCTTGGAAACTTCATGGGCCCGCTGCTGTTGGGACGCCTATTCGACAGCTGGGGGCGAAAGCCGATGATCAGCCTGACCTACGGATTGGCGGGCGTACTCATGTGCCTCACAGGCTGGCTCTTCAGCGCGGGCCTGCTGTCTGCGCCAGCTCAGACTGCAGCCTGGACGGTCATCTTCTTCTTCGCCTCTGCCGGCGCCAGCGCGGCATATCTGACGATCGGCGAGACCTTTCCCCTGGAAATCCGCGCCGTCACCATCTCCATGTTCTACGCCTTCGGGACCCTAGTGGGTGGTGTCGGCGGACCGGTTCTGTTTGGCGCGCTCATCGATACGGGCGAACGCAGTCAGATTCTCTGGGGTTACCTCCTGGGCGGGGGTCTGATGATCTTGGCCGCTCTGGTGGAGATGAAACTCGGCATAGCCGCCGAGCGTCGGCCCCTGGAAGAGGTGGCGCCACCACTCTCCCAGGCCCCGGAGGATGTTCCGTGAGCAATCCCTAAACCGCGGCGCCGTGACGCACTGAACCTAAAGACTTCTGCTAATGAAAGACGGGTTATGAGAGTCTATCGCCTCGGGAGACGCGAATCTCATGAAGTCTCTAACCCGCCAGTTCCTCTTTGCCATTGGACTGACCACCCTGTCGTTGACGGTGTTGGCCGCTGTCATTGCAGCCCTCATCTTTCAGCGGGAGCTTGCCCAACGACAGGTCGCCTTCCTGGGCGACTATGTTCGGGAGCGTAGCCTCAATCTTGACCGACGCTTTGCTTCGCTGACCAGCATGCAGACCGCCGCCGCCGCCGAACTGCAACGCCGGACCGGGACGCTGAACGCCACTGAGGTTCAAACCCTGGCCGATCGCTATTTTCCGCTCCGCCCGGACGGAACGCGCCGCAGTCCCCCCGAGTATTACGATGGCGTCAAGCGCACTGATGGCGGCTACGTCTATGGCATGGGGGCCTTTATCCGCGACGCTGACGCGGTTCCCACCTATGAGCTTGCAGCCCTCGTGGCGAGTTTCAGTGTCGTGTCCGACTTTGGCCAGGCGGCCGGCGCAGACCTGGACAACTTCTACTTCTTCACCCCCAACACCCGCCTCGTCATGTTCGGACCCAAGCGGCCCGACCGTCTGCTCTTCTACCGACAAAGCGCGCCGTCCGACCTCGATGTGAGCGGCGAGGAGATGACCCTCATCTCGCTGCCGACCAACAATCCGCGGGGCGAAACCCGCTGCACTCGATTGCAGCGGCTGGTTCAAGAGGCCGATCAGATTCCTCGCCTGGGCGCCGCCTGTCTGACGCCGGCCTATGTGGATGGACGCTTCGTCGGCGCCTTTGGATCGTCCATTGAGCTGACCGGATTGTTCATGAGCGCGGTGAGCGAGACCCTTCCGGGGGCGAGCGCCCTGATTATCACCCGCGAAGGCAATCTGATCGCTGACCCGGCGTTTGGTCTGGGAGGAGGTCCCTCGGAAAATCAAGTCGAAGCGCTGGAGAAGCGCATAGGCAGCCACGCCATCGCCGAAGCGATCAAGGTCCACCCTCATCAGTTTGGCGTCTTGGAAAGCCCCGATGGCAGGGCCATCATCGCCTTTGGGCGCTTGAACATGGCCGACTGGAACTTCCTGGTGGTCTATCCCAAGCGCGCCTTGATGATCAGCGCAGCGCGGTCGGCTGCCTGGGTTCTGCTGTTGGGAGCCGTCGCCGCCATCCTCCAGACCCTTCTGGTGATCTATCTCGCGCGTCGTCACATCACAGGCCCCGTGAAACGCCTCGCCGAGTCCTGTGATCCGGATCTGGCGCCTCCCTCCCGGCGCAGACTCGCCGAGGATGAGGCGCGCCAGGACGAGATCGGCCTTCTGGCCAGAGCCCTGGGGGCGGAGCGGGCCAAGGCTGAAGGGGCGCGATCAACGCTCGAGGAACGGGTGCGCCATCGCACCGCCGAACTGGAGCAGGCCAATGCTGAGAAGTCTCGGTTCCTGGCCAATATGAGCCACGAGCTTCGCACGCCTCTGAATGGCGTGATTGCGATATCCCAGACCCTGAGTGAGCGACAAACCGATCCAAAAGATCAGGAGCTCGCCGAGCTCATCGTCTCGTCGGGTCGGTTGCTGGAGCAGGTTCTCACCGACATCCTCGACTTCTCGAAGATTGAGGCCGGGCATATCGAGCTGGCCAGCGAAGCCTTTGACATGGAGGCGGTCGTTCGCCGGATCGCCGAGCTGCATCGGGCCGCCGCTGAAGGTAAGGACCTGTCGCTGACGTGGTCCGTAACGCCTGAGGCTCGGGGCGGCTTTCTGGGCGACCCTGTCCGCCTGACGCAGGTATTGTCCAACCTCCTAAGCAACGCCGTCAAGTTCACCCAAACCGGCGGGGTCAGCCTGAGTGTGGCGGCCGCTGGGGATGATCTGACATTTGAGGTGCGTGATAGCGGCATCGGCTTTGGCGACGATGTTCGAACTCGGTTGTTCAAGCGCTTTGAGCAGGCCGACGACTCCATTCGGCGTCGGTTTGGCGGAACGGGTCTGGGTCTGGCGATCAGCCGATCCCTTCTGGACCTCATGGGCGGCGACATCGCTGTCGAGTCCGCGCCAGGGGCGGGGTCTGTCTTCCGCGTGACGCTCCGCTTTCCCAGGGCGCAGGTTGCGCAATCGGCTGAGGAAGGTGTTGAGAAAGAAGCTGGTCTGCTTGGTGAGCTCCGGATTCTCCTGGCGGAGGATCATCCGACCAATCAGAAGGTCGTCCAATTGATCCTGGGCTCGGTCGGCTTGACGCCTGTCGTGGTGGAGAATGGGCAGGAAGCCCTCGATGAGATCGAACGCGCGCCTTTCGACGTGGTGCTCATGGACATGCAGATGCCGGTCCTCGACGGCCTGAGCGCCACGGCGGAGATTCGTCGCCGGGAGATCGCCCTTGGGCTCCGCCGCACGCCAGTCATCATGCTGACCGCAAACGCCCTGGAAGAACACGTCAAGGCCGGCCAGGCGGCAGGGGGCGACCGCCATCTGTCAAAGCCGATCCGCGCCGCCGACCTTTTGTCGACCATCGCCGCGGTGACCCAGGCGCCAGGTGATTTCGCCGAAGCCCCGCAATCTGGTCACAAGGCTGGAGCTTAGCTCGGGACCTGCGCATTATGTTCCGGACCTCCTGTGACCCAGCCTGTTTCACCAGACTCCTCCGCGGCACGCCCCGCGCCAGCGTCCGCGCCCCGCAGAGGGCGACGGAGGATTTGGCTGTGGGCGGTGGCGGCGCTGATCCTTGTGCTGATCTGCGCCCTGGCGTTGGCCTATGCGGCTCGCCGCGCCCTGGCCCGGGACGCTCTGGTGGGCTGGCTGGAGAGCCGCGGCATCGAGGCCGAAGCCAGTTTCGAGGCCCTGGGCCCCCGGGGTCTGGTCGGGCGGCTTCGTATTGGCCCGGCCAGCGCACCGATCGTCACCGCCGAACGCGCTGAGCTCTCCTATCAGATCACGGGGCCCTGGCGCGGTCGGGCGTTCGGTGTGACGCTGGATCAAATCCGACTGATAAATCCCGTCATTCATGTCGGCCTGACCCCTGAGGGGCCCAGTCTCGGGGCGCTCGACCCACTCATCGCCGAATTCCGCTCGCGACCATCCCGCGATGATGCGCCGGCGCCTGAGATCATCGTCAGAAACGGGCGTCTTCACCTGAGTCACGAGGGCGGCGTGGCGACGGTCCATGCCGATGCGCGGCTCGTCCAGGGGGTGCTGGTCGCCCTGACCGGTCGGCTTGAGCCCACGCGCGTCGCCGTCGATGGGGTCGTCCTGGACCTTGGTGAGGCCCGGCTTGGTCTAGTGACCCGCGACGGGCGAACAAGCGCCAGTCTCGCGGCCGCCCTGGTGTCAGGGCGCCTCGGGGGGCTTGAGGTCGGTCCCGGCGATCTGTCGCTGGCGGTGGCCACGCCCTATCCAGACCTGGCCGCGAGAGCCGGGAATGGACCGGTCATCGCCATAGCTGTCCTGGAAGCCGACAGCGTCACCGTCGCCGAGGGCGCGGCGCGCAAGCTCCGCCTCGAAGCCAGCTTTCGCGGCGCAGCGGCGGGCGCTTGGGACCGGTTGGTGCTGCAAGGCGAAGGCGCAGCAAGGGTGATCTCCGCCTCCGGTGAAATGGGCGAGGTCAAGTTCGGCGCCGTGGAAGCTTCCGCCCAGTCCGGCGACCTTGCCTGGCGACGTGGCGCAGACGGCGGTGTCTCCGGAGATGTCGATGGCAGCCTGTCAGGCCGCGACATTGCGACCGGCGGCCTGAGTCTCGGCCGCTTGAATGTCAATCTGGCGGGCCCGTTTCGCGCCGATCCTTCCGGCATGACAGCTCAGCTCACCGGCTCGGTCAGCGCGGTCGGCGCCTGGAGCGGGCTCGGGGCCGTCCGCAATGACGACGCTGACACTCTGGCGGCGATCAAGCGGGCCGCCCAGGGCTTCACCCTCAGCGCGCCAGACCTAGGTGTCGTCGCCGAGAAGGACGGGCTTCGGGTCGACCTTCGACGGCCAGCCCTTCTGACCGCGGCCGACGGCGGGCAGGTGACCGTCAGCCAACACCGCGCCGGCCCGCTGTACCGGGGGCGCAGTGGGGCGCTTTCGCTCAACATCGCGGGGGGCGGCCTGCCGCGGGTGGAGGCCGGCGTGTCGAATTACCGCCTGACCGAGGCTGGCCTAGACGCCCAGACTGAGGTGTCGGTCGCGACGGATTTTGGGCCCATCCGGGGGCTGGAGACCAAGGCCACCGGCCAGTTGACCTATGCCAAGGGCCAACTGGCCTTCCGACACCAGGGATGCGCCCCGGTCGTCATGGGCAGATTTGAATCGGGCGAGACCAGCGTCGAAGCCATCCGACTGGATCTTTGCCCTGGCGCCGAGCCGCTTCTGACGACCAGTGGCGGTTTGTGGCGTTTGAGCGGCAGGGTGCGCGACGCCACCGCCAAGGTCCCGTTCCTGCAGGCCGAAGTCGAGGGAGCAGGGGGCGGAGTCGCCCTTGGCGTCGACCAAAGCGGCCTGTTTCTCCAGGCCGAGATCTCGGCCGCACGCCTGACCGACGCGGCGGAAACGGCGCGGTTTCATCCCCTCAGCTTCCAGGGAACGGCTGGGTTGAGCCGCAATCAGTGGCGCAGTGAGCTCGAACTTGAGTCCCGGATCACAAAGGTCGCGGACCTTGTCCTGACTCATGATGGCGCCACCGGAGCCGGCCGGCTGCAGATCGAGACCGGCCGTCTGGAATTCTTCGAAGGCGGCCTGCAGCCCGCCGATCTCTCCCCTCTGGCTGAGGTCATCGGTCCGCCGGCGCAAGGCGCTGCGGAGTTCTCTGGCGGCTTCCAGTGGGGTCCGGAGGGCGGCGGCAGCACGGGGCGGCTGACCATTCACAGCCTTGATTTCAATAGCCCGGCCGGCGCTGTGCAGGGCCTCGCAGGTCAGATCGACTTCATCAGCCTGGCGCCCCTGGAGACCGCTGAGGATCAGCGGCTCGACGCCCAGGCCCTCCAGCTGCTGGCGCCGCTGACTGCGCCGCGGGTGACCTTCCGACTGTCCGGGCAGAGCCTCGACCTCTCCAGCGGCGCCGTGAATGTGGGGGGCGGGACTGTCCGCCTGGAGCCGATGACCATTCCCCTGGATCCCACTCAGTCCTGGCGAGGCGAACTCATCGTCGAGGGGGTTCAACTGGCGGACCTTGTGCGCGAAACGCCATTCTCAAATCGCGTGGATCTGATGGCCAAGGTCAGCGGCCGACTGCCCTTCATCGCTGGCCCCGATGGCGTCCGCTTCGTTCAGGGGCGGCTTGAGGCGATCGAGCCTGGCCGGCTGTCGATTCGGCGCGCCGCACTGACCGATGTCAGCGCGTCTGGCGGCGGCGCCGTCGCACAGACTCCGGGCCTGGGGGAGGCCCAAGCGCCTTTGCCGCAGGCCGAGGAAACCAATACGGCTGTGGAGTTCGCCTACCAGGCCATGGAGCACCTGGCCTTCGACTTGCTCGACGCCGAGGTTAACAGCCTTCCTGGCGGCCGCCTTGGGGTCCTGTTCCGGGTGCGGGGGGAGCACAATCCGCCGCAGCGCCAGGAAATCCGTCTGACTCTCGGCGAGCTGATCAGCCGCGACTTCCTGAAACGGGAGTTGCCGCTCCCCTCCGGAACCAAGGTGGATTTGACGCTGGACACATCCCTCAACCTGGATCAGCTGTTGGCCGACTATGCCGAGTCCCAAGCCATGCGTGGTTCAGGCGAGGTTCAGCCGCCAAAGCCAGAATGAGCCCCGAGAACCGACGACCTGAGGAGCCGCCATCTTGACGACCACAAAGAGACAGATCACCGGCGCGTTCTTGGGCGTCGCCGCACTGGCCGCCGGCCTTGGCGCCTGCGCCCCCACGGTGCGGGTCCAGATTGACCCCATCACCATCTACGCAAAGCTGGACGCCGATGTGCGTGTGCGCCTCGATGAGGACGTCAAGGCGCTGATCCAGCAAAATCCGAACCTGTTCTAGGGGATGCTCATGACCCGCTTCAAACATCTGGCTCTCGCCGCCGCCATCCTGGGCGCCGCTGGCGTCGCTACCATTGGCCTGACCGCAGGCGTCGCTATGGCCCAGACAGCGCAGGCTAAGGCTCTGGTTGACGCCGCCAAGGCTGAGGGCGTCGTCGGCGAACGCATTGACGGCCTCCTGGGATTCGTCACCCCCTCGTCCGACCCCGCCCTCGAGGCGGCGGTCAATGAGATCAATTCCGGCCGCCTGCAACTGTATCGCCAGGCCGCGGCGCGCAATGGGGTCACGGTCGAGGCTGCCGGGGCCTCCGCCTTCACCGAGGTGGTCAGCTCCCGTCTGCGGCCCGGAGAGTTCTACCAGTCCACGGCGGGCGCCTGGGTCCGGAAGTAGGCTTGGCGAACCGTCCATGACGATCGCGTCCGCACGCGTCCGCACGCTGAAAGACGCGCCGGAACACCCCGATGGTCGTTACGTCCTCTACTGGATGCAATCGTCGCAGCGGGCGGACTTCAACCCAGCCCTGGAGTTTGCTCTGGAGGCGGCCAACCAGCGGAACCTTCCGTTGCTGGTCGCCTTCGGGCTGACGGACGACTATCCCGAGGCGAACGC
>NZ_JAUSBZ010000033.1 GCF_030651755.1 Phenylobacterium sp. | reverse complement strand
TGCACGGGCGACCTGGCGAGGCTTGCCGGCTGTGACCTGATCCTGATGGTCGCCCCGGCCCAGCACCTGCGGGCCGCGCTCACCGCCTTCGCCCCCCACGCCCGGCCGGGCCTGCCGATCGTACTGTGCGCCAAGGGTGTGGAGCAGGGCTCGCTGAAGCTGATGACGGAGGTCCTGGCCGAGACCCTGCCGGACGCCGCTCCCGCCGTCCTGTCAGGCCCCAGCTTCGCCGGCGAGGTGGCCCGCGGCCTGCCCACCGCCGTAACCCTGGCCTGCCCTGACGAGACGCTGGGCCGGGCGCTGTCCGAGGCCCTCGCCCTGCCGGCCTTCCGCCCCTACTACGCCCCGGACATGGTGGGCGCCGAGGTGGGCGGCGCGATCAAGAATGTGCTGGCCATCGCCTGCGGCATTGTCGAGGGCCGGGGCCTGGGGCGTTCGGCCCATGCGGCCCTGATCACCCGGGGCTTTGCGGAGATGACCCGTGTGGCCGTGGCCCTGGGCGGTCAGCCTGAGACCGTGGCCGGCCTCTGTGGCCTGGGCGACCTGGTGCTCACCTGCTCCAGCCCGCAGTCTCGCAATATGAGCGTCGGCCTGGCGCTGGGCGCAGGCCAGACCCTGGACCAGGCCCTGGCCGGCAAGCTCTCGGTGGCCGAGGGCGTGGCGTCTGCGCCCGCCGTGCGCCAACTCGCCGCCAAGCTCGACGTCGAGACCCCAATCTGCGAGGCCGTGGCCGCCATCCTGGCCGGCGAGGTCGAGGTCGATGTCGCCATCGCCAATCTGCTTTCCCGCCCCCTCAAGGACGAGCGTTAAGGACCTGGAATGACCATTTTCGTGCTGATGTGCTTCGACAAGAAGAACGCCCTGTCCGAGCGCATGGCCGTGCGCGAGGCGCATCTGGCCTATATCGGCGAGCATCTGGACCGCGTGAAACTGGCCGGTCCGCTGCTGGACGAGGCCGGGGAGATGGCCGGCTCGCTCATCCTCTACGAGGCCGACAGCCTGGCCGAGGTTCAGGCCTTCAGCGACGCCGATCCCTACAAGTCCGCCGGCGTCTTCGAGCGGGTGGAGATCTCGGCCATGAAGATCACCCGCGGGGCCCTGGCTTGAGCGGCAACCCCGCCAGACCCGCCGCCGGAACTGATCTCTGTGCGCTTGAAGAGATCACCGAGCCCGGCGCCAAGAGCTTCCGGTTCCGGGCCGAGGCGGCCATGTTCGCCGGCGTCGTGGTCCGTGTGGGCGAGGAGATCCGCGGCTATGTGGATAGCTGCCCCCACGCCGGCTGGCCGCTCTCGGCCCTCGACGACCGCTACCTGACGCGGGATCACCGCCACATCCTCTGCGCCGGCCACGGCGCCCTGTTCACGCCGCTCACCGGCGAGTGCGTCGCCGGCCCCTGCTTCGGCGAACGCCTCTCGCCGTGGCCGGTGGAGCTCCGCGACGGCCGGGTGGTGACGGCGTGAGGGCTTCGCCCGCACCTATCCATCGTCATGGTCGGACTTGATCCGACCATCCATGAACACCGGCCCGCCTTCGTGTGCATGGACCCCCGGGTCAAGCCCGGGTGACGGGGTTGGGGGAGGGGCGTTGCGTGCTTCGAGGCTCGCTCTCGCTCGCACCTCAGCATGAGGAGGGGGGGTTGCGGGCGGAGCCTCCCATTCGTCCTCATCCTGAGGCGCCCTGCGCTAGCAGGGCCTCGAAGGACGAGGACGTTCGCCCCTACCCCTCACCCGCCAGCTTGTCGGCCACCCGGCCATGCACGGCTTCGGCCTCCGGGGTCATGATCTCGGCGAAATCGGACATCTCGTAGAAGGGCCGGATCTCGATCTCGCTGGGGCCGGGCATGGGGTTGGGGCAGCGCTTCACCCAGGCCACGGCCTCGTCCATGTCCTTGACCTCCCAGAGCCAGTAGCCAGCCACCACCTCCTTGGTCTCGGCGAAGGGGCCGTCGATCACCGTGCGGCTGTCCCCATCGAAAGCCACGCGCTTGCCGTGCGAGGTGGGCTTGAGGCCGTCGCCCCCCTTCATGATCCCGGCCTCCACCAGGAGCTCATTGTAGCGGCCCATGGCCTCCATCAGGTCGCTGCCGGGCATGATCCCGGCCTCGCTGTCAGCCGTCGCCTTGACGAACACCATCACCCGCATCGTCGTCCTCCTCGGTTCATCTGACCCAAGTGGATGGGGGTCGCTCCGAGGACGCAGGTCGCGGGGACAAGCCGACATCGGAGCGGAGATATTCCCCCTCAGACCTTGGTCATGGAAGCGCCGCCGTCGACGAAGAAGGCCGAACCCGTGACAAAACTGGCCTCGCTAGTGGCCAGGAAAAGAGCCGCGGCGGCGATTTCCTCGGGTTGGGCGATGCGCTTTAGGGCGTGCAGGCTCTCGACAAGCTGAATGGCTTCAGCCGTGGGAGCCACCGAGCGCCCCAGGGGGGTGTCCGCTCCGCCTGAGAGCAAGGCGTTGGCCCGGATGCCCTGCGGGCCGTACTCAGCAGCGATCACCCGCGCAAGCCCCACCAACCCCGCCTTGGCCGCCGCATAGCCGCCCAGACCTGGAAAAGCGCTGGCGTAACCCACAAAGCTAGAGGTGAAGATCAGGGCGCCGCCGCCGGAGGCGAGCATCGCGGGAATCTGCCGGCGGGCGCCCAGGAAGGCGCTGGTCAGGTTGATGTCAATCACACGCCGCCAGTCGGCCGTCCCCATATCCACCAGCGGTCCGACCGGCCCAGTGGCGCCGGCGTTGTTGAAGGCCACATCCAGTCGGCCGAAGGTTTCGAGCGCCCGGACCACGAGGGCGTCAGCGACCGACTCCTCGCTCACATCGCCAGGCACGACCTCGGCGGCCACCCCCTGCGCGGCCAGAGTCGCCGCCAGCGCCTCAAGCGCGGGGGCGCCCCGCGCGTTCAAAACCAGCCGCGCGCCTTCGGCGCCAAATGCCAAGGCCGCAGCCCGTCCGATACCCGAGCTTGCGCCCGTGATGATCGCCACCTTGCCCTCTAGTCGCGCCATACTCTGTCTCCATTGATTGAATGGCTGGGTCCGATGGGGGAGGCATAGGCGCAGAGGAGACTTGGGTCTGGCGCTTCCCGGACCGGCAACATGGCGGCACGATGGGCCCGCCAGACATGCGACCCTTCCTTAACGGCTTGGGGGCTATGCCAGCAGGAGACCTTCGATGGAGCTTTCGTCTTGGCTGATCCGATCCGCGCGCTCGCCACCCTGAACGGCCGCTTTGCGCCGCAGTTCGCCCAGACCATGCTGGGCAAGCCCCGGTCCAGCCAGGATGCGGCCGCCTTCGGCGCCCACTGCCAGACCATGGAGTTTGAGTTCACCACCGAGTGGGCCGACAACAACATCCCCTATGTGGCCCCCCTGCTGCGGGACTTCGCCGCCACCCGGGGCCAGATCCGCTATCTGGAGATCGGCGCCTATGAGGGGCGCAACCTGGCCTTCATGGACTGGCTGCTGCCGGCCAAGCTGGACGTCACGGTCATCGACCCCTGGTTCGACGAGGCCCTGAACCCGGAAGAAAAATACCATGCGGTCGAGCCCCGGTTTCACCGCAACGTGGCCAAGCTCGGCTTCACCGGCCTGACCACCCACAAGGGGTTCTCCACCTATGAGCTGCCCAAGATGCTGGAGCGCGGCGAGCGCTACGACCTGATCTATGTGGACGGCAGCCACACCGCCTGGGCGGTGATGGTGGACCTGGCCTATTGCGCGGCCCTGCTGGAGGTCGGCGGCATGATGGTGCTGGACGACTACTGGCACCACGAGAGCGAGATCGGCGGCCCGGGGGTCAAGCAGGCGGTTGATCGCTTCCACGGAATCTTCCGCCACTATTTCGAGATCAGCGCGGTCTACCGTCAGGTGGCCCTGACCAAGACCGCCGAAATCCCCCGCTAGTCCCGATCCTGCCCAGGCGACGCGCGGCGCCTGTTTTGCCAGCTAGAGGCGCCTGCATCGCTGCGCGCGCCCCAGACTGGGCCATTTCTGGAAAACGTCGTTCCGAATCCGCTGGAAATCGGACGCCGCCAGGCCTATGGGATGCGACGACGGGGGTGGGCGCGTCAGGGAGCTGAGCGTGCTGAAGTTTCGTCGGTTTTTCGACACCGAACATCGTCATCACCATCTGGCGGGGCTGCAGGTCTTCCTGGTCGCCCTGCTGGCGGGCGGCCTGGCCGTGGCCGCGCCCTATATGGGCGGCGAGCGCACCGAACTTCGCCTGGCCCGCCTGACTGACGGCCAGATCGACGCCGCGGCCCTGGAGCGTCTGGCCGGCGCCATGGATCCCGCCATGCGCAGCCTGGCCGACCGCTTCGCCCCCCACGAGATCACGCCCGCCTTCGCCCGGGTCGACCGGGAAACCGGCGTCATGAACGCCCTGGACGGCGGCGCGCCCGAACCGGCCATCCTGCGCCTGCAGGACATGGACGAGGGGCAGGCCCGGATCTGGAACGCGTCCAATCCCACCTCGACCCTGCCCAATCCCGCAGCAAGGCCGTTCCGGATTTCCGGCGGCTCGCTGCACCAGGCCCGCGCGCTGGATTGCCTGGCCGCGACCATCTATTACGAGGCCCGCTATGAGAGCCTGGAGGGCCAGCGGGCCGTGGCCCAGGTGGTGCTGAACCGGGTCCGCCACCCGGCCTATCCCAATTCGGTCTGCGGCGTGGTCTTCCAGGGGTCCAACCGCACCACCGGCTGCCAGTTCACCTTCACCTGCGACGGCGCCCTGGCCCGCCCGCCCGAGGCCCAGGGCTGGGCCCGCTCGCGCCAGATCGCCGAGGCGGCCCTGTCGGGCTATGTGATGAAGACCGTCGGCAACGCCACCCACTATCACGCCAACTATGTGGCCCCCTACTGGAGCCCCAGCCTGATGAAGGTGGCCACCGTCGGCGCCCACATCTTCTATCGCTGGATGGGCGGCTGGGGCCTGCCCGGCGCCTTTGGCGGAGCCTATGGGGGTGACGAGTCCGTTGGCTTTCAGGTTGCGGCCCTCAATCGCCTCTCAGGTCCTGGCCTGGTGGAGTTGGTCACCCTGGCCGACGACATGGAGCCCCTGGCGCCCACCCGCATCGGCGCCCACGGGGCGGGCGACGCCTCGTCTGACGTCCAGGTGGTCGAGATCGCCGCCAGCGAACACGAGATGGTGGCCGAGCCGAGCATGATCGTGACCCAGGCTGAGGGCCTGGTTCCGGCCGAAGACCTGGACTGGGTCGGCCGGGTCAAGCCCCGGGCCCCGCCTCGGCTGGCCATCCCCTCAGGCGGCGCCTTCTAGAACCCGCGCTCCCTATGGGGCTGGAGTCGCCTCGGCGGCGAAGGCGGCCACATCTTCCAGCAGGCCGTCGGCGGCCATTCGCACCAGTTCGCCGCCCTTTTCGGGACTGGCCTGGGCCGGATCAGACCCCATGCGGCCATCAGGATAGCGGGCGCGGAAGTCCAGGGCCTCACGGATCGGTCCGGTCGGCGCGATCTTCGGCGTATAGTCGGCGGTCTTGATGGAATCCGGATAGGCCCACTGGGTCACCGCGATCTCCGAGGGCGTCGCATGGCTGCCGTGGCCGGTGGGGAACTGGCTGTTGGCCAGGCCCAGCACGCCCTTCACCTCCCACCAGTTCTTCAGCTTGCAGGAAAAGCCCCGGGGCTTTCCGGCGAAGCTCGCCTCGGCATAGAGCTCGGAGAAGGCCGCCTCGATGGTGGCCACATTTCCCCCGTGGCCATTGAGGAAATAGAGCTTTTCAAAGCCGTGGGCCGATAGCGAGCGGCACCAGTCGCCTATCGCGGCGATGAAGGTCGAGGGCCGCAGGGAGATGGTGCCCGGGAAGCCCAGATGATGCTGGGCCATGCCGATATTGAAGGTGGGCGCCACCAGGATGTCGCCGCTCTTCTGCGCCTCATGGGCGATGATCTCCGGGCACAGCCAGTCGGTGCCCAGGAGGCCGGTGGGGCCATGCTGCTCATTGGACCCGATGGGGATGACCACCGTCTTCGAGCGGCTGAGGAAGCCTTCGACCTCGGACCAGGTGGACATGTGCAGCAGCATGACGGGGTCTCCGGATCGTGGGGTCAGAGACCCGACATAGGCCCTCGCGCCCGGTGAGGTAAGCCCCCGGCGCGCGCCTCAGATGCCGGCGTACCATTCGTAGCCGCGATCTTCCCAGAAACCGCCCTGGCCGCCGGCGATGTGGGCGAAACTCTCCACCGCCTCGATCCGCATCACATACTTCGCGTGCTTGTAGCCCAGCTGCCGCTCGACCCGCAGGCGAAGGGGCGCCCCGTGCTTCACCGGCAGGGTCTCGCCATTCATCTCGTAGGCCAGGATGGTCTGCTCATGGAAGGCGTCGACCAGGTCGATGCTCTCGTAATAGAGCCCCCGATCACCCGCGGCGAAGGCGTCCAGCCGGTCGGCGCAATGGAAGACGATGTAGCGGGCCTGGGGCTTCAGGCCGGCCTCCTCCAGCAGGGCCGACAGGCGTGCGCCAGTCCACTGGCCGATGCTGCTCCAGCCCTCGACGCAGTCGTGGCGGGTGATCTGGGTTCGCGCCGGGCGCGACCGCAGGTCGTCCAGGCTCAGGGACAGGGGCCGCTCCACCAGGCCTTCGACCTGCAGCCGCCAGTCTGCAAAGCTGTTGGCGAGCAGGTCCTGATAGGCCTGGCCGGCCGGTCGCAGGCTGCCATTGGCCCGGAAGTCCGGAGAGATGTCGGCGGGCGTGAACTCCCGGGCGAGGGCCGCCGGCGACAGGATCAGCCGTTGGGCGGCCATGGTCAGGCCCTCGGCCCGGGCCAGGGTGGCGCGGACCCCGCGGTTGCGGCTGACCTGGTCGCATCCGGCCAGGGTGAGGGAGAGCAGGGCCGAGCCGGCGCCGGTCAGCAGGCCGCGGCGGGGGATGGAGGTCATGAGGGCGTTCCCGGCGGGCGTGGCGGCGCGGCGCCGCCGGTGATCATGGCCCGCAGCTGGCCGATCGGACCGGAGGCGAGGACCATGGCGATATGGACCAGCACGAAGGCCGTCAGGGCCAGGGCGCTGAGGAAGTGGATCGTCCGGGCCGACTGCCGGCCGCCGAACAGCTCGAAGGTCCAGGGCCAGGCGGCGTTGACGCCGGGCGACATGCCCAGGCCGCTCAGCACCATCAACGGCAGGAGCCCGAAGACCACCGCCAGATAGGTGAGCTTTTGCAAGGCGTTGTACCGGCCGTGATGGAAGCGGAGGCGGGCGTGATCCTTGATCTCGTCCCAGAGGCTGCGCGGCGTAAGCTCAGCGCTCTGCGGAAACAGATTGCGGCTGAAATGTCCGCTCGCCAGGCCCCAGGCGAGATAGGCGAGGCCATTTGTCACGAAGAGCCAGGCGAAGAAGAAGTGCCAGCGCCGGCCCTCGGCCAGGGAGCGGTAGCCGGGCAGGGTCGTCCAGGCGGGAAACCCCCGTCGCTCGCCGTTCGACAGGCCAAGCACTCCGGTGGTCTCCACCTTGAGGGCGCCCACCTGGGTGAAGCCCGCCAGACCCGGCCCCTTCGGTTCAGCGGTCATGGCCACCCAGGGCTCGGCGAAGGTCGAAGCGTGGCCCCAGTAGAGGGCCGGATGGGCGTTGAAGATCTGCAGGCCGCTGCCCAGCAGGACCAGCAGCGCCAGCACATTGATCCAGTGGGTCAGCCGCACCGGTAGCCTGTGGCGCGGCGCCGGGGCCTTGGCGTCGTTGTTCTGCGTCTCATCCATGGGACCGCTTTCGACCGGGTTCGATGATCCTACGCTGGTTTTGAGCGCACAGTTGCGGCGGCGCCGTAGGAACGCAGGATACGGCCCAGACGCTGTCCTAGTCGCAACCCCCATTGCAAAGGGAAATCGACATGACCGAAACAGACACCAAGCGTCACACACCGGTGGAAAACCCGCCGCCGGAGTCCCCGGTTCGCAGTCAGGACGAACAGGTTGAGCGGACGGGCCGGGCGCCGGCTGTGACCGGCGAGGCCGAAGGCCTGCCCAAGGATGGCGACGGCTCCAAGCCTGAGTCCTAGTTTGCACGCCTGTGGGAGCGCCGGGGTCTTTCAGGCCCGGGCGCCCGGGCCGTTGGCGTCAGGGACCGGGCGCCCCTAAGGTTCGTCCGACGCCCGGGCGGGCGAAGATGCGTTGGGGGGCCTGATGGGCTGGGACGGTGGAACCGAGATCTGGGTGGGCGGGGTCAACACCTGGGAGTGCGATGAGATGGGCCATCTCAACGTGCGCCACTGGGTCGCCAAGTCCATGGAGGCCCTGGCGGGTCTCGCCGCCGAGCTGGGCATGCCCGACGCCTTTTCCGGCCTGGCCCAATCCACCCTGCTGGTCCGCGAACAGCACATCCGATTCCTGCGGGAGGCCAAGCCGGGCGCCGCCCTGACCGCCCGGGGCGGGGTGGTGGCCATGGGCGAGGACGAGGCCCGGCTGCTGGTGGTCATCCTGCACCCCGATGGGACCCCGGCGGCGACTTTCCAGACCGTGGTGCGTCACGCCACCGCCAAGGATGGTCGAGTGTTCCCCTGGCCCCGACGGGTTCGCGAGGCCGCCGAGCGCCTGCGGGCGGACATTCCCGACTTCGCCGCCGCCCGCTCCATTGAGCTGGGGCCGGTGGAGACCAGCGCCGCCAGTCTCGCCCGGGCCGACGCCATGGGTCTGACGCGGATCGGTCTGGGGGTGATCGGGGCGCCCGATTGCGACGCCTTTGGCCGCATGCGCACCGAGATCGTCATGGGCAAGATTTCCGACGGCATCCTGCACCTGCTGGGCGCCGACCGCGGCCTGGGCGAAGGTCCGGGCTCCGGCGCGCCACGGATCGGCGGCGCAGCCCTGGAATATCGGCTGGTGCATTTCGCATGGCCCCGGGCCGGCGACCGGTTCGAGCTGCGCTCGGCCACAGCCCATGTGGAGGAGCGCTTCCGTCGCCTGCGCCACTGGATGGTGGACCCCCATACGGGCCGCCCCTGGGCCAGCGCCGAAAATGTCGCCGTGGGGTTCGACCTCGACGCCCGCAAGGTGGTGCGCCTCTCACCTGAGGCGGTGGAGGCCCTGCGCCCCACCACCCGGCCCGAGATGGCGCTCTAGCCGCTCACGGCCTCCGCCAGGACCTGACGCACCAGATCCGGGCGTTCCATGGGCAGGAAGTGGCTGGTCCCCGGCACGGTCTCGATCCGGTAGCGGCCGGTGACGGCCAAGAGGTCGAGATGGTCGTCGATCCGGCAGGTGGAGCCCTGCTCGGCCCGCAGGATCCGCACCGGACAGGGGCAGGCCAGGGCCGCGGCCCAGGCCTGGTCGTCATAGACGGCGAAGTTGGACGCCTCCCAGGCCGGCGCGCAGGCCAGCTCCACCGCCCCGTCGTCAGTGTCCACAAAGCCCGCGGCCACATAGTCTTCCAGCTGGTCCAGCGACCAGGTTCTGAAGGCGCCGCGCCCCTGATAGGCGGCCACGGCCGCGGCCCGGCTTTCGAACCGCGCCCGCCGGCGCAGGGCGCCCTGGACCATGGGCGACTGGGCGATATCGCCGGGCGCAACCTCCCCCCACTGCGGCATCAGGACGGGATCAAACAGCACCAGGTTGGCGATCAGGTCCGGCGCCTGGGCGGCGGCCATCAGGCTGGTGGTCGCCCCCATGGAATGGCCCGCCACGGTGACGGGCCCCTGAGCCACATGGGGCAGCAGGGCCAGGAGGTCGTCGCGATAGGCGCCCCAGCCCTGGCGGTTCTCCAGCTCGGTGGGCAGGGCGGTGGCGCCGTGGCCGCGCAGGTCGATGGCCAGGATTCGCAAGGTCGCGGCCAGGGGCTCCAGAATCGTCCGGTAGGTCGCCGCGTTGAACCCATTGGCGTGGCAGAAGACCAGGTCGAAGGCGCGATCGGCGGATCCGAACTCTAGCGCCGCCATCTCACCGCCGCGGCTGGGCAGGGGAAAGCGGCGGACCCGCGGGGCCTGTGCGACCGTTCCATCCATGGGCGGATCCTTCTTTTCGCGCGATGGGTTCTTGGCCTCCATATATCCCGTCTCACCCCTGACCCAAGGAGAGGTTCGCCATGGCCATCGCCACCATCGGCTATGAGGGCAAGACCCAGGCCCAGATGATCGACCAGCTGAAGGCCGCCGGCGTCGAACTGGTGGTGGATGTCCGCGCCGTCGCGGCCTCGCGCCGGCCGGGATTCTCCAAGACAATCCTCGGCGCCAGCCTGGACGAGGCCGGCATCGGCTATGAGCACCTGCGCGGCCTGGGCACGCCCAAGGCGGGGCGGGAGGCCGCCCGGGCCGGACGCACCGACGAGATGCGGGCCATCTTCGAGGCGCACCTGGCCGAGCCCCAGGCTCAGCTTGAGCTGGCCCGGGCCCAGGACCTGGCGGGACGAAAGAAGATCGCCCTGCTCTGCTTCGAGGCCCAGGCCTGTGACTGCCACCGGGCCATTGTGGCCGCGCGACTCTGCGAGGCCCTGGATCAGCCGGTGGAAGATCTCTGAGAGGCCTTGGCTTTCCCCAGCGTCAGGGGGCGATGATGGGCAAACCTCCTAAGAACCGTCCCAGGAACAGCCCATGACCGCCGCCAACGCCAACACCGCGCCGACCGCCGCCATTCCGGCGCTCGGCCCCTGGACCTGTTTCGACGTCGAGATCGAGGCCGGCGTCGCCCACATCAAGCTGAAGCGCCCTGAGGCCTTCAACAGCATGATCCGCGCCTTCTGGAACGAGCTGCCGGTGATCGTCCGCGACATCAATGACAATGTCCGGGCCCGCTGCATCGTCATTTCCTCCAC
>NZ_JAUSBZ010000081.1 GCF_030651755.1 Phenylobacterium sp. | reverse complement strand
GCCGCGGCGTTGGTGGACAGCCGCGAGGTCTGTTTCATCTGCGCCCAGGCCTGGGCGCCCTGCTGAGACAGTTGGCCAGGATCCACGAGGAGGACCTGCTGGCGTCCCAGGCTTTCGTTATAGCTGCAACCCAACAGGCCGGCGGGCGCCGCGAGGGCGGCCACCAGAGCCAGGTTTCGGAATGGGCGCAGGCCTCGGTTCGGCTTTGTCATGGACGGTCTCCCCTCGCAATCGCGACAGCGTAGCTCAAGAACGCGCCAGTCGTGAACAAGTCTCCGGAAAGGGGTTTGACGGGCGGGGAGGGTCGGGATAACGCTAATGCGAACTATTCGCATTAGGAGGTATGTTCATGGCCGACGACGCCGGGGCGCGGACCCAATTGACCGCAGTCCATGGACCGCCGGAGCTGTCAGGGGGTGAACAGGTGATCCTGGCCGCCCTGCGCCTTTGGGCGGGCTTGCGCCTCTCTGGCGAAGCCCCGCAGCCCTGCGTGCGGCGACTGATGGCCGAGCAGGTCAGCGACCGGGCAGGCGCGATCTTTGTGGCGCTGATGGAGGCGCTGGAGCGTCAGACCCGCCGGCCCCTGCAGATCGCCTGCGGCGCCTGCTCAGGCTGTGGGGAGGACGAGCAGCGCCTGATCGTGGCCTGCGGCGTCTCGCGGGTGGACATGCGCACCGCCCGCGCCTTGCTGAGTCCCCTTGTCAGCCAGCCCGAACCGGTGGCGATCTTCGCCCGGGCGTTGAACATGGTGCTCAGCCATGAGGGACTGGACCTGCCAGTTCGGATGACGGACGGCCCCCGGCCGGTCTGCGGCCGCCCGGCGGGGGCGACCCTGCACTGAGGGGCGGGCGTCTCTCTCAGGCCCTCATGGTCGGCGATGCCGGCCTGACGGAACGCAGCGCGGCGCCCGGCGTTCTTGAGCTTAAGCTTGGAGACGACGAATGCTGAAGTGGGCTGGTATTTTCCTTCTCGTCATGATCGCCGCGGCGATCATCGGCCTGCTGATCGAGGCGGTGCGCATCATCGCCTGGGCCTTGTTCGTGATCTGCCTGGTGGGCTTCTTCCTCACCGGCGGACTGAAGTTCCTCACCCGCGGACGGGGGAGCTGATCCCCGTCCGCGAGTTCGCCTATTCGCGGGTGAAGTCGGCCGGAATCACCGGGTGGGTCCCGGCCTTGCCCCACAGCACGATCTCATTGCCCCAGGGGTCGCGGAAGGCGTGGTTGAAGCCGTTGAACTCCGACCAGTAGTGGTTGCGCCACAGGATGGTCGCGCCGCGCTTCTCGGCCTCGCCCAGGATACGTTCGGGGGTGTCATCATCGCTGATGAGGACCCAGACCCGCGGCTTGCGCCCCTCGAGGCTGGCGCTGCGGGGCTCTACGCCGCCAGGGGCAGGGTGCGGGCGGGCGTTGTCGGTCTTGAAGATCCCCAGATGCAGATTGCCGATCTCGCTGTCTGACCCGTCGGGATTGCGGAACTGACCCCCGGGCACCATCCGGTGATAGAGACCCTCTGGCCGGGCGTCATTGCGCCAGCCGAACACCTCGGCATAGAAGGCGCCGGCGGCGGCGGGATCATCGGCGGCCAGATCGACAAAGATCAGGGTGTTGGGATAGCCCACGAAAAACTCCTCTCGTGCTTAAACGGCCGCCGGGCGGCCCAGGCCGACCCTAGGGGAGGGGGCGCTTGGGATTCTTGCTCCCTGGCGCACGACACCTTGCCCAAACACGTCCCGCCCACAGGTTAGGCGGTAATGTGAAATTTCACTGAAAATGTGCAAAAGGACTGGTCATGCCGCTGGACGCCGCCACTCTGGTCCAGCTTCGTTTCAGTCACATTCAGGAGCTCCCGTGCCGGACCTTGCAGACCCCGCCCTCGATCAGTTGTTCCGCCAGGCTCGGACCCAGAATGCGTGGAGCGACGCGCCCGTCTCCGAGGCGACGATCCACCGGCTGTATGATCTGCTGAAGTGGGGACCGACCTCGGCCAATTGCGGACCGGGCCGCTTTGTCTTCGTGCAGTCGGCCGAGGCCAAGGAGACACTGGCGCCGCACCTGTCGCGGGCCAACCGGGCCAAGGCCATGGCCGCGCCGGTCTGCGTCATTGTCGCCTATGATCTGGCCTTCGCCGAAAAGCTCCCCAAGCTCTTCCCTCACGATCCGACGGCGAAGGATTGGTTCGGGGATCCGAAGGTGTTGCTGGAGACCGCTCTGCGGAATTCCAGCCTCCAGGGGGCCTATCTGATCATGGCGGCCCGCAGCCTGGGTCTCGATTGCGGCCCGATGTCGGGCTTCGACAACGCCGGTGTGGATGAGGCCTTTTTCGCGGGCACATCGTGGCGATCCAACTTCCTGGTCGCCCTGGGGCAGGGGCGGCCCGAGGGGGTCTATCCGCGCAATCCGAGGCTGGATTTTGATGAGGCCTGCGAGATTCGCTGAGGGGCTGGACGTCGCCTTAAGCTGGTCGGTTCTGAAATTTCAGATTAGACCAGCGGGGCGACCGGCTCGGGAGAAGCCAGCGCAGGCGGAAGGAACAAGGCGTGCGGAGCTTGGGCTTGAACTCTGAGATGTCGGTGAACGGTCCGGGGACGGGGGGCGTCATCGCCGACGCCGGCGAATGGTCGCCAGAGCTCCAGAAGGCTCGGGCCTATGAGCAGATTCTGCTCGACATCATCCTGGGAGAGCTTCCGCCGGGCGCCCGGCTGGACGAGCAGTCCCTGACGCGGCGCTATCAGACTGGACTCGCCGGGGTTCGCGACGCGCTGGGCCGGCTGGCGCTTGAGGGCATGGTCGTGCGGCGCGCCCGGGCCGGCACCACGGTGTCCCCCCTCGACCTGGTCGACCTGCGGGAAGGCTATGAGGCCCGTGCATTGATCGAGCCCCATTGCGCGGCCATGGCCGCGCGAAACGCCACCGACGAGGAGATCGCCCAGATCGCCTCCACCTTTGACGACGCCGAGCGCGCCGACGCCGAACAGGACCGCCGTGCCCTGATCGCCATGGATCAGCGGTTCCACGCCCTGATCGCCCGGGCCAGCCGCAACACCGCCCTGGCCCGGATCCTCATACCCCTGCAACACAAGGCCGCCCGCTTCTGGGTCTATTCCATGGGCACGACCACCCAGGAAGAACGACTGGCCGATATCTGCCTGCACCGCGCCGTGGCGCAGAGAATCGCCGCCCGGGACGCCGAGGGGGCCCGCGCAGGCATGATCCTGGTGCTGGGCACCATGCCCCAGACCGTCAAGCGCTCCCTGACCAGCTGGGGCGAGGATGACGCCCAATCGGCGAGTGGAGCGCCCACAGGTTGAACTGCAAGGGGCGCCTGATCCCCATCTGGGCGCCGAGCCGCGGAATCTGAACGCCCCGCGGGCGCCGCTGAAATTCCATCTGAAATTTCACAAGACATTTTTGACCTTGGGGCGCTGGCGAGAGACCTTGGCCTGGAGAGGCGCGGACGCGGGGATAACCGCCACCCGGCGGAGGGTCCGCGCCCTTCCGAAGAGGGCGATATGTCGAAGAAACTGATGTTGGTCGCGGGCGCCTCCCTGTCCGCGCTGATCGCAAATCCGGGCCTGGCCTGGGCGCAGGCCCAAATGGTCGACGAGGTCGTGGTTACGGCGCAGGACCGCACGGGGCTGCTGGAGAAGGACCCGAGCAACAGCGTATTTGGCCTGGACAAGGCGCTGATCGAAACGCCCCGCTCGGCGAGTTTCGCCAGCGACGTGACATTGGAGCGCTACGGCATCGAATCGATCGATGACCTGACGGCCATTTCGCCTGGCACCTATACGGCCAGCTTCTACGGCGTGGCCGGCGCCCTCAACATCCGCGGCACCCTGGCGGAGAACTATTTCCGGGGCTTCAAGCGGATCGAGAACCGCGGCACCTATTCCACCCCCATCGCCAATGCGGCCCAGATCGAGATCGTGCGCGGCCCGCCGACGCCGATCTATGGGGCCGGCAAGGTGGGCGGCATGCTGAACTTCGTGCCCAAGTCCGGCCGCACGGAAGGCGCCTATATCTCGGAGATTTCCGGCCAGGCGGACTTCACGGTGGGCTCCTACAATCGCAAGGAGGCCTCCGGCCAGATCAGCATTCCCCTGAACTTCGGCGGCCTGGAAGGGGGGCTGAACCTCTATGGCCAGGCGGAGAATTCCGACAGCTTCTACCGGGGCATCTCGCCCCGCCGGGAGATGCTGCAGGCCTCGGTGGATCTGGAGCTGGGCGGCGGCTGGCGCACGGCCTTCGGCGGCATGGGCTTCCATTCGGACGGCGACGTGCAGACGCCGGGCTGGAACCGCCTGACCCAGGATCTGATCGACAACCAGACTTACATCACCGGCCGTGACACCAGCCTGGTGGACGCCAATGGCGACGGGAAGCTGACCCCCAACGAGGTCGGCTTCTATCCCTACGCCACGGCCATGTATATCGCCTACTACGGCTTCCCCAGCAGCAGCGCCAAGCACACCCTGGACACCGGGGTGGGGACCACGAAGCTTGATCGCCGCACCGTCTACATCAGCGACGCCGACTTCTCGAACTCCTGGACCCGGACGGGCTATTTCGACCTGATCCGCGATTTCGACAATGGCTCGTCCCTCAAGTTCCAGCTCTTCTATGACGAGCTGAAGAACAAGCGCTTCGTCTCCTATGGCTATCCGGCCATGTTCGACTCCCAGGTCGGCGAGGCGCGGGTGACCTACGACTTCGATTATGACGTGGGGATGGTGACCTCCAAGTCCTTCATCGGCGCTTCCTACCGGGCCTTCGACGGGCGGCGGATGGAGAGCTTCAACTCCGGGCTGATCGCACTGGACCGTCGGGACATCGCCTTCGGCGCCACGCCCAATGACATTATCGATGACCCCTTCTCGCCGGAGACCTATGGCCTGAAGTGGGAGAACGACAACAGCTCCACCTGGAGCCAGGCGGGCGTCTTCTTCACCTCCGACATCTTCATTGGCGAGCGCCTGAACCTGATGGTCGGCGGCCGCTACGACCGCTACGAGGTCGAGTCCGAGGACACTGGCCTGGTCAGCTACCAGCCGGCGGGCAAGTTCGAAGACAGCCAGGGCAAGGGGACCTATTCGGCCTCGCTGACCTATCAGTTCGACTTCGGCTTGATGCCCTACATCACCTATGCCGAGACCGCGGCCCTGGAGATGAGCCAGGCCGGGGACATCGCGCCCTCGCTCATCAACAGCGAATCCTGGCTGTCAGACTCCGACCTGGCCGAGGCCGGGGTGAAGTTCCAGCTGCTGTCGGGCTCGCTGGTGGGTTCGGTGGCCGGATATCGGCAGAACCGCACCCAGTTGACCGGCGGCCCCAACCCGACCGTTCGTGGCTCCCGGGCCAAGGGGGTTGAGGTTGAGGTGCGCTATCTGGCCACCGACAATCTGTCCTTCACCTTCGCCGGCAACAGCCAGCGCACGACGATCAAGGGGCCTGACAACAGCTTCGCCTATATTCCCTACTATGTGACCGGGGTGGATCCGGTGAACGCCTTTGGCGGCACCTATGTGGTCTGGGCCTTCTCCAGCCTGCCTGGACGCGGCGGCGACTATGCCTACACCCTGATCCCGCGCACGGTGCTCAGCCTCTATGGCAGCTACACCAGCGATGAGTATGACTGGGGTCAGGTGGGCGGCGTGCTGGGCGCGACCTTGGTCAGCGAGACGGCCCAGACGGTGGAAAACCCGATCACCTATCCGGAATACACCACCGCCAACCTGTCGCTCTTCTATGCGCGGGGTCCGTTCCAGGCCTCGCTCAACGTCGACAACCTGTTCGACGAGATGTTCTTTACCCCAGCCGCGGACTCCTACGCCAACCTCGCCGCCATTCCGGGCAAGGGACGCGAGTGGCGGGTGACCCTGAGGCGCTCGTTCTGATCTGTCGCCCGCCGCCCCTTTCGGGGGGCGGCGGGACCTTGTTCCTGTTTGGAGGCATGACATGCCCCTGTCCGAATGGCGCCCCTGGGTGCTGCTGGGCGTTTTCAGCCTGCTGCTGTTCCTGATCTCGGCGGCGACCTTTTCGTCCCTGGGCGTGGTTCTGCCGGCCATGGTGGCCGATCAGGAGTGGAGTTGGGCGCAGGCGGGGCTTGGCTTCACCCTGCTGGGCGCCTGCTGCGGCGGCTCGGCCTGGTTGCCGCCGATCATCATCCGCCGGTTTGGCGTCCGCGCCGCCCTGCTGGTGGGCACCGTGGTCATGGCGGTGGGCTTTATCTGCCTCTACCTGACCCAAAGCGTCTGGATTTACTTCGTCGGCACCGCCCTCTGTGGCGTGGCCTACCAGTTGATGGCGCTGATCCCAGGCACCCACGTCCTGGCCGCGGTTTTCCAGAAACGGGCCATGGCCTTCGGGCTCTATTTCACCCTCGGGGGCCTCGGCGGCGTGGCGGGACCCTGGATGGCGCTGGGCGTCATGGAGGCCACCGGCGGCGCCTGGCGGCCCTTCTGGGCGCTGCAGGCGGTGGCGGCGCTGGCCATCGGCGTCATCTGTTCGCTCCTGATCCCCAACAATGCCTGGCTGCAGGCCTCGTCAGAGCGGATCGACCGCGCCGTCAAGGCTGACGCCGAGGCCGCGGCCGCCGCACCGGCTCAGGCGCCGCTGGCGGTCTATCGCACGGTCCACGACTGGACCCTGAAACAGGCGATGGCCACGCCGCAGTTCTACATCCTGGTGTCGGCCTATTTCGTCCATCTGCTGAGCGGGGTGACGGTGTCCAGCCTCTCGGTCGCCCACCTGTCGGAGCGCGGCGTCGCGGTCGGCATCGCAGCGGGCATGCTCAGCCTGGAAGGCCTGATGTCGACGGTCGCCCGCCTGGGCGGCGGCTTCATCGGCGACCGGATCGATCCCAAATGGCTGCTGATGTTCGCCGTGGGCGTGCTGGGCGCAGGCTCGCTGGCCCTCAGCGTCGCCGACACCTATGTGCTGATGATCATCTATGCGGTGGGCACCGGCATCGGCTTTGGTCTGACGGCGCTCGCGGTGACCATCCTGCTGCTCAACTACTATGGGCGGAAGAACAACCTGGAGATCTTCTCCACGGTCTGCCTGGTCGGCGCGCTCTCGGCGCTGGGTCCCCTGATCGGCGGCTCCCTGCGCGACATGCTCGGCAGCTTCACCCCCACCTTCCAGCTCTTCGGCGTCGTCGCCGCCGCGGTCTTCGTGGCCTCCCTCTTCATGCGCCCGCCGCAGTGGAAGTCGGAATCCGAAGCCCCCGCCGCGCCGGGCGCCGACCTTGTCAATGACCCAGTCTGAGGCGTTCCCCATGTTCCAGAAACCTTCCCCCTCCAAGGAATTCGGCGTCTTCCTGCCGGTCGCCAATGGCGGCTGGATCATCTCGGAGACCTCGCCGCCGCTGGACGACCTGTGGACCCAGAACCGCGCCGCCGCGGTGACCGCTGACGAGGTCGGCATGGACTTCGTCATGTCCATGGGCAAATGGCGGGGCTTTGGCGGGACCACCAACCACTGGGGCTCGTCGCTCGAGTCGGTGACCATGATGGCCGGCATCGCCGAGGCGACCAAGAACGTGAAGATCTGGGCCACCGTCCATCCGCTGCTGCAGAACCCGGCGGTGACGGCCAAGATGATCTCGACCCTGGATCACATCAGCGGCGGGCGGGCGGGCCTGAACATCGTGGCCGGCGCCTACCGGGCCGAGTTCGACCAGATGGGCATGTGGGACGACAGCCTCGACCACGAGGCGCGCTACGCCCTGACCGAGGAATGGACCGCCGTCGTCAAGCGCCTCTGGAAGGAGGACAGCGTCGATCACGCGGGCAAGTTCTTCACCATGAAGGACGCCCAGTCGAGCCCCAAGCCCCTGTCGCGGCCCCGGCCGGACCTGATCTGCGCCGGCCAGTCCGACCGTGGGTTCCAGTTCTCGGTCCGCGAGGCCGACATCTGCTTCATCGGCGGCCGCACCCCCGAAGAGCGCCGGGACAACAGCCTGCGGGCCAAGAAGGTGGCGGCCGACCTCGGCAAGTCGATCAAGACCTACGCCATGTGCACCATCGTCCACGGCGAGACCGATGCGAAAGCCGAGGCCATGGTCGAGCACTACAAGACCGGCGTCGACATGGGCGCCATACTGGAAATGCTGCGCAGCTGGGGCGTGCCCGCCGACAAGCTGGACGTGGTGGCCAAGCAGCAGGGCGCCTTCATGACCCACACCGCCGTGGGCTCGCCGGCCACCTGCGCCGAGCAGGTCCAGGAGGGGGTGGAGTTCGCCCAGCTGGACTGCCTCATGCAGATATTCCCCGACAATGTGTAGGGCCTGAAGATGTTCGGCGCCGAGATCCTGCATCGCCTGCGCTCGGACTTCTCATGAGAGCCCTCGTCGCGTCAG
>NZ_JAUSBZ010000004.1 GCF_030651755.1 Phenylobacterium sp. | reverse complement strand
CTCCTCGCGCAGCTTCTCCAGCACGAATGGGACCTCTGGCCAGTCGAAACCTACCTGAGCGGCGCGCTTGGTCAGCTTCACGGCCCGGGTCATGGCTGGCAGGCCTGCGGGCACGTCATCCAGCAGGCTCTGGTCGCGGCCCTTGCCGGCCCTTTCCTGCGCCTTAATGGCCTCCCAGGCGGCGGTCTGAGCCTCGCCCGTAGCGTAGAACTCCTCCCCAAAGACATGGGGATGGCGACGGATCATCTTGTCATTGATGGCGCGGGCCACATCGTCGAAGGAAAAGGCGCCCCTTTCCTCGGCGATCCGGGCATGGAACACCACCTGCAGCAGGAGGTCCCCCAGTTCCTCCTTCAGATCCGCCAGATCGTTGCGCTCAATGGCGTCGGCCACTTCATAGGCCTCCTCCACGGTGTAGGGGGCGATGGTGGCGAAGGTCTGCGCCAGATCCCAGGGACAGCCATCCTTCGGATCACGCAATCGCGCCATGATGGCCAGCAGGCGCTCCAGCGGCGGGGTCTCTGGCGCAGGGAGAGGGGAAGGCATGGCATCCTAGGGCTGATGACGTCGTCAACCCAGACATAGGCCATGGCGATGGGGCTCGCCAGCGCCGGCCTCTATCTGAGCGCGTAGAGCTGGCCGCGGCTCAGACGATGGCTGAAGCGTTCGAAGGTCCAATGGGCGTCGCCCCAGACCGCCTGACGGCGGGAGTCCGCCAGATCGGACGCGTACCACTGAAAGCTCACCGGCAGGGTCGCGCCATCAAAGGCGATCATCTGCCCCTCGATCGCAGCCCCCCCAAGGGACACGCTGCGGAAGGAGAGACCCGGCTTGGATCGCATCTGCTCGCGGGTGGGGCGGCTCGGCTTGGCGTCGACCAGCACCAGTTCCACCCGGCCGCCGGCCATGACCCCCATCCGCTCCAGGTCCTTTTCGACCGACATCCGTAGATGCTCTGCCAGGGCCTCAACTTCCGGCAAACCATAGGTCTTCTGAGCGGCGGCCCGCAGGGCCGGGCTGAGCGTGACACTGACCGTCGGCCCGGCCGGGGCCAGGGCCGTCTCCGCCAGACCCGTCGTGGGCTGGGCCAAGGCCGGGGTGGCGAGCAGAACGGCGGCCAACAGGGCGCTCAGAAGGGCACGCATGGAACAGCCTCCGATTGATCGAGGGAAGGTTGAGGCGAAACCGTGGCGCTACTGTGGCGCCCAGGTCTCTGTCAATTTCCACCTAGTCGACCGCATGCAGCCCCTTCGACTCCAATAGCGTCCAGATGTCGCTGGCCGTTTCAGCATAGCCGAACAGGTCCAGATCCTGGGGTGAGATCATGCCGTGTTCAACCAGGGCGTCGAAATTGATCACCTGGGACCAATAGGCCTGGTCATGCAGGGCGATAGGAATCGGCGGGCTCTTGTGCGCTTGGCGCAGGGTCAGCAGTTCAAACAACTCATCAAGGGTTCCAAAGCCCCCGGGAAAGATCACCAGGGCGCTGGCGCGCATGGCCAGATGCATCTTGCGCATGGCGAAGTAGTGGAACTGGAAGGTCAGCTCAGGGGTCGAATAGGGATTGGGCGCCTGCTCATGGGGCAGGGTGATATTGAAGCCGATCGAAGGGGCGCCAGCCTCGTGGGCGCCGCGATTGGCCGCCTCCATGATCCCCGGTCCGCCGCCTGTGGCGATCACATTGTGGCGGCCCTCACGACCGTCCAGCAATGCGCCGCCGACCTCAGACGCCAGTCGGCCAAAGCTGCGGGCAGCCTCGTACCAGTCGGCTTGACGGCCGGGGCCGTCCGGCCTCACCCGGGCGCTGCCGAACACCACGATGGTCGAGACGACCCCCCAGGCCCGCAGGGCCTCCTCGGCCTTGGCGTATTCCAGCAGGAACCTCACGCCGCGCATGGAATCTCCCAGGAGAAAATCCTGGTCCCGGGCGGCCAGGCGGTAGGAGGGGGAGGCGAGATGAGCGGCAAGCTCAGGCGGAAAAGGGGGCGTCGACATGGCTGAACCGTGCCCGGAGTCGTACAAGGCGGTCCATACTCAGTCTGCGAAATGAGCCGCCTGTGCGGGCCAAGGTTTACCGACATTCACTGTGGGGGAGAAAAATTCCCTTGAATCGAAGGCGATTGGACCATTTGCTCAGGTGACACCCGCTTCCGCCCTTGGCAGTGTCGGAAGCTGATTCTCAACCTGGAGCCATCCATGAACACCTCCGACATCATCGATCGCGTCGCCGCGGCCGACGACAAGCTGACCAAGGCGCAAGCCAAGCAGATCGTGGACGGCGTTTTCGCCGCGATCCGCGACGCCGCCATCAGCGGCGAGGAAGTGTCCCTGCCGGGCTTTGGCAAGTTCAAGGTGCAGAACAAGCCGGCGCGCACGGGTCGCAATCCTCAAACGGGCGAAGCCGTCCAGATCGCCGCCTCCAAGAAGGTGTCGTTCCAGCCGGCCAAGGCCCTCAAGGACGCCGTCAACGGCTAAGGCCCGACACGGACCAGAGACGCTGCGCCCCACGGGGCGGCGGCACGATCAAGGCCGGCGTCCCACGGGCGCCGGCCTTTGTCATGTCCGCCAGCGGCTCTTTGCGGGGGAGGGCGCCTCTATTCCGCGACGGGCTGAAGCTGCGCCTCAGCATGGGCCGTGTCGGGATGGCCCTCCCAGGGGCCCAGGCGTCGATGGGTTTTCGCCGCCAGTTCGGCGCATCGGAGAAGGGCGTCGGCGAGCTCAAGGGCGCTATCGAGTTGGCCGACGGGCAGGGCGCCGCGGGCGGTGGCCTGCAGGAGATCGGTCTTGACCTGCTGATAGGCGCGCTCCGTGGTCTCGATCAGGCGGGCGCAGGCAGGCTCCAGGTGGGGGAAGGCGACGCCTGGCCCCTCCAGGCTATCCGCCAGGGCCTGTCTCAGCTCGCCCCAGCTCGCGGAGGCCGTCTCAGCGCCTGCGGGCGGCGCTTTAAGCCGCAGGCTCGCGCGCTCGATCTCCTCCAGGTGCTGCACAGCCCGGATCACGTCGGGCAGGGCCTCCGTCACCGCGTCGGGAAGGGGGCCCGCGCTCATTTCGCCAACAAAGTTCCGGATCTCCCGCCCGAGGGGCAGCAACTGCCCTTCGGCGGCGGCCCCGGAAAGACCAACGCGCCGCCGGTGGGCGACCATCTCAAAAGCGGCCTCCCGCATGCGTTCAACCTCAAGAACCAAGCCCCGCAGCGCTAGCGCGGGCACGGAGGCAAGGGTGGAGTCAAGATATCGAGGCTTGGCCAGATCTTCTTCGGCGGTCACGAAGCGCCGCTGCAGGAAGGCGATCAGGCGCCCTCCCATCAGCGCCATGATCAGCGCGCCGAGCAGATTGAACAGGGTGTGGAACATGGCCAGGATGGCCGGGGTCTCAGCCTGCGGATTGAAACTGGCCGTCAACCAGGTGCTCAGCCACAGCAGGGGTGATAGCAGGGCCAGGGCGCTCACCGCGGCGACGGCGTTGAAGATCACATGCCCCACCGCCACCCGCCGCGCCGCCGGCGTTGCGCTCAGGGCGGCCAGGATCGCTGTCGATGTGGTGCCGATATTGGTGCCAATCACCGCCATGGCGGCGATGGCGAGCGGAATTTCCCCACTGGCGGCGGCGGTCAGGGTGAGGGCGATGGCGGCGCTGGAGGACTGGGTCAGCACTGTGACCACAACCCCAACCGCCAGGGCGACCAGGAGACTGACGAGGGTGGCGTCGCTCGGGACCAGATGCCCCACGTCGTTCAGGAGGTCTGAAAAGCCACTCTGCAACACGCCGACGCCGAGGAAGAAGGCGCCAAACCCAGCCATGGCCTGGCCGGCGCCATAAAGCCGGGAGCGACCTCGGAACGCCAGCCGTCCCAACATCCCAAATCCGATCAGGGGCAGGGCCAGCGCCCCCACATCGATCTTCACGCCCACCAGGGCAACCAGCCAGCCGGTCATGGTGGTCCCGACATTGGCCCCGATGATGAGCCAGACAGCCTGCGCCAGGTTGAGTAGCCCCGCGTTCACGAAACCGAGGGTGGCCACGGTTACGGCGCTGGACGATTGCAGCAGGGCGGTGATCAGGACCCCGGCCAGAAAGCCGCGAGGCGCCGACCGGGTCCAGGACTCCAGTACCGCCTGCAGAGCGCCGCCGGCCGCCAGCTTCAGCCCTTCGGTCATCAGCCACATGCCGAGGAGAAACAG
>NZ_JAUSBZ010000003.1 GCF_030651755.1 Phenylobacterium sp. | reverse complement strand
CGGTAGGCGCGCAACTGTTCGATCACCACGCGATTGGGCCGGCGCTCGCCATAGGCCAGGCCGGGCTCGTCGAGGGTCAGGGTCCCGTCGAGGTCGAAGACGAGGCGCTTCATGGCCGCGGGCTCCCGCAGATGATCTAAGGTGGAGCTTAGGTCGATTCTGCCATGGCGCGGCGGCGACCGGCTCCCCATGTCCGCTCAAGCCTGACCCCTAGGAGACGCCTTTGGCCCTGACCCTCTATGACGCCGCGATCCCGACCTATGTGCAGATGCTGCGCAACCTGGCCGCCCTGCTCGACAAGGCCGAGGCCCACGCCAAGGCCAAGGGCCAGCCCCTCTCTGACCTGCTTGAGGCGCGCCTTGCGCCGGACATGCATTCCCTGATCGGCCAGATCCAGCTGGCCACCGATGCAGCCAAAGGCGGCGCCGCCCGCCTGGCCGGCGTCACCCCGCCAGTCATGCCCGACACCGAGACCACCTATGAGGACCTGAAGGCCCGCGTCGCCAAGACCCTGGCCTTTGTGGAGACCATCACGCCAGACCAGGTCAGCGACGACCTGGAGCGGATCATCGAGCTGCCCCTGCCCAAGGGCGCCATGACCTTTACGGCCAAGGACTTCGTCCTGACCTTTTCGATCCCCAACTTCCTGTTCCACGTCTCGATGGCCTACGCCCTGCTCCGTCACACGGGCGCGCCGATCGGCAAGCTGGACTATCTGGCCGGCGGCCGGGCCTCAGCCTGACCTGAGGGGCCGGTGGGACGGCTAAAGGTCGCCCCACATCCGCAGCAGGTTGTGATAGGCGCCGGTCAGGGAGACCAGTTCCGGCGCTCCGGCCCCCACCTTTCCCGCCAATTGCTGGATGGCGATGTCCATCTGGAACAGCAGGCTGCGCTGGGCGTCCTCGCGGATCATGCTCTGGATCCAGAAGAAGCTGGAGATCCGGGCCCCGCGGGTCACGGCGCGAACCTGGTGCAGGCTTGAGGCCGGATAGAGGATCATGTCCCCAGCCGGCAGCTTCACCTCATGGACGCCATAGGTGTCCTCCACCAGCAGTTCGCCGCCGTCATAGTCTTCGGGCTCGGTGAGGAAGAGGGTGGCCGACAGGTCGCTGCGGATGCGCACCCGGCCATCGGGGCTCTGGCGCACGGCGTTGTCCACATGCAGGCCGAAGGTCTGGCCGCCGCCATAGCGGTTGAACAGGGGCGGAAAGACCGTCTGCGGCAGGGCGGCGGTGACGAACAGGGGATTGCGCGACAGGGCGTCGAGGATGCGCTCCCCGGCCTCCCGCGCCTCCGGCGAGGCCTCGGGCAGCTGTTCATTGCGCTTGGCGAGCGCCGACTGGGCGCCGGAGGTGACATTGCCGTCCACCCAGGCGCCGGCGTCGATGAGGCCGCGAAGGTCGGCGACCTGCGCCTTGGTCAGCACCTCGGGAATGTGCAGCATCATCGGGAGGGTCTCGTCTGCGTGCGCCGAAGCTGAGGAGGCTCCGCAGGCGAACCTGCGGAGCCTCAGTTGAACGCGGTTCTGCGTGGGGTCAGAACTTGGCGTTCAGGGTCAGCATAGCCTGTCGCGCCGGGCCATAGTCGGCATGGTGAACCCCGTTGGTGCGGGCGATATAGTCTTCGTCCGTGACGTTCTGGACGTTGAGCTGAAGGTTCAGGCGGTCGTTGATCCGGTAGCTGGCGAAGGCGTCAAACCGCCAGTATTCCGGGGCGTAGACCCCATTGGCCCCGCCGCCGGCCCCGCCCTGGTTGCCCCCGAAGCTGTCGGAGACATAGTAGGCGCCGCCCCCGAGGCTGAGCGCCGGGGTCAGCTGGTAGGTGGAGAACAGGCTGAAGCTGTGTTTTGGGGTGTTGGCCAGGGGATCGCCGACATTGACGTTGTTGTAGGCGCCCCGGACCAGTTCGCTCTCCATATAGGTATAGCCGCCGAAGACTGACCAGGCTGGTGTGATCAGACCGGTCACGGCGAGCTCCAGGCCGCGCACCTCGGTCTCGCCGGCCTGGGCGTAGACGCCCGGCTCGATCTGGATCTGGGCGTTCTCGCGGTTGACCTGGAAGATGGCCGCCGAGGTGGTCAGGCGCTCGCCGAAGAAGGCCCATTTCACGCCGGCCTCCACCGAGGTGGTCTCCTCCGGGTCGAGTAGCTGATTGGCGAGATTGCCCGATCCCACCCCGCCAGCCGTATTCTGGTCGCCGCCGGATATGGTCGGCGGGGTCGAGGCCGTGCCGTAGGAGACATAGATGCTGCCATGGGCGGTGGGCTTGTAGACGAGGCCCGCCTGATAGTTGGTGAAGCTCCAGTCGCCCTCGCTGGCGGTGACGGCGGTGGCCGACACGTTGCGGCCCGTCACCGAATATTCGTCGTGGCGAAGGCCAAGATTCAGCAGCCAACGCTCGCCGAAGGACAGGGTGTCGAAGACATAGATCCCGGCGGTCTTGGACACGGTGGACGAGACGGGGCCGCGAACGATCGTTCCTGTCCAGGGATCGGCCGGATTGGGCGCATAGACCAGGGTGCAGTCGCCGGTCCCGGCGCCGGTGAAGCCCGTCGGGCAGGCCGAGCCGGCCGTGGTGGTGACGGTGTAGGCGGCGTTCTGGTTCCTCTCCCGGGAGAGCTCCAGCCCCACGTCATAGCTGTGGGTGACGGCGCCGGTGGTGAAGCGGCCATAGATGTCGGCCACCGCCGCCGTCGTCGTGGCCGGGTTCCAGCGGGACTTGAGGCCGCGCTTCATCCACCACTGTCCGTTCACGAACTGGGCGTTTCCGCCGTCGCCAGGATTGGTGACCACATAGTCGTTGACGGTCTTGGCGTAGCGGACGACGCCCCGGAAGGTCATGGCCTCATTGATGTCGTGCTCGCCGACCAGGGTGGCGATGTCAGCCGTGGTCTCCTGGTAGTCCCGCGCGGTAAGGCCGTAGAAGGCCTCCCGCGGCACGTCGAGAATGCCGGTTTCGGTGGGCGTGACCCCCGGCAGTTTGCGCGAAAGCGGCACGCCATAGTCGGGCATGTCGTTGCGGGTCAGGTGATAGTAGCTCAACGTCAGGCGACTGTCGGTCCCCAGCCCCATGGCGGCGGCCACCGCCGCCCCCCAGGTGTCGAAATCCACCGCATCACGCTTGGGGACATCGCCCTGGGCGCCCATCAGGTTCACCCGCACGGCGCTGGTGTCCCCCAGGACGTAATTGGCGTCCGCCGCGGCGCGCACATAGGAGTCGGTCCCGACCCGCAGGCTGGCGCTGGTCTCCTCGACGAGCTTGGGCTGCTTGCTGGTCAGGTTGATGCTGCCGCCGCCGGAGCCTCGGCCATTATAGGCGGAGTCCGGCCCCTTCACGACCTCGACCTGCTCCAGGTTGAAGATGTCCCGCACCTGGCCGCCGCTGTCGCGGACGCCGTCGACGAAGACATTGTTGCCCGAGGCCTGGCCCCGGATGAAGGGACGGTCGGCCAGCGGCTGGCCGCCCTCTCCGGCGCCGAAGGTGATACCCGGCGAGGTGCGTAGAATCTCCTGGAGCGACGTGGCGGCGATCTGCTCGATCACCACCTGCGGGATCACGGTCACGCTGCGGGGCGTGTCGAGGAGGTCGGCGGTGAACTTGGGCGAGGCCGGCTCGGCCGCCCTGTGGCCCTCGACGCGGACGCCGGCCACCTCGTGGGGCGCGTCCTCAGCGTGGACCTGCGGCGCCAGGGCCAGTCCGGCCAGGCCGGCGACCGCCGCCGGCGTCAAGGCGCGGCGGGCATAGGCGCGAACGCCCGAAATTGGCTTCGTCATGTGCGGGAAATCCCATGGCTCAAATAAGATTGCGAAGCGTTCTTATTTCTCGCCCGGGAAAACGACAATGCGAATCTTTCGCAATTTCGCCTTTATGTTGAGACCCGCGTTATTTCCCCTTCGGGGGCGCCGGCGGCCGGCTGGGAGCCGGCCGCCGAACGCGACTGATCTAGCGAGGCAGCTTGCTCGCGCCCATCAGATAGGCGTCGACCGCCTGGGCGGCCTGACGGCCTTCACGGATCGCCCAGACCACCAGGGACTGGCCCCGGCGCATGTCGCCGCAGGAGAAGATGCGCGGCTCAGAGGTGCGATAGTCGTCCACTGAGGCCTTCACATTGCCCCGGGGGTCGAGGTCGACCTTGGCCTGCTCCACGAAGCCCTCGTGGCGGGGGCTGACAAATCCCATGGCCAGCAGAACGAGGTCAGCCTTGAGCTGGAAGGTGCTGCCCTCGATCTCTTTCATGACCATGCGGCCGTCGTCACCCTTGACCCACTCCAGGCGGGCGCACTCCAGGGCCTCGATCTTGCCGTCCTTGCCGATGGCCCGCTTGGTGGCGACGGCGAAGTCGCGCTCGCAGCCCTCTTCGTGGCTCGACGAGGTGCGCAGCTTCAGCGGCCAGTCGGGCCAGGTCATCAGCTTGTTCTCGCGGACCGGCGGCTGGGGCATGATCTCCAGCTGGGTCACCGAGGCCGCGCCATGGCGGTTCGATGTGCCGATGCAGTCCGAGCCGGTGTCCCCGCCCCCGATCACCACCACATGCTTGCCCTTGGCCGACAGGGTCCCGCCCGGGGCGGCGACCTCTTCGGAATCTCCGGCCACCCGGCGGTTCTGCTGCGTCAGGAAGTCCATGGCGAAATGGATGCCTTCCAGGTCGCGGTTCTCGATTTCCAGGTCGCGGGGCTTTTCAGCGCCGCCGGCCATGACCAGCACGTCGTAATCATCCAGCAGGCGCTGGACCGAGACGTTGACGCCG
>NZ_JAUSBZ010000163.1 GCF_030651755.1 Phenylobacterium sp. | reverse complement strand
GACAGCCAGTGGGTGGCGCGGGCCAAGGTCACCTATCGCGAGCAGAACAAGATCTTCACCGATGGTTTCCCGACCCCGGGGACGGGGCTGAACCCGGCCACCAACCGCTTCTCCAGTTTCAATGTGCGCAGCAGCGACGGGATCACCGAGCGGACCGGGGTCGATCTCTACGCCACGGGGCCGCTGAATCTGTTTGGCCGCAGCCATACCCTAATGGTCGGCTACAGCTGGGAACTCTACAATTTTCACAACAAGTCGGCGACGACCAGCTTCTTCACGGGCTCACCGTCCGGGACGGGGATCGCCTTTGAAGACGCCGTCAATGTTCCGCGACCCGACTTCATCTACAATAACGGTACGCAGAACCGCATCGAGCAGAGCGGCCTCTATGGCCAGGGCCGCTTCGAGATCATCGATGGGCTGACGGTGGTGCTGGGGGCGCGGATCAGCGATTTTGAATCCCAGAGCCGGACCATCGCCCCCAATCCCCGGCCGACCAACTATGTGCGCGGCGCCCATGCGGAGGGGGAGGTCACGCCCTATGCCGGGGTGGTCTATTATCTGCGTCCGAACATCACCCTGTACGGCAGCTATTCCGACATCTTCATTCCGCAGACCGCGCTGAAGTGGGACGCGGGCGGAGGCTCGCCCCTCGACCCCCGGGTCGGCAAGCAGATCGAGGGCGGGATCAAGGGGACGTTCTTCAACGAGGGGCTGCTGGCCGCCCTGGCCGTCTATCGGACCCGGGAAGTGAACCGCGCCTTCACCGATGTGGCTCATCCCGGCTTTTTCCTGCAGCAGGGGGAGGTAGAGGTGCGCGGCGCCGACTTCGAGGTGACCGGGCGACCCTATCGCGGCGTGGACCTGTCGTTCGGCTATTCGTTCATCCAGACCGAGCACATCGAGAACTCGACCCCCAGTCTGGTGGGCCAGGCCTTTGACACCTGGGAGCCGGAGCACACGCTGAAGGTCTTCGCCAAGTACACCCCGACCGCGCCAGGGTGGGACCGGGCCTGGTTCGGCGCAGGTCTGATGGCCCAGAGCACCTTCCTGGGCGCCGGCGTCGCCGGGGTTCGGGAACAGCCGCCCTATGCCCTGGTCAGTCTGCATGGGGGCTATGCCCTGACGCCGAAGACCTCGGTGGCCGTGACCATCAACAACCTGCTGGACGAGACCTATTACGCCCGGATCGGGGGACCCAACACCTACAACACCTATGGCGAGCCCCGGAACGTGACCTTCGCCCTGCGCACGCGGTTCTGAGGTCAGATCCAGCCTGCGTCGAACACCCCGCCGCCACGCCCGAAGGCGTCGCGGCGGGGGCCAGGCTTTAGCTTTAGTGGGCGCCGGCCAGGCGCTTCTCCCGGGGGAGGTCGAAGCGGTCGGCGTTCATCACCTTGGTCCAGGCGTTGATGAAGTCGGTCACGAACTTCTGGCCGGCGTCGGCCGAGGCGTAGACCTCTGACAGGGCGCGCAGCTGGGAGTTGGAGCCGAACACCAGGTCGGTGCGGGTGGCGGTCCACTTCTGCTGGTTGGTCCTGCGGCAGGTTCCGATGAAGAGGTCATCGGCGCTGTCGTCCACCTGCTTCCACGCCGTGCCCATGTCGAGCAGGTTGACGAAGAAGTCGTTGGTCAGCTGGCCGGGGCGGTCGGTGAAGACCCCGTCCTTGGACCCGCCATGGTTGGCGCCCAGCACCCGCAGGCCGCCGACCAGAACGGCCATTTCGGGCGCTGTCAGGGTGAGCAGCTGGGACCGGTCGATCAGCAGCTCCTCGGTGGGGACGCTGAACTTGACCTGCAGATAGTTGCGGAAGCCGTCGGCCTTGGGCTCGAGGACCTCGAAGCCCTCGGCGTCGGTCTGCTCAGCCGAGGCGTCGGTGCGGCCCGGGGTGAAGGGGACGGTGACCTCCTGGCCGGCGGCCTTGGCGGCCTTCTCCACCGCAGCCACGCCGCCCAGGACGATCAGGTCGGCGAGCGAGATCTTCTTGCCGCCGGAAGCCCCGGCGTCGAAGGCGGCCTTGATCCCTTCCAGCACCTTGAGGACGCGGGAAAGCTGCTCAGGCTGGTTGACCTCCCAGTCCTTCTGCGGGGCCAGGCGGATGCGGGCGCCATTGGCGCCGCCCCGGTGGTCGGAGCCGCGATAGGTGGAGGCAGACGCCCAGGCGGTCTGGACGAGCTCGGCCACCGTGAGGCCGGAGTCCAGCAGCTTGCCCTTCAGCGCCGCGATATCGGCGGCGTCCACCAGGGGATGATCGACCGGGGGGATGGGGTCCTGCCAGATCAGGTCTTCGGCGGGCACTTCGGGGCCGAAGTAGCGGGCCTTGGGCCCCATGTCGCGGTGGCAGAGCTTGAACCAGGCCCGGGCGAAGGCGTCGGCGAACTGATCGGGATTGGCCCGGAAGCGCTCGGAGATCTCCCGGTACTTGGGGTCCATCTTCATGGCCATGTCGGCCGTGGTCATCATGGTCGGCAGGCGCTTGGAGGGATCGTGGGCGCCCGGCGCCATGTCTTCCGGCTTCTGGTTGATGGGCTGCCACTGCTTGGCCCCGGCGGGGCTGCGGACCAGCTCGTAGTCGTAGTCCAGCAGCATGTGGAAGTAGTTCATCGTCCACTGGACGGGGGTGGGGGTCCAGGCGCCCTCGATGCCGCTGGTGATGGTGTGGTCGCCGATGCCGCTCTCATGACTGGAGGTCCAGCCCAGGCCCTGCTGGGCGATGTCGGCGCCTTCGGGCTCGGCCCCGATCTTGGAGGCGTCGCCGGCCCCGTGTGCCTTGCCGAAGGTGTGGCCGCCGGCGGTGAGCGCGACGGTCTCCTCGTCGTTCATGCCCATGCGGGCGAAGGTCTCGCGGATGTCGCGACCGGACTGGATGGCGTCAGGCTCGCCGCCGGGGCCTTCGGGATTGACGTAGATGAGGCCCATCTGGATGGCGGCCAGGGGGTTTTCCAGCGCCATCTCCTTGTCGGGCTGGATGCGGGTTTCGGCGCCCTGGCCGACCCACTGTTCCTCCGAGCCCCAGTAGATGTCCTTCTCGGGCTCCCAGACGTCCTTGCGGCCGCCGCCGAAGCCGAAGACAGGGCCACCCATGGACTCGATGGCCACATTGCCGGCCAGGATCATCAGATCGGCCCAGGAGAGCGCCGCGCCGTACTTCTGCTTGATCGGCCAGAGCAGGCGCCGGGCCTTGTCGAGGTTGGCGTTGTCTGGCCAGGAGTTGAGAGGGGCGAAGCGCTGGGAGCCGGAGGATGCGCCGCCGCGGCCATCGCCCGTGCGGTAGGTGCCGGCGCTGTGCCAGGCCATGCGGATGAAGAAGGGGCCGTAGTGGCCATAGTCGGCCGGCCACCAGGGCTGGCTGTCGGTCATCAGGGCGGTGAGGTCGCGCTTGAGCGCGGCGTAGTCCTGGCCATGGAAAGCCTT
>NZ_JAUSBZ010000162.1 GCF_030651755.1 Phenylobacterium sp. | reverse complement strand
GTCAGCACCTGCATGCATTCTCGGCGAGACGCTTCAGGGGGGCCTGTCCGCTCATTTTGAGCGCGGCCCTTGTTTCCCGTTATGGGCGAGTAGACTAGGTTGTCTCCTACGAGCGGAGACGTCTTTATACTTGGTTAATGCAGTCTTCCATCTGGAATGACGGCGAAATCTGACTAACGAAAGCTCCGCTTCGCCCGAAATGTGACAACTTCTCGTTGCTTATGCAACGAGACCGACTGCGGGAGTGATCGTTATGTTTTCGTTAACCTCAAGCCATGCGCCCCTGGCGCTTGATGAGGGCGGGACATCCCGCTCCGTCGTTCCCCGAGAACCCAGGGGCTGGGTGGAAAGTGAGTCAATCGCGTTTGATCAGGACTTCCACCGGCTGTTCTATCGGTGGAGCGGGCACTTCTCCGCCGTCTTGATCCGGACCCGGGCGCGGTTCGATGGGGATCTGGACCAATATGTCCTCTATCTCACCTTCCTGCTTTCGGAACTCGCCGACCGCCTTAACAGCGAAGGAGCCGCGCCGCGTCCTCAACGCGGGCTGAACGCCCTGAGCCTGTCGGAAATCACCGGAATTCCCAGGGAGAGCGCCCGGCGCAAATTGCTGCTGCTGGCGGCCAATGGCTATTTGAACCGGGATGAAAACGGCCTCTTCACCCTGGGAGAGCGATACGGACTCAAGACCTTCTTCGACGAACTGAAGCCCCTTTTCACCGACCCCATCGATTCCCGAAGCTGAGCGGTTCAGTCAACCTCATCCATCCAGCGCCATAGCGCCCGGATGGCGAGGGCCCGCAGGGCCGCATCTTCCGACTCAAGCTCCGGCAGCCGGGCCAAGGCCAGGGCGTCATTGAGCGTCAACGGAGTCCGAGCCGATACGGCCAGGCCGAGTCGCCGCGCCGTGTGCTGAAAGCGCCGCCAGGCGCAGTCGACGGTCGTCGCCGAGGTGACCGCACTATGGGGCAGAAGCCCCCCCTGCAGCACCCGCTGGAAGGCGACCAACCGGGCGCCGCCGCAGAGTCGCCTAGCCATGTATTCGAACGACTCCTGGTCCAGCGGTTCCATCGCCAGGTCCCCGGCTGAGGGACCCAGCAGGATCGCCCCCGGCGCGGTCGAACGGACCAGGGCGCTCATCACCACGTTCCCCCGATCATCGACGAAGGCGTGCTGCAGGACATGATCCCGTCCCTGGAGCCCTAAAGAGCGTATGGCGAAGTATAGATTGTCGCTCGCTCCAAGGTCAGCGCGAAATACTCGGCGACCAAAAGGCGACTTTGCAGGGACGCGATTTTGTGGCCGCTCAGACCTCAGGGCCAGATCGACTCTCGATATATCAGGGCGACGCTCACCAAGACCAAAAAGCGACGCGATGCTCATGACAGACCTCCATTCGTTGGAGGCATGAGGCCATTTTTATCTGATCTATGAAATACCGCTCATTCCTATACTGGGATGATTACTCTATATTAAACAACCTAACCTGGGTGGAGCGTCGGGCCCGCACCGCATCAGGCGACCATTGCGACGCCGTCCAACCATGGCTAACTGCTGCCCATGAGCAGCCTTGACCCCGTCCGCCTGACCCAGGACCTGATCCGCCGCCCCTCCGTCACCCCGGCCGACGCCGGCGCCATGGATGTGCTGGAAGCCGAACTGGCCAAGCTCGGCTTCACCTGCCGCAGGATGCGGTTCGGGGAGATCGAGAACCTCTACGCCCGTTGGGGGACCGCGCGGCCGAACCTCTGCTTTGCGGGCCATACCGACGTGGTTCCGGTGGGCGACGCCAGCGCCTGGAGCCAGGACGCCTTCGCCGCCGAGATCGTCGATGACATCCTGATCGGCCGCGGCGCGGTGGACATGAAGAGCGCCCTCGCCGCCTTCGCCGCCGCCGCAGCCGCCGGCCTGGCCCGGGGCGAGGTCACCGGCTCCCTCTCCTTCCTGATCACCGGGGACGAGGAAGGGATCGCCATCGATGGCACCAAGAAGGTCGTCGAGGCGCTGATGGCTGAGGGCGAGATCGTCGATCACTGCGTGGTGGGCGAGCCCACCAGCGCCGAGACCTTTGGCGACATGATCAAGATCGGCCGACGCGGCTCGATCAACGCCGAGATCGTGGTCGAGGGCCGGCAGGGCCATGTGGCCTATCCCCACCGGGCGGCCAATCCCGTGCCGGTGCTGGTGCGCATCCTGGCGGCCCTGGACGCCCATGTGCTGGACGAAGGCTATACCGGCTTCCAGCCATCCAATCTCGAGATCACCACCATTGATGTGGGCAACGCCGCCACCAATGTGATCCCTGCCCAGGCCAGGGCCCGGGTGAATATCCGCTTCAATCCGGGCCACAAGGGCGCCGACCTCGCCGCCTGGATCGAGGGCGTGGCCCAGGCCAAGGCCGAAGGCTTCGACGGGGCGGTGCGGGTCACGCCGGCCATCAGCGGCGAGGCCTTCCTGACCGAACCCGGGGACTTCACCGATCTGGTCGCCGCCGCCGTGCGCGACGTGGCCGGCCGCGATCCAGAGCTGTCCACCACCGGCGGCACCTCAGACGCCCGCTTCATCCGCGCCCTGTGCCCGGTTGTGGAGCTGGGGCTGGTGGGCAAGACCATGCATGCGGTGGACGAACGCGCCCCCGTGGCCGAGATTCGCGACCTGCAGGCGGTCTATGAGCGCCTCATCGCCCGCTACTTCGCGCGGTTCGGCGGCTGAAGCGCGCTCGCGCCGAAGGCGCGGAGTGAGCATCAACCACGAAGGACACGAAGTTCACGAAGAGCCTTTGCGTCCTTCGTGCTCTTGGTGAGCTTTGTGGTTCAATCTCCTGGCGCTAACGCGCCATACTTCACGCCCACCAGATAGAGGCCGGCGGCCGGCGCCACGGGGCCGCAGGCGCGGCGATCGCGGGCCGCCAGGGCGTCGGCCACATCGGCGGCGCTCCACCGTCCCAGCCCCACCTCCGCCAGGGTGCCGGTCATGGAGCGGACCTGCCGGTGGAGGAAGGAGCGCGAGGCGAACTCCAGCACCACCTCTTCGCCCTCGCGACGCACCCGGGCCACGTCCAGGGTCTTCATCGGCGACTTGGCCTGGCACTGCAGGTCACGGAAGGTGGTGAAGTCGTGATGGCCCACCAGGGCCTGGGCCGCAGTATGCATGGCGTCAGCGTCCAGGGGCTTCTTCACATGCCAGACCCGGCCCCAGTCCAGGGCCGGCGGCGCCTTGCGGTTGAGGATGCGGTAGATGTAGCGCCGCTCGATGGCCGAGAAGCGCGCATGCCAGCGGGGATCCTCCACCTGTTCGGCCGACAGGATGGCGATGGGCTGCGGCACGAGGTGGGCGTTGAGCGCGTCGCGGACCACATCGGCCTTCCAGGCCTTGTCCAGGTCCACATGCACCACCTGGCCGATGGCGTGGACGCCGGTGTCGGTGCGGCCCGCCGCCTGCAGGCGTAGGTCCTGGCCGCAGAAGCCTTTCACCGCGGCCTCAATGGCGCCCTGCACCGAGGCCAGCCCCGCCTGGGCCTGGAAGCCCCGATAGGGCCGGCCGTCATACTCCACGGTGAGCTTGTAGCGCGGCATCAGCTAAGCCTTGCGCCCGCCGACAGGGGAAAGCCCCGCAGGAAGACCTCCGCGTCCTGGGGGCCGCGTCCCTCCCGCTGGAGCCGCAATAGACGCACCGCCCCCTCGCCGCAGGCCACCAGCAGCTGGTCGTCCAGCACCTCACCTGGAGCGCCAGCGCCGTCCTCGCGGACGCAGGCCAGGACCTTGACGCGAACCGGCCCCTTGTCCCCCGGCGCCTCGAACCAGGCGCCGGGGAAGGGCGACAGGCCACGAATCTGGCCGTCTACCCGCGCAGCGGCCTTCGACCAGTCGATGCGCGCGGTCTTGGGGCGGATCTTCTTGGCGTAGGTGATCCCCTCGGCCGACTGGGGAATCTCCTGGGCGACCCCGGCCTCGATCTTCGGCAGGGTCTGCGCCAGCAGGTCGGCGCCCAGCTCGGCCAGACGGTCGTGGATATCGCCAGCGGTGTCCCGTGGGCCGATGCGCACCGTGGCGGTGGCCAGCACCGGGCCCTCATCCAGGCCCTCGGTCATTCGCATGACCTGCACGCCGGTGATCTCGTCGCCGGCCATGACCGCCCGCTGGATGGGCGCCGCGCCTCGCCAGCGGGGCAGGAGCGAGCCATGCAGGTTGAAGGCGCCCAGCCGGGGCGCCTCCAGCACCTCCCGGGTCAGGATCTGGCCGTAGGCGACCACGCAGGCGGCATCCAGATCCAACGCCCGGAAGATCTCGATCTCGGCGGGATCGCGCATGGAAGCCGGCGTGCGCACTGGCAGACCATGGTCCTGCGCAAAGGCGTGCACCGGCGAGGGCTTCAGCGCCTGGCCCCGTCCCCTCGGCGCCGGGGGCTGGGAATAGACGCAGGCGATATCGTGGCCGGCCGCCACCAGGCGGGCCAGGGCGATGACGGCGAAGTCGGGAGTTCCAAGAAAGGCCAGACGCATGGACGCCGTTTACCCCGCCGCCCTCCAGGGCGCAAAGCTGCGGAACCGAAGGACAAGCTTGACCGTTGATAGGGCGCTTCAGAACCCAAGGAGGTTTCCATGCGCCTGACGATCATCGCCGCCCTCGCGACCCTGGCGCTCGCCGCCTGCACAGAGGCCGAAAAAGATCAGGCCCGAACCGAGGCCAAGGCCGCTGGAACTGAACTCAAGGCGGCCGCCTCAGAAGCCGGGGCCGAACTCAAGACCGTGGCGTCTGACGCCGCGGCCCTGGCGAAGGACGCGGCCAGCGATGCTGGCCAAGCCCTGAAGGAAGCCGGCGCGGAAATCCGGGAGACGGCTGACGAAGCCACCTCGGAATAGGGCCGCCGCCGCTCAGAGGTTTCGCCTCAGGCGGCGCGGGCCTGCTTCTTGACCTTGGCCACCGCCCGGTCACGCTTCAGGCGCGACAGGTGGTCGATGAACAGGACGCCCTCCAGGTGGTCCATCTCGTGCTGGATGCAGACGGCGAACAGCCCCTCGGCGTCCTCCTCCACCTGCTCCCCCTGATAGTTGAGGTAGCGCAGCTTGACCCGGGCCGGACGCTCGACCTCGTCATAGATGTCGGGGATCGACAGGCAGCCCTCCTCGTAGGGCGCGGTGTCGTCCGACGCCCAGAGGATCTCGGGGTTCACATAGTAGCGCGGCTGGCGCTCGTCGTCGGGGCCGGCGATGTCCATGACGATGACGCGCTTGGGCACGCCGATCTGGATCGCGGCCAGGCCGATGCCGGGCGCGGCGTACATGGTCTCGAGCATGTCGTCCATGAGGGCGCGCAGCGCATCATCGACAGCCTCCACCGGCTGGGAGACCTGCTTGAGGATCGGGTTCGGGACCGTGAGGATTTCGCGAATGGCCATAGTTGCGAGGTAAGCGCGCCAAACCTGAGCGTCAAGGTCGGCCTTTGTCGCGGCTCAGCCGTCCTCGCCCACAGCCCGGATGCGAGGCGCCGACTCTGAGCCGGACTCCGCCGCAAGCTTGGCCAGGGGCCGCACGGCGGTTTCGATGGGGCTGAGCTCAGGGATATCGCGTCCCTCGTGGTCGACCTTAAGGTCCTCAAAGCGCCGGGCCTGGGTCAGCACCTGGGTCTCCAGGGAGCCGACCATCTGATTGTACTTGCCGACGGCCTCTTCCAGCTTCTTGCCCACGGCCGCGGCATGGCCGCCCATGACCGACAGGCGCTTGTAGAGCTCGCGACCGAGCTTGGAGATCTCCTGGGCGTTGGCCGCCTGCTCCTCCACCCGCCAGCCATAGACCACCGCCTTGCACAGGGCGAACAGGGTCGTGGGCGTCACCACCAGCACCCGACGATCCATGGCCTCGCTCATCAGGTCCGGCGCCCGGTCGAGCGCCGCGGCCAGGAAGCTGTCGCCGGGGATGAACATGGCCACGAAATCGGGCGAGGCGGGAAACTGGTCCCAATAGGCCTTGGCCGACAGGCTCTGCATGTGAGCCCGCACGCTCTGGGCATGGCGGACGAAACAGGCTTCGCGCGCCGCGTCATCGGTGGCTTCCTGGGCGTCGAGGAAGGCGTTCAGCGAGCACTTGGCGTCGATGACGAACAGGGCCCCGCCCGGCAGGCGCACGGTGACGTCGGGGCGTCGGCGGCCTTCCTCGGTGTCGGTGGCCACCTGTTCCTCGAAATCGTAGCGGTGTGATAGGCCCGCGGCCTCCAGCACATTGCGCAGGGTCTGCTCCCCCCAGCGGCCCTGGACGCCGGCCCCCCGGCGCAGCGCCGCCGACAACTTGCGCGCCTCGTCCTGGGTGGCGACAGACGCGGTCAGCAGCTGGGCGATCTGAGCCTTCAGCCCGCCGGTCTCCTCGGCGCGGGTCTTCTCCACCGCCGTGACCTGCTCCTGGAACTTGGCGAGCGTCTCGGCCACCGGCTTCAGCTGGGCCTCCAGCCTGGCCTGGGCCAGTTGCTCGCGATTGCGGAAGGTCTCCTCGGTGCGCTTGAGCAGGGCCTCGGCCACCACATTGGCCGACTGGGCCGCCTGGTTGCGCAGAATTTCGGCCTGGGCCTCTGACTGAGCCTTGAAGCTGCGCAGCTCGGCCTCGGCGCCCGCGCTGTGGTCGCGCAGGGTCCAGTAGTCGCCCTGCAGCCGGTCAGCGCGGCGCCGCTCCATCAGCGCCCAGGCGAAGCCGGCGATAGCGGCCAGGGCGCAGACCACCACGGCGACGAGGGAGGCATCCAGGTTCATGCTCCGTTCCTAGCCGGAGTCGGACGTCGGGGCCAGGGGCCGCCCTCGCCCCCATCCCTCATCTTGAGGTGCGGGCGCCAGCGAGCCTCGAAGGACGCCGGGCCTTTCGGCCTCAGGCCGGGCGGCGGGCCCGCAGGGCCTGGGCGATGGTGCCGTCGTCCAGCCAGTCCAGCTCGCCCCCCACCGGCACGCCGCGGGCGATCATGGAAATGGTCACCCCACAGGGCGCCAGCCTTTCGGCGAGATAGTGGGCCGTGGTCTGGCCATCCACCGTGGCCGGCAGGGCGAGGATCACCTCGGTCACCTCCGGCGCGCTGGCCCGGGCCACCAGAGAGCCCACCCGCAGGGCGTCCGGGCCGATGCCATCCAGGGCCGAGAGCAGGCCCCCCATCACGTGGTAGCGCCCGCGGAAGGAGCCGCCCCGCTCCATAGCCCAAAGCGCGCCCACCTCTTCCACGACGCAGATCAGGCCTGCGTCCCGTTCGGAATCGGCGCAGACGGCGCAGGGGTCGCGGGTGTCCAGCGCCCCGCAGGTCGAACAGGTCTTCACCCGCTCGGCGGCGTCAGCCAGGGCCTGGGCCAGCGGCGTCAGCAACTGTTCGCGGCGCTTGAGGAGGGCGAGCGTCGCCCGCCTCGCCGAGCGCGGCCCCATCCCGGGCAGCTTGGCCAGCAGCGCGATCAGGCGCTCGATCTCGGGTCCTGAGGATGCGGCCAAGGGGCGTCGATCAGAACTTGGGCATGCCAGGCAGGCCCATGCCGGCCAACGGGCCGGCGGCCTCGCGCATCACCTCGGCCTGCATGGCGTCGAGCTTGCGCTTGGCGTCCGCATGGGCGGCGACCATCAGGTCCGACAAGACCTCGCCCTCGCCAGGCGCCAGCAGGCTCTCGTCCATAACCACGCCGGCCAGTTCGCCGGACCCCCGCAGGGTCAGTCGGACCATACCGCCACCAGACGTGCCCTCCACCGTGGTCTCGGCCAGGCGCGCCTGGGCGTCGGCCAGCTTCTGCTGCATGGCCTGGGCCTGCTTCATCAGGGAGCCAAGGTCCTTCATCGCGCTCTAGTCCTCTTCAATTTCGCTGTCGTCCTCGCCGGTCGGCTGGAGGTCGGGCTGCGGCAGGGTCCGGATGCTGAGAATTTCCGCGCCGGGGAAGGCTTCCATCACCGAACGGACAAAGGGATCCTGCTCAATCCGTTCGCGGGCTTCCCGCTCCTCGCGCTTCTGCGACTCCCAGCGGCTCTCAGCCCCGCCGCCGCCCTGGGCGACGATGAGCCAGGGCGCGCCGGTCCATTCTTTCAGCCGGCCGGCCAGACGCTGGATGAGGGTGTTGGGGGAGCCCGGCGCCGGCTCGAACTCGATGACGCCGGGGCGGAAGGCGATAGGACGGACGAACCGCTCCACGTCCAGACGCAGGGAGATGTCGCGCTTCTGCTCGATCAGGGCGATGACGTCCTCGAACCGGCGCAGGGTGATCTCGGGCGCGGCCTGCGCCTGTGGCTGGGCCATCTGGCGGGCCACGGCGCTGGCGCCGCCGCCGCCCGAACCGCCGCCGCCGCCTCCGCCGCCAGACGGGGCAGGCCCGCCGGGCAGGGCTTCGCCAGCCTGCAGCTTCTTCAACGCCTCCTCCGGCCCCGGCAGGTCGGCGGCGTAGGCCAGCCGGATCAGGGCCATGTCGACGGCTGCGGCCGGGTCAGGGGCGCGTCGCACCTCCTCGTGGGCCCGCAGCAGAATCTGCCAGACCCGCGACAGGGTGCCGGCCGAGAGCGCCGCGCCGATCGCCGTCAGGCGGGCGGCCTGCTCCTTGGGCATGATCAGAGCCTGGGGGCCGACGGCCTTGGCCACCGAGGCCGAATGGCAGTGCTCCAGCATGTCGCCCATCACCTGGGCCGGATCGGCGCCATAGCCATAGAGGCCGCGGAAGGTCTCGATGGCCGGACCGGCCTCGCCCTTCATGGCCTGTTCGAACAGGGTGATGGTCTGGGCCCGGTCGGCTAGGCCCAGCATGTCGCGGATGGAGGTCGCGCTGACCGTCTGGCCCGTCTCGGCCTGGACGATGGCCTGGTCGAGCATGGACTGGGCGTCGCGCACCGAGCCCTCGGCGGCCCGGGCGATCAGGGTCAGGCCCTCAGCCTCCACCCGCGCGCCCTCAGCCGCACAGATCATCTCCAGGTTCTTGACGATCACCTCGGGCTCGACCCGGCGCAGGTCGAAGCGCTGGGTCCGCGACAGGATGGTCACCGGCACCTTGCGGATCTCGGTGGTGGCGAAGATGAACTTGGCGTGGGGCGGCGGCTCCTCCAGCGTCTTGAGCAGGGCGTTGAACGCCCCGGTCGAGAGCATGTGGACCTCGTCGATGATGTAGACCTTGTAGCGGGCCTCCACCGGCGCGTAGCGCACCCCGTCCAACAGTTCGCGCATGTCACCGACACCGGTGCGGCTGGCGGCGTCCAGCTCCAGCACGTCCATGTGCCGGCCCTCGACGATGGCCCGGCAGTGCCGGCCGTCCTGGGACAGGTCCAGGGTCGGGGCGTGGATGGTGTCGGTCTCGTAGTTCAGGGCCCTGGCCAGCAGGCGCGCCGTGGTGGTCTTGCCGACCCCGCGGACCCCGGTGAGCATGAAGGCGTGGGCGATGCGGCCCGAGGCGAAGGCGTTGCGCAGGGTGCGGACCATCGCCTCCTGGCCGAACAGGTCCTCGAAGGTCTTGGGCCGGTATTTGCGCGCAATGACCGTATAGGCCGCGCTCTCCGCCGCAGGCGGCGCGGGCGCCGGCTCGGGGTTTCCAAACATGTCCGTCGTATTCGGATCACGCTCGGGCAGATCGGAATCGAGCGTGATGTCTTGGTCGGCCATGGGGGGAAGGTGAGAGGAAACGGGTGGAGACCGGACGACGACCCGAAGCGAAACTCGTTACGGCTGCTTCCTTCCGGACCTGACCGGGTTGGCGAGGACTCCGCCCGTCGCCGATCTCCACCCCCAATATCGCGATCGAAACAGGTGCGCGCAAGCTCGGGCGCAGATAGAACGCAATTCATGCCCCTGACCGCCTTCCAAAACATCTTCGCCGGCAACCCCCTGGACCGCGCCAGCGAGCGCCGGGGCGACACCGCCTGGCTCGCCGAAATGCAGACCTCGGCCGAATCGCTGGCCATCGTCCTGTGGAACGGTCGCCCCCTCGTGGAGACCGCCGCGGGCGGGGGCGTGCAGCTGGCCTATGTGCCGGCGACCATCTCCGACGAACTGGCCGGCGGGGTTGAGCGGCTGTTGTTCATGGGCCTGTGGAAGGACACCGCCGTCTTCGCCGTGGACATCGAGGGCGGGGTGGACCCTGCCGAGGGGCCCCTGCGCGGAGTCGGTTCATTTGAAGATTTGCGGGCCATCGCCCTGCGCCTGCCCGGCTCAGAGGCCGCCATCGCTGCGACGGCCAAGTCCATGTTCGAATGGCGCCGCCGCCACCGCCATTGCGCGGCCTGCGGCGAGCCCAGCGTGGTCGTCGACGGGGGCTGGAAGCGCCAGTGCCCCACCTGCAAGGCCGAGCACTTCCCCCGCACCGATCCCGTCGTGATCATGCTGCCCTATCTCGGCGACCGCTGCATGATGGGCCGGCAGGAGGCTTGGCCGCCCGGCATGTTCTCGGCCCTGGCCGGCTTCGTGGAGCCCGGCGAGAGCATCGAGGAGGCCTGCGCCCGGGAGCTGGCCGAAGAGGCCGCGCTGACGGCCGTCAGTGTCCGCTATCATTCCACCCAGCCCTGGCCCTACCCGTCCTCCCTGATGATCGGCCTGATCGCCGAGGTGGAGGACGACCAGGCCGCCCCCGACCAGACCGAGCTGTCGGAGGTCCGCTGGTTCACCCGCGATGAGGCCCGCGACCTGCTGGCCGGCAAGATCGAGGGCGTCTTCGCCCCTGGCCCGCTCGCCATCGCCCACCAGCTGCTGAAGGCCTGGGTCGAGGAAGGCTGAGGCTTCAGGCGCCCGCAGCGCTGGCGACCTGCCCCATGGCCTGCTGGAGATGCCGGTGAAACCGCCACAGCGGCTGCTCCAGATGGCTGAGCGGCCCAGGCCGGTACAAGGGGCTGGCGATTCCCTGCTGCACCCCTTGGCAGGCGGGAACATCCTCGAGATGGATGGCCGTGACCTGCTCGCGATAGAGGGCCACGAACTCCGGAACGGCGGCGAATTCAGGCGGGGCCAGCAGATGGATTTTCAGGGTGAATCGGTCGGTCTCGATATCGGTCAGCTCATACCAGACCCCCAGCGGCGTCTCCCCTTCGGTGAAGAACATCAGGGTCAGCGGGAAGATGGCCGCCACCACGAACGATCCGTGGCTGCCGTCGGCGGGGGGATTTTCCAGCACGGTGAACAGGTCTGAGGCCGCCCCCTCATAGGTCAACAGGCCGGGATTGGACGTCTGCAGGGTGTCCCGGTGAGGCCCGATATGGTGATAGGATTCCAGGAAGTTCTCGACCATCACCTTCCAGTTCCAGGGGGACTCGAAGGTCAGCAGGTCGGCGGTGACCATGCGGTCTGGCGCGATCTGACCCAGTCGCTCGGCCAGGCCCTCCAGCCGGGGCGACAGCGGCGGCGCCTGACCATCCAGATTGACAAAGATCCAGCCGCCCCAGACCTCGCTTCTCATCTGGGGAAGGGCGCAGTCGGCGCGGTCGAACACCGCCGAGCGCTCCATGGCCGGGGCGGCGGCCAGGCGGCCGTCCAGATCATAGCGCCACAGATGGTAGGGACAGGTCAGGGCCTTGGCCGAGCCCCGCCCCTGCGCCACCGGCATGCCGCGATGGCGACAGACCCTGGAGAGGACGTGCAGGGTTCCGCCGTCATTGGTGACCACCAGCGGCGCGCCGAACAGGTCGACCGAAAGATAGTCGCCGGGCCTCGCCACATCGCTGGTCCGCGCCACCGGCGCCCAGCCGGCCCGGAAGACTCGCGCCTGCTCGGCGGCGAATACGTCTCTATCCACATAGGCCTGGCCAGGCAGGGCGACGGCCGCCTCAGGCCGGTCGGCGACCTCGGCATAGGGACTGCGATCAAGCGGCATGGCGGCCTCCCCCGGGTTTTGAGGGACGAGCCTGCCCCGCCTTACCCAGGGTCCGTAAACCTGGCCAGATGGGCTTGCCCGTCAGGCCCGGGCGCGGAAGGGGTCGGCGGGATAGACCCCAAGAATCTCGAAGCGCTCGGAGAAGAACTGCAGCTCTTCCAGGGCCAGCGCCAGGCCGCGATCCTCCGGCCGACCATCCACCTCGGCGTAGAAGAAGGTCGCCGTCCAGGCGCCGTCCTCCATGTAGCTTTCCAGCTTGGTCATGTTGACGCCGTTGGTCGCAAAGCCCCCCAGCGCCTTGTACAGGGCGGCCGGCAGGTTTCGCACCCGGAAGACGAAGCTGGTGATGCAAGGGCTGGTGAAGGGCGGCGGCTCGGGCTCGGCCTGCGCAGTCATCACCAGGAAACGGGTGGTGTTGTGCCGCTCATCCTCGATGTCACGCAGCAGAATCTCCAGGCCGTAAATCTCCGCGGCCAAGGCCGGGGAGATGGCGGCTCGCGTCCGGTCCGGGGTCTGGGCCAGCATCCGGGCGGCGCCGGCGGTGTCGCCCACCGTCTCGGCCTTCAGGCCCAGGCGTTTGACCGTCCTGCGGCACTGGCTGATGGCGATGGCCATGGACTGGACGGTGGTCACCTCCTCCAGCTTCACCCCGGGATTGACCATCAGCTGGAAGCGGATCGGCTTGAACTTCTCGCCGATGATCTTCAGGCCGGAATTGGGCAGCAGGTGATGCACGTCGGCCACCCGGCCGGCGATGGAATTCTCCACCGGGATCATGCCCAGCTGGCAGTCGCCGGTCTTGATGGCCTCGAAGGCCTCGTCGAAGGTCGGATGGGGGACGGGCTCATGGTCCGGGAAGTAGGCGGCGCAGGCCTCATGGCTGTTGGCGCCCAGCTCGCCCTGGAAGGCGATACGTCCCTGGCTCATCGAAGTCCCTCGGTCATGGCCCGGGCATGGGCCCGGGCGCGTTCCAGATCGGCGGGATTGTCCACCGAGATGGGCGCCGCATCGATCACGGTCGCCCAGATGCTCATGCCCAGCTCCAGGGCGCGCAGCTGTTCCAGCCGCTCCCGCTGTTCCAGGGGCGAAGGCGGCGCGGCCGTGAAGCGCACAAGCGCCTCGCGCCGATAGCCATAGACCCCATGATGCAGCCAGACTGGCCCGTCTCCATAGAGGGTGGAGCGGGTGAAGTAGAGCGCCCGCCCCCGCCGGCCGCCCGGCGCCATGGCCAGCACCGCCTTGGGGATGTCGGGATTGGACCGCTCAGCCACATCGCTGTCGGCCACGACGATGGTGGAGATGTCGCAGTCGGGTTCGTCGGCCAGCAGGCCGGCGCAGTCGGCCACCACCTGGGGGGCGACGAACGGAATATCGCCCTGCAGATTGATCACCACGTCGTGGCGGCCCGTCGGGTCCAGAACCTCCAGGGCGCGCAGGATCCTGTCGGAGCCCGAGGGCAGGTCCGGGTCGGTCAGGACGGCCTGCCCGCCTGCAGCTTCCACGGCGGCGACAATTTCCGGGTCGCCCGCCGCCACCGCCACGGGGCCTATGTCCGCGGCCTGGGCCTGACGGAGCACTCGGACGATCATCGGCACGCCCTCGATGTCCGCCAGAGGTTTGCCCGGGAGGCGGGTGGCGGCCATGCGGGCGGGAATGAGGACGATGGGCGTCATGGTTCGGGCGAAGCCTGTGGGCGGTGACGCTTGCAGGGCGGGGGCGACCATCTGGCCGGTTGCACGAGCGCCGGTAGCGTGTAAGAGACGCGGGCGCAATAAGGGGCGGGAGATTCCCGCGCGTCTGCCGGTCTCGATGGCCGGCCTCAGAGAGGGCCGAATCTAAGACTATGAGCGACCTTACGTTCAACAAGGTCGCCGGCGCTGTGCTGGCGACAGGCTTGGCGATTGTTGGCCTGCGTGAAGCCTCCGCCATCGTTTTCGCCCCGCACGCCCCCGAGACTCCGGGCTATGCGATCGCGATCCCAGAAGAGACCGGCGGCGGCGCGCCAGCGGTCGCCCCCATCGACTGGGGCACGGTCCTGCCGATCGCCGACGTAGCGGCCGGCCAGGCCAGCTTCGCCAAGTGCGTCAGCTGCCACACCATCGCCCAGGGCGGCGCCAACGGCATTGGTCCCAATCTTTGGGGCGTCGTGGGTCAGCGCCCGGCGGCCCATGCGGGCTATGCCTATTCCAACGCCTTTGTGGACTATGCGGCCACGCACCCGGTCTGGACCCACGAAGAGCTGGGCGCCTATCTGGAAGCGCCCCAGCGGCACATCAACGGCACCAAGATGACCTTCGTCGGCCTCAAGCGCCGCGAAGAGCTGGTCAATGTGGTGGCCTATCTGCATTCGATGGGCGGCTCGATCCCGTTCCCGGCGCCGGCGCCGGTTGAGGAGCCGGCCACTGACGAGGTCGTCCCAGCGGGCGAAGCTGTGGAGGGTGAAGCGGCCCCCGCCGCCGAGGGCGCTGAGCCAGCGGCCGAAGCCCCCGCCGCGACCTGAGCCTGACTTCCAGGCGCAAAGACCAAGCCCGGCTCGCGCCGGGCTTTTTCTTGTCTCCTACATCAGGCGCTCAGGGCCGCCGATAGCTGGTCGGCTCGCCGGAGCCGGCGGCCTCGATCCGGGCGATGGCGGTGTTCAGGGGCTCGATCGCCACCGCCATGTGATGGGCGTTGGCGTGGATCATCTGATCGGGACTCAGCATCATCGCCACATGCCCCCGCCAGAAGACCAGGTCCCCCCGTCGCAGGGCGCTGGGATCGGCGTCCTGGGTGAAGGCGGCCTCCTGCTGGTCGGTGTCCCGCGGACAGGACAGGCCGCAGGCCAGTCGCGCCTGCATCACCAGTCCAGAACAGTCGAGGCCCAGGCTCTCCCGGCCGCCCCAGAGATAGGGCGTCTCCAGATAGCGCTCGGCCACCCCCGCCGGGTCCGAGGCGAAGTCCAGGCCCACGGGCGCCAGATGAGCCGCGACAAACCACGCGCCTCCCCGATCACGGACAAACCGCCCCTCGGTTTCAACGACGCTGACCAGGGCGTTCTGGCTGTAGGGACCCAGCGCCGGCGACTTGATGCTTGGCGCCTCGAACCCGTAGGTCCGTAAGGCCCGCACCCAGTGGGTGGCCAGGACCGGAACGCCCAGGGCCTCAAGATCGACATAGCCCACATAGCCGTCCCGGCGAGCCTGGCCCCAGGCGAAGCCGTCCGCCTCGTCCAGGACATCGAAGGTCTCGCCAAACAGCAACTGGTCGGCCTGCTCCGCGCCAGAGGCTGGGGCGGTGCGGATCGCTGTGGCCGCAACCCTGCAGGCCCGCGGCGTGGGCGCGGCGTAGCGCTCGGCGGCGACCCGCCCCTCCAGGGCCACAGCAGCCAGATCTGGCCTGGCCAGGGTCAGGCGCGGGTCGCGGCTCACTTGTAGCGATCCTGCAGCATGCGGAAGAGGGCGCGGATGGCCATCACCTCGCCCCCCGCCGGGACGCCCGGCTTGGCCCGGGGGTTCCAGGCGAAGATGTCCAGATGCGCCCAGGCGCCTTCAGGGGCGAACCTCTGAAGGAAGAGGCCCGCCGTCACCGCGCCCGCCTGGGCCCAGGCGTCAGGATCGTTCTTCAGATCGGCCACATCGCTGTCGAGGGCCTCGGCATAACCCTTCCACAGGGGCAGACGCCACAGGGGGTCTTCCACGGCCTCCGACGCCGCCATGATGGCCGCCGCCAGTTCCTCATCATCGGTCATGAAAGGCGGGAGCTGCGGCCCCAGCGCCACCCGCGCCGCGCCCGTCAAGGTGGCCAGGTCGAGGGTCAGGTCGGGCGAGAATTCCGCGGCCCGGGTCAGGGCGTCGGCCAGGATCAGCCGGCCCTCGGCGTCGGTATTGCCCACCTCGATGGTCAGGCCCTTGCGGGAGTCGATGACGTCGCCGGGCCGCATGGCCTCGCCAGAGATCGAATTCTCCACCGTGGGCGTCAGCACCAGCAGGCGGACGGCCAAGCCCGCGGCCATGACCATCCGCGCCAGGGCCAGGGCGTGGGCGGCGCCGCCCATGTCCTTCTTCATCAGCCGCATGCCGGCCGAGGGCTTGATGTCGAGGCCGCCGGTGTCGAACACCACCCCCTTGCCGATGATGGCCACCAGGGGGTCGCTCGCCTTGCCCCAGGTCATCTCGATCATCCGCGGCTCGCGGCCCGCCGCAGCGGCCCGGCCGACGGCGTGGACGGCCGGGTAGTTGGCCTCCAGCAGACCCTCGCCGGTGACCACGGTGATGGCGGCGCCGTGCTGCTCGGCGATCTCCCGGGCGATGGTTTCGATCTGCAGCGGACCCATGTCGTTGGGCGGGGTGTTGATCATGTCCCGGGCCAGGGCGCAGGCATGGGCCATGGCCCGGACTGCGGCCACATCGGCCCCCCGGGCCACCAGGCGCGGGCGCTCGTCGGGCTTCTTCTTGTAGCGGTCGAAGCGGTAGCTGCCGAGGGCGAAGGCCAGGGCCGCTTCATCGGCGCTGATGTCCGTCGGTCCCTCGACGATCTCATAGTTCCCCTTGGGCAGTTTGGCCGCCAGGGCCCGCACCCCGGAAGCCCGCGCCTGGCCAAGGCCAAACAGCACCCGCTCGGTCGCGCCATGGGCGTCGGGGACCAGCAGGACCTGGCCGGCCTTGCCCTTGAACTCATGCAGGGCCGCCAGGCCCCGGCCCTGATTGGTCAGGGCCGCAAGGGCCGCATCGACATCGGCCTCCCGTAGAAGATGGACGGGAATGATCACGCCCTCGGCGGCGTCCAAAATCACGTCTGACATGGCGGCGGACCCTTCGGCTTATGCTTAACGCTTCCTTTAAGGCGGCGGGGCCAATCTGACCCGGAACCTCTGGAGGCTTCCCTGGTCATGTGTCGCATGTCGGTCTTCGCCGCAACCGCCCTCGCGCTCAGCCTGGCCAGCGCCCCGCCGGCCGCGGCGTTCGGATTCAAGCCCAAGCCTGCGGCGCCGTCCGCCCCGGCCGCCACCGCCGAAATGGTCGAAGAGTCGCGCAAGGCCACCCCGCAGGAGCGGACCCTGGCCGCGGGGCTTGACCCCCTGGCCCGGGCGGCCTTCTGGGCGCGGGAGGCCAATCTCGATCCGACGGACATCCAGGCGGGCCTCGGCTTGGCCCAGGCCCTTCGCACCCTTGGCCAGACCACCGAGGCCGCCGCCGCCGCCCAGCGCCTGGCCGTCCTGGCGCCCGACAATGTCGAGGTGATGCTTGAACTGGCCCGCGTCCATCTCAGCCGTGGCGAGGGCTTCTACGGAGTCGCTCCGGCCCGTCAGGCCGAGGTCCTGGCGCCGGGGGACTGGCGGCCGCCCTTCCTGCTGGCCATGGCCTATGAACAGGCCGAGCGCGACGCCGAGGCCATGGCCGCCCACCGCCGGGCCGTGCAACTGGCGCCGAACAATGCTGCGGTGCTGTCCAATTTCGCCATGTTCCAAGCCGCCCGCGGCCAGACCCAGGAGGCGGAGACCCTGCTCCGTCAGGCCGCCGTCCTGCCGGGCGCCACCGCCGTGACCCGCCAGAACCTGGCCCTGATCCTCGGCCTGCAGGGACGGATCAGCGAGGCTGAGGCCCTGGCGCGTCAGGATCTGCCGCCGCAACTGGTGGCCAACAACCTGGCCTATCTGCGAGGCGCGACCCAGGCGGGCGCCACAGGTGGGTCGGGCCGGTCCTGGGACGCCGTGGGCGCCGCGCAATAGCCGCAGAACACGGAGACTGAACGACCAGGGGAGCGATCCCCCTGATCGTCTCGGCTTCTAGGAACCGCCAGGCCCCATCATGTCCATGACCCGCAGGACGGCGGGTCCCAGGATCACCAGAAACAGCACCGGCAGGAAGAACACGATCATCGGCACGGTCAGCTTGGCCGGCAGCTGGGCGGCGGTCTTCTCTGCGGCCGCCAGGCGCAGGTCGCGGTTTTCCTTGGCCATAACCCGCAGGGCCGCACCCAAGGGCGTGCCATAGCGCTCAGCCTGGATCATGGCCGTGGTCACCGACTTGATCCCGGGATGGTTGGTCCGCCGTGACAGGCCTTCATAGGCCTGACGACGCTCGGGCAGGTAGGACAGCTCGGCGGTGAGGAGGGTCATCTCCTCGGCCAGTTCGATGGAGGAGCCGCCGATCTCCTGGCTGACCTTCTGGATGGCCGCTTCGATGGACATGCCAGACTCCACACAGATCAGCAGCAGATCCAGCGCGTCTGGAAAGGCCCCGACGATGGATTCCCGCCGCTTCTGGGCGATGTTGCTGATGTAGATGTTCGGCGCGTAGTAGCCCAGCGTCAGACCCACCACGATGGCGGCCAGCCGGTTCATGCCGCTGAGGCCGAAGTCGTTGATCACGAACAGGTAGAAGGCCACCGAGGCGGCGAACGCGAAGGGCAGGACGAAGCGGAAGAAGTAGAAGGTGCTGACCGGTCGCGGCCCGCGGAATCCCGCCTGGGCCAGCTTGTCGACCACCTTGGGGTCCTCCAGCAGGCGCGACAGCTGAAGGCGGTCGACCACCTTCTTGTAGAGCCCCTCGTCGGTCTGGCGGAGCGTACCGCCCTTGGCCGCCACCAACGCCTCCCGGGACTTGCGCCGCAGCTCTTCGCGCCGGGTCGACACCGACTTGAGCCGGGCCTCCAGATTGTTGGTGCGCATCAGCGGCCGCGCCAGGGTGATCAGTGTGGCGAAGGTCGCCACCGCCACGATGACGGTGAGAATATTGGCCGGGTTGGTGAAGGCGCCCAGATTCATGCCCGCCCCCTCAGATCTTGAAGCTGATCATGCGGCGCATGACCCAGATGCCGAGCGCCATCAGCAGCACGCCGCCGAGCAGGATGATGCGCCCGCGCACATCGGTGAACAGGGGCGCCATATACTCCGGGGCCATCAGGCTGATCATCACCACCACCGCCGGCGGCAGGGAGCCGATGATGAAGGCTGAGGCCACCGCCTCTCCAGACAGGGCCTTGATCTTCTCACGCATCAGCTTCCGCGCCCGGATGACCGTCGAGAGATTGCCAAGCGCCTCGGCCAGATTGCCGCCGGTCTTCTGCTGGATGGCCAGGACGATGCCGAAGAAACGCACCTCCTGGGCAGGCATGCGCTCGTACATTCGCTCGATGGCCTGATCGATCGAGACGCCCATGCCGGTGTTTTCGGTCAGGTATCGGAATTCTGCGGCCAGGGGCTCAGGCGCTTCGGCGCCGATGACCCGGAGGCTGTCATTGACTGGAAGACCGGACTTGATGCCGCGGACAATGATGTCCATGGCGTCCGGAAAGGCGCCGACGAACTTCTTGATCCGCCGTGCGGCCAGGAACGACACGGTCCAGCGCGGCAGGCCCAGACCGGCGACAAAGCCCAGCCCCAGCGCCAGGTAGGCCGGCTGCCCCGCCAGGATCGTGAACAGGAAGATCGACGCGCCCAGGCCGGCGCTGATCATCCAGAAGGAACGAACGGTGAGGCCAAGGCCGGCCTGCTGCAGGCGGGCCTTGATCGAAAGGGACGCCTTGCGCTGCTGGCGGTCCTGCTCCTTGAGGCTCTCAAGGATCTGCTTGCGGCGCTGGTCCTGGACGTTGGAGCCCCCTCGCCGCGTCTTGGCGTCCCGGGTATCTCGCCCGAGCATGGCCTGGGTCCGTTTCGCCGCCCGGGCCTGGCCCGGGGACTGTCCGACCAGCACAAATCCGAAGCCGGCCACCGCGATAAAGCCGAGAATGGCGGCCAGGATGGCGGTCAGGGTCGGGCTCATTCGGCGGCGTCCAGGGCCTCGGCCAGTTCGCGCTCAAGGCCGTAATAGCGGGCCCGGTCCCAGAACCGCGGCCGGGCGATGCCGGTGGAGCGGTGACGCCCCACGACCCGGCCCTCGGCGTCCTCGCCGGTGATCTCATAGAGCATCAGGTCCTGGGTGATGATCACATCGCCCTCCAGACCCACGACTTCGGTGATGTGGGTGATCCGCCGCGAACCATCCCGCAGGCGGGCGGCCTGGATGATCACATCGATGGAGCCGACGATCATTTCCCGGATGGTCCGGGAGGGCAGGCCATAGCCGCCCATGGTGATCATGGATTCCAGGCGGCTGACCGCCTCGCGGGGGCTGTTGGCGTGCAGGGTGCCCATGGAGCCGTCGTGGCCAGTGTTCATGGCCTGCAGCAGGTCGAAGGCCTCAGGCCCCCGGACCTCGCCGACGATGATCCGTTCCGGGCGCATCCGCAGGCAGTTCTTCACCAGGTCGCGCATGGTGATCTGGCCCTGGCCCTCCAGGTTGGGCGGCCGGGTCTCCAGGCGCACCACATGGGGCTGCTGGAGCTGAAGCTCGGCGGCGTCCTCGCAGGTCACCACCCGTTCGGTCGGGTCGATGAAGGCGGTGAGCGTATTGAGCAGGGTGGTCTTGCCCGAGCCCGTGCCGCCGGAGATCAGGATGTTGCAGCGGCAGGCGCCGATGACGCCCAGGACCCGTGCGCCTTCGGGCGTGATGGAGTCGTACTCCACCAGGTCCTTCATGGTCAGCTTGTCCTTCCGGAATTTCCGGATGGTGAGCGTGGGGCCATCGAGAGCAAGCGGCGGGGCGATAACATTCACCCGGCTGCCATCGGGCAGGCGGGCGTCGCAGATGGGCGAGCTTTCGTCGACCCGGCGGCCGACCTGGCTGACGATCCGCTGGCAGATGTTCATCAGCTGGGCGTTGTCGCGGAACCGCACATTGGTCAGCTGCACCTTGCCGCCGACTTCGATGAACACCCGGGTCGCCCCATTGACCATGATGTCGGCGATGTCGTCCCGGGCCAGCAAAGGCTCCAGGGGGCCGTAGCCCAGCACATCATTGATGATGTCCTGAACCAGGGTCTCCTGCTCGGAGATCGACATGGAGACGTTCTTGATCGCCACCAGCTCGGCGACGATGTCGCGGATTTCCTCGGCCGCCGCCTTGACGTCCAGCTGGGCGAGCTGGGCCAGGTCGATCGTATTGATCAGGGCGTTGAAGATGGTCGTCTTTGTGGCGTGATAATAGTCCGACTGCTCGCGCACGACCTGGGTGGCGGGCGCCGGCCCCTGGGCGGCGCGGAGCTGTTCGAAACCGCTGGTCGCCTTGGGGCCGTCACTCTTGCCGCCGGCCCTGGGGGCCTCAGCCCGCGGCCGGGCGGGTTCGTCCGCCGGCGGGGGTTCCGAGCGCTGGGGCCTCGTGGCGATGGGCGCTGCGGCCTTGTCCGGAGGCGGCGGCGCAGCCGACGGGGCGGCGGGCCTCGCCTGCGGGGCGCGGGTCGGGGGAGCGTCGGCGTCGGCGGCGCGCTTTCCGAACATGGCTATTTCCGCCGGAACAGGTTGGCCAGCAGCGAGGACTTCTGGGCCGCGGGCGGTTCGCGCCGGCTGATCTGCTGGGCCAGCTCATTGAGCGCCTCGGCGGTCTTGGATCGCGGCGCCACCTCGGCCAGCATCTGACCATTGTTGGCCGCCTGGCCAAACAGCTTGGGCTCGAAAGGCAGGACCAGGGCCGGCGTCAGGTTCAGGGCCTCGCCGAAGTCCTTCACCGGAATTTCCGGCCGTCCAGGCACCCCCACCTGATTGAGCACAAGCCGGGGAGGCGCGTCATTGGGCCGGGCGCGGCGGACCAGGTCGACCATGTTCTTGGCGTTGCGCAGCGAGGCCAGGTCCGGCTCGGCGACAATCACCAGATCATCGGAGGACAACAGGATGCGCCGTTTCCAGGCGGTCCAGACATGGGGCAGGTCCAGGACGATGAAGGGCGCGGCCCCGCGGATTTTCTGGGTGACCTCCTCGAAGGCCTCGGCCGTGATGTCGTAGTCCTGGTCCAGGGTGGCGGGAGCGGCGAACAGGCTGAGGCGCTCGCTGCAGCGGGCCATCATCCGGTCCATCAGGACCGAATCGAGCCGGTCGGGCTCCCCCAGGGCGTCGGCGATTCCCTGCAGCGGGTCCTGGTTGAAGTCGAGACCCGCGGTGCCGAATGGCAGGTCGAGGTCCACCAGCACCGCATTGGCCGCCAGACGCTCGGTGATGGCGTAGGCGATATTGTGCGCGATGGTCGAGACCCCGACGCCGCCCTTGGCGCCGCAAAACGCGATCTGGCGGCCGACGAACGGGGCGCTGGGGTCGGCATAGAGCCCGCAGAGGGAGCGGACGAACTGCAGGGGCTTGAAGGGCGGCACCAGGTATTCGCTGACGCCGCGCCGCATCAGCTCCCGATAGAGGGCGATATCGTTGGCCGCCCCGATCACCACCACCTTGGAGCCGGGATCGCAGACCTCGGCCAGCTGATCCAGGTGCGCCAGGAGCTTCTCGGCGCTCTCGCCGCACTCCACCACCAGAAGCGGCGGGGTCGGCTGGTTCTGATAGGCGGCCACGGCGGCGGCCAGGCCACCCTCTCGGACCGTGACGCTGGCCCGCTCCATGCGCCGGTCGCGGGCGGCATGCTCGATGACGTCGGCGGTTCGGTCACGCTCGGTGAAGGCGTGGATCGTGATCCGCGGCAGGGAGGAGTCGCCAAAGGCCGCCTCGGCCGAGGCCATCATCTCATGGACAGGGTTCGCGTCCGGCGAGGGCGCGGCGGGCGCTGAAACCGAGGTCTGGGCCGCCCGGGGCCGATCCTCAAAGGGATCAACAGAAACGTCCGCCCGGGGCGGCGGCTCCAGGTCGGCGAAGGGATCGGGGGCGCCGCGGCGGGCGACGGCGGCGCCGCCGCTCCAGCCATCGTCTCCCGCCGGCCCGAAGTCGTCGTCGGCCTCATAGGCCAGGTCAAAGGGGTCGTGCCCGCCCTGCGCTCGCATCGCCACCCTACCTCACCACTTGCGAGAGGGCGCCCTTGGCCTGCTCGTCGGCCCGGGTCGCGGTGATCTCGCCGAGACGGTACTTGGCCAGCACCTCGGAACGGCGCGCCGCATCGGGCGCCTCCATGTCGCGGGGCCGCACCATGTCGGCCGGATTCGCCAGCTGGGCGGCGAAATTGGCGCTGACCGCGCAGCCGAAATTCGCCGACGCCTGATTGGATGAGGTGCTGGTGAGGTTCTCCCAGCTCTGTCCGCACTGAGGGATCTGCGCGACATAGCGCTCATAGCCCACCACCATCGGCGCCGAGGCGAAGCCCGCAGCGTCATAGCCGGCGAGCTGGATGGCCGTATGGGGCGCCCCTTGGGAGACCAGAAAGGCCCGCACGCTCTCGCCCATCCGATAGGTGGCCGCCGAATCGCCTGCGCCAACCGGCGCCTGGATCTTCAGGGGTCCGCCCTCATTGGCCCGCCAGGCGTTCAACAGCCCGGCAAGGGCGTCGGCCTGAGGCCCTGAGATGCCCTGGGCGTGGATCGCCAGACGAACTTCATCGGCCTGCGGAATAACCTGGGCGCGGTACTGGTCGAGGGGAGTCGGTGGATTGATCATCGCCCCGTCCCGCGGGGCCGGGGTTCCGGCGCAGGCGGCCAGGACGCCGGCCAGGGCCAGGGAGATCAGATGGCGCAGAGAAGGGGTCATGGGGGCGCTCACTCGATCACATAGCCGTAGGGGCCCTGGTAACCCGGGGCGCCGGCGGGCTGCGGCCGGGCCTTGTAGGCGCGGTTCAGGCGCCCCAGCAGCAGGGTCTCGGAGTCGCTGGCGATCCGCAGGCCATCGGCCGGGGTCTGAAGCTGGTCCGGCGAGGTCGGCTTGACCAGATAGGGGGTGACGATGACCACCAGTTCGCTCTCGCCCTTCAGATAGTCCCGGGACCGGAACAGCCCCCCGAGAACGGGCAGGTTCATCATGCCGGGCAGGGAATCGATCGCCTGCTTGGTCTGTTCGCGCAGAAGGCCGGCGATCATCATCGCGCCGCCGGACGGCAGCTCGACCACGGTTTCGGCCCGGCGAACCGTCAGCGCCGGGATCACCAGGCGCGGGGCGCCAGCGCCATTGGACAGGGAGAACGACCCGTCATTGGTCAGCTCAGAGACTTCGGTGGAAATCTTCAGGGAGATCCGCCCCCCCGACAGCACCACCGGCGTGAAGCCGAGGCCGACGCCGAAGGGCTTGAATTCAATCGTCACGCGGCCGGCGTCGTCCTGGCCCACCGGCACGGGAAACTCCCCGCCGGCCAGGAACTTGGCCGCCTCGCCAGACACCGCCGTCAGGTTGGGTTCGGCCAGGGTGCGCACCAGGCCCACCCGCTCGAAGGCCTCGATCATGCCCTCGGCCTGGTTGAGGCCAGGATCGCCGGCCAGACCTTCCTTGATGGTGGCGGTGTCGGAATTGCCGCCGCTGCGCACGACATTGTCGCAGAGCACGTCAGGCTGCTCGGGCCAGCCGCACGGGAACTGCATGATCGGTTGCTTGGTGGTGTCGAGCTTGTAGCCGCCAGTCAGACCGCCCACCAGGCCGCCATTGATGGCGTAGCTGGCGGCGTTGCGGAACATGTACTGCGGCTCGCCCAGCTGGTTCAGCACCGCATTGGTGTTGAAGCCGAGCTGCTTGATGACATTGCGCTGCACCTCGACGATGCGCACCTTCAGCATCACCTGGTCCTTGCCGGCGATGGACAGCATGTTGAGCACCTGCTCGGGCCGGGCCACCGCGGCGCGGGCGATCTGCAGGGCCTTGTCGGCGTCGGACAGGCTCATCACCTCGCCCGACAGGATCAGGCTGTCGTTCATGGCGTCCACCCGCACCCGGGCGCCGGGGAGCAGGCGGTTGATGGTCTGGGCCACCGCGCCGGTGTCCTGATCGACGCGGATATCCAGGGACAGGATCCGCCGTCCGGCGCCGTCGAAGAACACCGCGTCGGTCTGACCCGCCGCCACGCCAAGCACATAGATCCGCCGCGGCGTGCGCAGCACAGCGTCGGCCACGTCGGGATTGGTCACCAGGACGTCGCGGGCGTCGACTGGCAGTTCGATGATCGCCGACTTGCCCCGGGGCAGGGTCAGGGCCTGGGTGGCGCCGCCGCCGGCCAGGTCGACACGGATGGTCGAGCCCTGACGCGCGCTGGCCGGACCACCGGCCAGATTCTGGGCCTGGGCGAGGGGCGCCGACAACAGGAGGCAAGCGGCGGCGAAAACGGTGAGGCCGGCGAACTTCATCGGACAGAGACCTCGGACATCTCGCCATCCCGGAAAATCCGGACGGTCTGTGGCTCGGCCGAGCCGCCGCGGCCGACCGGGCCGCCGATATCGGTATAGGGACGCAGGGCGAGAACCATCTCGCCCTGGGCCTTGCCTCGGACCAGCACCTCAACGTCAGACGCCGGCGTCTCAAGGGTGATGGTTCCCCCGATCATGGTGTTGGAGGCCTCGGCGGGTTCGGTGGCCTGATCGATGGCCAGGACCCGCAGATTGCGCATCAGAGTCTCGGTGACCCGGCCGGTTCCATCGGGGGCGTCGCGGCTTTGCAGCACATCAACCCGGTCGCCGGGCAGGATGAAACCGCCGGCGGCGGTGTCGGCCGACACGGGGACGGAGACCGCGCGCATGCCAGGGCCCAGGACGACAGACATATAGCCGCCTTCGCCGCCGCGGATCACCTTGCGGACGGTGACCGGCTCGCCGGCGGCGATCGCCTCCCGGACGATGGCCCCGTCAAAGGCTTGAATGGGACTGGCGCCCAGGGCGTCCGAAGCCACCTGCCCGGCCTTCTGGACAACCTTTTCGGCGCCTTCGGCGGGGGGGACGGCCACCGAGCCGTCCGTGACGAAGGCCGCGTTCAGGGCCTCAACCGGCCAGGGCTGCCAGCCGATCATGGCCGGGGTGATGCGGGTTCCCACCGGCAGGTCCTGCTTGGCCACCAGGACCTGAGCCATGGGGCTGGCGGCCACAGGCGCGGGCGCCTGTGGGGCGTCGCCCCCCCCCGTCATCATCCCGCGCACAATGAAGGCCAGCAGGATGGCGGCGATGGCGGCGGCGGCCAGTATGGCGATGCGGACGGCGCCCATGAACTTTCCGATACGCTCCCACTTGTGGGGGAAAGGCGAGGCCCCTGTTCAGGCGGTCCGCCGCGACTCAATTGACTGGCGCCTTCTGGCGGCGTGGTCCTTGTGCCGCCCCCATGGTTAACAGCCGCTAAAGGGGCGCCGCCGACAGGGCGAGGACGAGACTGCTGGTGGGAAAGGCGACCAGGCCGCCGATGCAGATGGCCAGGCCATAGGGGACGTTCTCGCCGGGCTCGGCCAGGCGGCTCAGCCAGGCCGGACCCGCCGAAACATAACGGCGCAGCAGGATGGAGCGCATGGCCAGCAGGGTCATGGCCAACGCACCGCCGGCCAGGGCCGTCACCAGCAGGAAGGGGGCTGAGGCCGGCCAGCCCAGCCAAAGGGCCGCAGCGGCGAACACCTTGGCGTCTCCGCCGCCGATCCATCCCAGGGCGAACATCGCCATGCCGGCCACCAGGGCGCCGACCCCAAGGGCCACATGCAGACCTAGTGTGTTCATGGGCAGACCCAGGGCCAGGGCCGTCGGAAAGAAGGCGACGATCAGGGCCAGGGAGATCCAGTTCGGGATCGTATAGGTGGTGACGTCCTTCAGGGCGGCCACGATCAGCAGGGCCGGGCAGACGGCGAGCAGGATGGCCTGGAATTGGGCGATCATGGGCGGGCTCTCAAGGCGGGCGCTGGCGAGTCAGTCGCAGGCGAGGCCGGCGCTGTAAGGTCAGTCTGACCTGGGGGGATGAACGCTTGGTTTCTCGCCCATGAAGAAAGGGCCGCGGCGTCTCCGCCACGGCCCTCCGAGTTTGGTCTCTGTCTTCGCCGCTTGAGCGCGGCGAATGACTATTGCGGCATCGCTTCGCCGATCTTGGTGAAGGTGCCGGAGATCTTGCCCGACAGGGTGTTCAGGGCGGTGATCAGCACGACGGCGATCAGGGCGGCGATCAGGCCATACTCGATGGCGGTGGCGCCGGATTCATCCTTCAGGAAGCGCGTGACGAACTTCGACATTGCTCGATCTCCTTTGTTGGCGAGCAGATTGATCGGGGATCAGGCCTTGGGTGGTCTGCTCGCCCCGAATTGCAGGGTCACAATGCCGCGGCTGGCTTAATGGCGAGTAAATCAGAGAGTATTCGATGGATTTTTCTTTTGGTTTACTTGCGTTTACTATTAGCATTCATTAACCATGCGCGCTCAAAACCCCGAATTCACGCGGATGCCCTTTATGATTCACACACGCGCGCGAGTCGGCTGGATTCAGGGTTTCTTGACCATTCCCCTCGATTCTGGAGGACCGATCTTTCACCTCCAGTTTTTGGGCATCGCCATGCGCCGTCTCGCCGTCTGCGCCATCCTTAGCCTCATGGTCGCCACCCCGGCGGCGGCGTCGTCCCTGTCGGTGCGCCTTGACCAGGGCGCCAAGGTCCGGCTGCCCGGCGCGGCGCGCAATGTGGTGGTGGCCAATCCCAGGATCGCCGATGTCAGCCTGCTGGGGCCCCAGGACCTGGTGGTGGTCGGCAAGGGCTATGGGATCACCAATGTCGTGGTCACCGACGCGGCCGGCCGCGTCCTGTTCGACCGCGACGTGGTGGTCAGCGCGCCGGAATATGGCCAGATGTCCTATATCCGTGGCGGCCAGTCCCGCACCTTCTCCTGCTCCCCCCGGTGCGAGCAGATCGGCCAAAGCGACGCCCCCCGGGCCATTCCCTAGGGCGCGTTCCGATAAGTGGGGACCGGCCCTCGGCGCTTAAGCATCGCTTAGGCTCGAATGGCTAGGGTTGGCCGGAAACCGGATGGACCCGCAGAATGCCGCGCGCCGCCAGGCCCTTGATCAAGACCCTGCGCCACTTCGTCCGCGCCCGTCAGGGCGCGACGGCGGTGGAGTTCGCCTTCATCGCCGGTCCCCTGCTGATGCTGATCTTTGGGGTCCTGGAGCTGGCCCTGGTGTTCATGGTGGCCACCACGCTGGAGGGCGCCACGGCCGCCGCCGCCCGCCCCTTGCGCACCGGCGAGCTGCAGACCAGTGGCGGCGCCAGCAAGGAAGCCTTCGCCAAGGCGGTCTGTGATCGCATGAGTTGGCTGGGCTCCACCTGCGCCGGCAACCTGCAGGTGGATGTCCGCACCTACGCCGACTTCACCAGCCTGCGGGATGATCCGGCCATGACTGGCGGCAATTTCGATCCGACCAAGACCTGCTGGTCCCCCGGCGGCCCCACCGACATCGTCCTGGTGCGCACCTACTACAACTGGACCATCATCACGCCGCTGATCTCCAACGCCCTGGTCAACGCCCCGGGGAACAAGCGCATGGTCTCGGCGGTGGAGGCCTTCCGCAATGAGCCCTACAGCGACGCGCCGCCCACAGGCGCAAAATGCTGAGGCGCGCGATCCGTTTCCTCCGGGACCGCAGCGGTGTGGCCGCCGTCGAGTTCGCTCTGATCGCCCCGGTGCTGATCCTGATGTATCTGGGGTTGGCTGAGGTCACCATGGCCCTGATGGCCGAACGCCGGGCCGGCCACGCCACCGCCGTGGTCGCAGATCTGGTCGCCCAGGACACCCTGACCAACCGGGCTGAGCTGAGCGACACCTTCGCCATCGCCGAGGAGATCCTCTCGCCCTTCGCCGCCTCGGGCATGAGCGCCCGGGTGACCGCCATCCGCGCTGACGACAAGGGCTCCCCCAAGGTGGTCTGGAGCCATGGCAAGGGTCTGACGGCTTTCGCCAAGGGCTCCACGGTCAGCGACGTACCCGCCGGCCTCCTGGAGCCCTACGACACCCTGATCATGAGCGAGATGAACTATAGCTTCAACTCAGCGGTCAAGTATGCCCTACCGGACGCCATGGTGTTCAGGGAGAAATACTATCTCCGGCCCCGCAAGATGGACATGGTCAACTGCACCGATTGCTGAGTTCGGCCGCCTGAGCGCCTAAAGTTTAGGTCTCCGACGGCGACAACACCGCCAGCCACGGCGACGGCGCCAGGCTTCTCCCGTCCAGGGACGCGACGGCTCGCACGCCAATCAGGCTGTTGGTGAGGAAAACCGCCTCCGCCCGCTGCAGGGAGTCGGGACCACACGCCGTCTCAACCACCTCAAGTCCGGCCTGCGCAGCCCGCGCCAACACCTGCGCCCGGGTCACCCCTGCCAGTACGCCGCAGTCCAGGGCCGGCGTCCACAGGCGCCCTTCGGCGATCCAGAACAGATTGGCCGCTGCGGCGCAGGCCACATGGCCCTCGGTGTTCAGCATCACCGCCTCGTCGGCGCCCGCCGACCGGGCCTCACGCCTGGCCAGCACATTGTCGAGATAGGACAGGGTCTTGTGGCGCGAGGCGATGGAGCCGGCGTTGCGTCGGGTCTGCGCCGTGATCAGCCGAGCCGGACCGACCAGCAGCGGCGCGGGCGACGCCGTGGCGAAGAGGACCGGGGCGCACGGGTCTGGCCGGTCCAGCCCACGCCCGCCAGATCCCGCCGTCCAGGTGATCCGCAGGGCGGCAAGGCCGCTTTGGAGGCCGGCGTCCGCCAGCGCCGATTGCGCCGCGGCCCAGACCACAGGCTCGTCCGGGGCCGGCAGTCCAAGAGCCGCGCAGCCCAAGGCCAGACGGTCCCTATGGGCCGTCCAGTCGACCGGCGCCCCATCGACCACCCGCAAGGTCTCGAACACCCCGTCGCCGAGCAGCAGACCCCGGTCATCCAGGGCCACGCTCACGCTACGCTCCCAGGGCCGGACGACAGGGCCGCCAGCAGGGCCGAAATCTTGGCTTCGGTCTCAAGACGTTCGGCGCGGGGGTCGCTGTCGGCCACGATCCCCGCCCCGGCGCCGGCCTCCACCTGCCAGCCCTCAGAGGATTGAACACAGGCCGCCGTGCGTATCAGCACGCTGGAATCGAAGGCCCCGTCGACGCCGGCCCAGAAGATCGAGCCGCAATAGGGCCCCCGGGGCGGCTCCAGGCCAGCGATCACCTTCATGGCCTGGATCTTCGGCGCGCCGGTGATCGAACCTGGCGGGAAGGTGGCCCGCAGCAGATCGCCGGCCCCCTGCCCGGCCTGCAGCACCCCGGTCACCGTGGAGACCAGGTGGTGGACATTGGCGAAGCTCTCGATGGCGAACAGCTCCGGCGTCCGCACCGTACCTGGCCGGCAGACCCGGGCCAGGTCATTGCGCATCAGATCGACGATCATCAGATTCTCAGCCCGGTCCTTGGGGCTCGCCAGCAGTTCGGACGCCAGGGCGGCGTCCTCGGCGGGGTCAGCGCCCCGCGGACGTGTCCCTTTGATCGGCCGCGTCTCGGCCACCAACCCTTCAGCGGTTCGGCGCAGGGCGACGAAACGCTCGGGCGAATTGGACACCACCGCGGCCCCAGGCAGGCGCAGATAGGCGGCGAACGGCGCTGCGGAGTCTCGGGCCAAGCTGGCGAACAGGTCGTAGGGCGCAGCCCCGGCCGCCAGGGTTCCTGTCCAGCGGCGGGCGACATTGGCCTGGAAGATTTCTCCGGCGGCGATCCGGTTCACCACCTCGGCGACCGCGGCCTCATAGGCCTCTGCGGACGAGGCGGCCATCGGCCCGGCCAGGGGCGAAGGTGGGGTGCGGGCTGAGGCCGTCTGGTCCAGGGCCTCCAGCAGGGCCCGGGCGTGGTCACGGGCCGCCGCCTCGCTGTC
>NZ_JAUSBZ010000161.1 GCF_030651755.1 Phenylobacterium sp. | reverse complement strand
CTTCCAGGCCGGGCTGTTTGGCCAAGGCGCCCGGTCGGTGGATGACATCGGCATCAGCTTCCCTGGCGGCAAGATCCTGGGCAACGCCGAGAACGTCACGCTGCGCTTTGATCCGACCTATACCCAGATGGCGGTCGACGGCGCCCTCTAGCGCCCCGCTCGCCCCCGTAGCTGAGTACCCCTGATCGAGGTGACCGCCCCATGCGCCGATTGCTGAACGCTAGGCCGCGTGGCGGCGGTCGCCTCCTTCTGGGCCTCTTGCCCATCGCGATCCTGGTCCTGGTCTATTTGGTGGCCTCGCAGGCCCGCCACGCGGAAAACCCCCGCGATAAGATCCTGCCGACGCCCGCGGCCATGGCTCAGTCCATCCAGATCATGGCCCTGCAGAAGGATCCCCGAACCGACCGGATTCCCCTGGTGGCCGACACCCAGGCAAGCCTCACCCGGCTGGGAATCGCCGTCGGCGCCGCGGCCGCCACGACCCTGGTGCTCGGGCTTTCCATCGGCCTATTGCCCTATGCGAGGGCAGGCCTTGGTCCCCTGGTGGCCACCATATCGGTGATCCCGCCCATCGCCGTCCTGCCCATATTGTTCATTGTCTTTGGCTTAGGCGAGACCGCCAAGATCGTGCTGATCTTCGTCGGCATCACCCCCTTCATGGTCCGCGACCTCGCTTCCCACGTGGCGGCCATCCCCGAGGAGCAGATCGTCAAGGCCCAGACGCTGGGCGCCTCCACCTGGCTGGTGGCCCTGCAGGTCGCCCTGCCCCAGGCGATGCCGCGGCTGATCGACAGCGTGCGCTTCTCGCTGGGCCCGGCCTGGGTGTTCCTGATCTCCGCCGAGGCCATCGCCTCGGACGTGGGTCTCGGCTACCGCATCTTTCTGGTTCGCCGCTACCTGGCCATGGACATCATCCTGCCCTACGTCGCCTGGATCTCCCTGCTGGCGGTGATCATCGACCTTCTGCTGCTGACCTGGAGCCGCACCGCCTTCCGCTGGGCCCATGCCCCAGGGGGCCGCCGATGACCCCGGCCCTGTCGTTCCGCAATGTCTGGGTCGAGTACGGCGACCATGTTGTACTGGAGAAGGTCAGCCTGGACGTGGCGCCCGGCTCATTTGTCTCCATTGTCGGACCCTCCGGCGCTGGCAAGAGCACCTTCCTGCGCCTGGCGCTGGGCCAGGAAGCGCCCAGCCGCGGGGAGATACTGCTGGATGGGCAGCCCATCCCGGCCGAGCCCGGCCCTGACCGCGGCGTGGTCTTCCAGCGCTACTCGGTCTTTCCGCACATGACCGTGCTTCAGAACGTCATGTTCGGCGCCCGGTGCGACCAGGCGCCCTTCACCGGCCTGCTCACCGGCGCCAAGCGCCGCCAAGCCAAGGCCGAGGCCCTGGCGATCCTGGAGCAGGTGGGTCTCTCCGCCTCGCTCAAGGCCTTCCCGCGGGCGCTGTCAGGCGGCATGCAGCAGCGCCTGGCCATCGCCCAGGCCCTGATCACCAGGCCGCGCATCCTGTTGCTGGACGAACCCTTCGGTGCGCTAGACCCGGGGGTGCGCCTGGACATGCACGAGCTGATCACCGGCCTGTGGCGCGAGCACGGTCTGACCATCCTGATGGTCACCCACGACATCAAGGAGGCCTTCAAGCTGGGCACCCGGGTCATCGCGGTGGACAAGCGCCGTCACGATCCCCACGCGCCGCAGCGCTATGGCTCCACGGCGGTCTATGATTTCCCGCTGGACGACAAGCAAAAGACCGCGATCCCCAGGGAGATCGCGGCCATGGCGGGTGAGGTCTGAGCTCTGAGTTAGGCCAAGCTGGCGATATAGGCGCGCCAGCCGCCCAGGTGGGTGATGTCCGTCGCGCCCGCCAGCGCCCGGGGCTCGGCGACGAAGCCCTTCACCGTGGTCCCATCCTCCAGGCTCACCGTGCCGATCGCCAGGGGCGCGGGCACCTCGGCGGTGAACCCGCCGAAGCCCGCCACATCCAGCTCATAGACCTCGACCTCGATGGCGGCGCCGTCGGCCTCGCCCACGTGAATCAGGGCTGGTTTCGGCGGCGTCGTCTCGGCCATCGCATAAAGCCTATAGGCCGGCGCGGTGCGGGTGCGGGCCACCAGACGGGCGTCGCGGGAGGTGAGTTGCCAGTGCAGGGGCATGCCGGCCAGATGGGCGCCGACGACGCTCAGCTTCACGGTCTGCGGCTTTCCGGCGGTGTCGAGCTCAGGGACGGCGGGCATGGGACGGATCTCCTCATAGCGACGGGCGAGGTCGAGCAGGGCGGTGTCCGCCCAAGCCGGACCGATCAGGGTGACGCCAAAGCCGGTCCCGTTGTCCCGGTAGCCGGCCGGCACGGCGATGGCGCTCATGTCGAGCAGGTTCACGAAGTTGGTGTAGAGGCCCAGATTGGCGTTCAGCGCGAAGGGCTCGGCGAGCACTTCGCTGATCCGGTAGATGGTCGGCGCCGTGGGCAGCAACAGGACGTCGATGGTCTCCCACAGGGCCTGGGCTGTCCGGGCGTGGTCCTGCAGCGCATATAGGCCCTTGAAGGTCTCCAGGCCTGAGACGCCAAAGCCGGTCTGGACGATGGCCCGCACCACGGGGTGGACGGCGGCGGGCCGGGTGCGCAGCAGGTCCTCGATGGCGGCGGTGCGCTCGGCCACCCACGGCCCGGCATAGAGCAGTTGCGCGGCCTCCAGCAGGGGGGCGATATCCACCTCCACCAGGGTCGCGCCGGTGGCGGCCAAGCGGGCGATGGCCTGGTCGTAGAACCGCTCAGACGCCGCATCGCCCAGATAGTTGAGCTGGTCGAGGCGCGGCACGCCCATGCGATAGGCGGCTCCCAGAGCCGGCGCGGCCGGACCGGGCTGGCGGGAATAAGGATCGGCGGGGTCAAAGCCTGCGGCCACGGAGTCCACCAGGGCTGCATCGGCGGCGGTGGCGGTGAAGACTGTGATGCAGTCCAGCGACCGACAGGCCGGGACGAGCCCTGCGGTGCTCCAGCTGCCCTTGGTGGGCTTGAGGCCCACCAAGCCGTTGAAGGCGGCCGGCACCCGTCCAGAGCCGGCCGTGTCGGTGCCCAGCGCAAAGGCCACCAGCCCCGCCCCCACCGCCACGGCGCTGCCCGAGCTGGAGCCGCCGCTCACATAGTCGCGATTGAACACGCAGGCCGGGATGCCATAGGGCGTGCGGCTGCCCACCAGGCCCGTGGCGAACTGGTCGAGATTGGTCTTGCCCATCAGAACCGCGCCCGCCGCCTGCAGGCGCGCCACCACTGTGGCGGTCTCCTCCGGGGCATAGGCATAGGCGGGGCAGGCTGCGGTGGTGGGTAGACCGGCCACATCGATATTGTCCTTCACCGCAAAGGGCGCACCGGCCAAAGGCAGGTCCTCGCCGGCGGCCAGCCGGGCGTCCACCGCCCGGGCGGCGGCGAGGACGGCCTCGGCCTTTTGACGTTCGATCCAGGCCTGGGGCTGAACCGCGTCATAGGCGGCGATCCGCGCCAGGCTGTCGCGGGCGACGTCCTCGGCCGTTCGGCGGCCTGACCGGACCTCGGCGGCGATGGCGGCGACGGAGAGGCGGTCCATCCCAGACTCCTTCAGGTGGGTTCGACGGCGATCATCGGTGCGCCGGGCGCGATGGCCTGGCGTTCCTGGGCGTAGACCTGGCGGACGACGCCGGCGGTGGGGCTCGTCACATCGCACTCGGTCTTCATGGCCTCGATGATGGCGATGACCGCGCCCTTCTCGACCCGGTCGCCGGGCTGGACCAGCATCTTCCAGACGCTGCCGCCGAGCGGCGCTTCGACCAGTTCTGCGCCGTCGGGGACGATGATTTCCGGCGCCTCGGCCACATCATCGGCGGCGCTGGCCAGGGCCTCGACCCGAGCGAACTCGCCGCGGCGTTCCCACTCGGCGCGTTCAGCGTCGAAGGCGGTTTCGCGGGTCGTCTGGAAGGCCGCGATGCTGGCGGCGTTGTCGGCCAGGAAGCGGCGGTAGTCTGACAGGCGGAAGGTCTCGTGGTCGATGCGGATTTCGCGCCGCCCCAGCGGGAAGTCCCGACGCCACTCGGTCAGCTCCTCGTGAGACACGGGGAAAAACCGGATCTGGTCGAAGAACCGCAGCAGCCAGGGCTTGCCCTCGGTGAAGGCGTTCGTCTGGCGATAGGTGTTCCAGACCTGGATGGTGCGGCCAAACAGCTGGTAGCCGCCCGGCCCCTCCATCCCATAGATGCACATATAGGCTCCGCCGATACCCACCACATTGGGCGGGGTCCAGGTGCGGGCGGGGTTGTACTTGGTGGTCACCAGCCGGTGGCGCGGGTCGATGGGGGTGGCCACCGGCGCGCCCAGATAGACGTCGCCCAGCCCCATCACCAGATAGCGCGCGTCGAAGACGATGCGATGGACATCGTCCTCGCTGGCCAGGCCGTTGATCCGCCGGATGAACTCGATGTTGTCCGGGCACCAGGGGGCGTCGTCCCGCACCGAGGCCATGTACTTGTCGATGGTCTCGTAGATCGCCGGGTCTTTCCACGAGAGCGGCAGATGGACCACCCGGGAGGGGATTTCGAAGTCGTCGAGCCCGCCCAGCCGGTCTTCCGCGTCGGTGAGCGCCCGCAGCAGCTCGGCCTGCGACAGCACCCGGCTGTCATAGTGGACCTGCAGCGAGCGGATGCCCGGGGTGATGTCGATGACGCCTGGCAGCGCCATGGATTTCAGCTCGAGCATCAGGGCGTGGATGCGCAGGCGCAGCTCGAGGTCGAGCACAATGGGGCCGTACTCCACCAGCAGGTGGCGGTCCCCCTGGCGACGATAGACGGCGCGGGGTCGATGGCCGGCGGCCTCGATAACCCCGAGAATCGGGCTGTCGCTGGAAAGCACGGCGGGCGCAGGCGTCTGCGACGGGGCCGGCGGCGGGGCGCCGGCGATCAGAGCGTCCTGAGCTTTCTCTGCGGCCACGGCCTCATGGTCGCTGACCACCTGGAAGGTCACCGTATCGCCGGGCGCCAGCTGACCGGCCTTCCACAGATCGGCCTGGATAATCACGAAGGGACAGACAAAGCCCCCCAGGGACGGGCCGTCCGGCCCCAGGATGATCGGCATGTCGCCGGTGAAATCCACCGCGCCGATGGCGTAGGCGTTGTCGTGGATGTTGGAGGGCTGCAGACCCGCCTCCCCCCCGTCCCGGCGCGCCCACTGCGGCGTTGGCCCGATCAGCCGCACGCCGGTGCGATTGGAGTTGTAGTGGACCTTCCACGGGGCGCTGGCGATCATCGCCACGTCGGCCTCGGTGAAGAAGTCCGGCGCCCCATGGGGACCGGCCAGCACGCGCAGGCTCCAGGCCTTGGCGAGCGACGGCCGCTGATCCCACGCAAGCGACGCCCGCGGCGGCCCAATCAGGCCATCGCCGACCCGCAGGACGTCGCCAGCCGCCAGGGTGCGGCCGGCATGGCCCCCGAACCCGCCGAGGGTGAAGCTCGCCCGGCTGCCCAGATAGGCCGGCACGTCCAGCCCGCCGCGAACCAGGAGATAGGCCCTAAGCCCCGCCCCCTTCACCCGCCCGAGCTTCAGGGTCTGGCCGGCGGCGATCTGGAACGGGACGTAGGGCTCGATCGGCGCGCCATCCAGGCTCGCCTCAAGGGCGGCGCCGGCCAGGCAGACCGAGGCGGTGCGGTTGAACAGCAGGGTGGGGCCAAGGGCGGTGATCTCCAGCCCCGCGGCGGTCTCCATATTGCCCAGCAGGCGGTTGCCCAGTCGGAAGGCCAGGGCGTCCATCGGGCCGGATGGCGGGACGCCCACATCCCAGTAGCCCTGGCGGCCCGGATAGTCCTGGACCGTGGTCGCCGGCCCGCCGCTTAGCACACGGATGGTCTGAGGCTGGAAAGCGATGTCGGCGAGGGCTCGGGTCGAAACCTGGCCTGACACGAACGCCGCGCTGCGGGCCACCTGGCGCAGCCATTCCAGATTGGTCTCCAGCCCCGCCAGGCGCGTGTCGTCCAGGGCCTGCTGCAGGGCCGCCACGGCCTGTTCTCGATCCGGCGCGGTGACGATCAGCTTGGCCAGCAGCGGGTCGTAGAAGGCGCTAACCTCGGTTCCGTCCACTACCCAGGAGTCGGCGCGGACCCCGTCGGGGAAATGCGCCTCTGTCAGAACCCCGGAACTGGGCCGATAGTCCTGGCCCGGGTCCTCGGCATAGAGGCGGGCCTGGATCGAGGCGCCCTGGGGTCTGGCCTCGAAGCCCTCCAGGAACCCATAGTCCCCCGCCGCGCCGCGGATCATCCAGGCCACCAGATCGACGCCGGTGACCTGCTCGGTGACCCCGTGTTCGACCTGCAGGCGGGTGTTCACCTCCAGGAAGAAGAAGTCGTCGCGCTCGGCGTCATAGAGGAACTCCACCGTGCCGGCCGAGCGGTAGCGGGCCGCTGACGTCAGGCGCACGGCGGCCTTGATCAGGGCCTGTCGGGTGGCGGCCGGCAGATGCGGGGCCGGCGTCTCCTCGATGACCTTCTGGTTGCGCCGCTGGAGGGAGCAGTCCCGCTCGCCGAGCGCGACCACATGGCCCTGGCCGTCCCCGAAGACCTGGACCTCGATATGCCGGGCCTGGCGGACATAGCGCTCCAGGAAGACCCCGCCGTCGGAGATGTTGCTGCCCGCCAGGCGGCTGACCGCGGCGAAGGCCTCGGCCACGGCGGCAGCGTCCTCGCAGACCCGCATGCCGATGCCGCCGCCGCCGGCGGTCGCCTTCAGGATCACCGGGAAGCCGATCGCCCCGGCTGCAGCCAGCGCCGCGTCGGCGTCGGTGAGCAGGTCAGTTCCCGGCGCCAGCGGCACACCCTGGGCCTGGGCCAGGTCTCTCGCCGTGTGCTTAAGGCCAAAGGCGCGGATATTGTCCGGCGTCGGACCGATAAAGGCGATCCCGGCGGCCTCGCAGGCCTCGGCGAAGGCCACGTTCTCGCTCAGGAAGCCATAGCCGGGATGGATGGCCTGGGCGCCTGTGGCGCGGGCGGCGGCCAGGATGGCCTCGACGTCCAGATAGGACTGGGCCGCCGGCGCCGGCCCGATCCGCACCGCCTCATCGGCCTGGCTGACATGGAGGGAGCCGGCGTCGGCGTCGGAAAACACCGCCACCGAGGCCACGCCCATCTCCTTGAGCGTGCGCAGGATGCGGCAGGCGATGGCGCCGCGGTTGGCGACGAGAACCTTGGTGAACACTGGAACGACCCTGCTCAGGCGGCGATGATCATGCGCACCGGCGTCGGATTGAAGCCGTTGCAGGGGTTGTTGATCTGCGGGCAGTTGGAGACCACCGCCACCAGATCCATCTCGGCGCGGATGTCCACATAGAGGCCTGGGGCAGAGATGCCGTCCACGATGCCGAGCGCGCCGTCCGCCTCAACGGGGACATTCATGAACCAGTTGATGTTGGAGACCATGTCGCGCTTGCCCCGCCCGTGGCGGGCGTTGGCCTGCAGGAAGTTCTCGACACAGGCGTGCTGGCCCTTGGTGTGATGGCCATAGCGCAGGGTGTTGCTCTCGCAGGAACAGGCCCCGCCGATGGTGTCGTGATAGGCCACCGAGGTGCCCAGCACCGTGGCCATCGGGTTTCCCTCGTTCGACAACAGCACCGAGCCCGTGCGCAGGAAGATGTTGCCCTGGGCGGCGATGGTGTCCTGGGCGCTGTAGCGCTCGGCGTCGTCGGCGAGCGCGTACATCAGGAAGTCCACAGCCTGGTTGCCCTCCAGGTCGATGATTCGCAGCACCTCGCCCTTGCGCACCACATGGTCCCAGGGGGCCAGGGCGGGCACGATCTCGTCATGCAGCACAGGACCAGGCAGTCCGGCCAGAGCAGTGTCGGTCATGGCGGCGGCCCCTCTTAGCGACAGAAATAGTCTTCGACATTCAGAAAGGCCCGCAGGCCCTCCGGCGTCGCATTGCGGATGGGATCGTCCTGCGCTGTCACCGGCCCGCGCCAGGCGCTGACCCGCAGCGGGGTGACGCTGTACTCAGGGCGGGGGTCGCGAACATGCGGGCAGTTGGCCAGCACCACGATGACGTCCATCTCCGCTCGCAGGGTCAGGCTGCGACCGGGCGGATAGGGACCGACGTGGGTCTCCACCGCGCCGTCGGCGTCGATCTTAACGCCCTTGAACCAGTTGATGCAGGGATGGATGTCCTTACGGCCCAGACCGAACTTGGCCAGCGCCAGGGAGAAGCGGTCCCGGGCGTTGGGGTGGGGACCCCAGTTGTCACCTGATCCATAGCGTCGGGCATTGGAGGCCGCATTGGACGCGCCGCAGAAGGCGTCGTGGGTCTCAGCCCCGTCCTCCAGCAGGCTCATCATGACCCGCCCCATATCCGACAGCAGCAGGCGGCCCTGGCCCAGATAGGCGTTCCACTGCACCTTGACCGTGTCGGCGACATTCAGGCGCTCCACGGGGTTCTCGGCGTTGAACACCAGCATGGAGGCGCAGGCGTCGCCCTGCAGGTCGACCAGGCGCAGCCGCGCGCCGCGGTTCAGCCGCTTGGCGGCGTAGCCCCCGGCCCCGATCGTCTCTTCCCAGAGCATGTCGTCAGCCGCCACGCCGGCCGGGAGGTCGCTCGCCGCGCTCGGCGGCAGGGTCGGCATCGCCTCAATGCGGGTGGCGCCTTGCGCGCGGGCATGGGTCTGGGCGCCCTTGGGATCGGCGGTGGACGAGCCGGTCATGCCGCGCCTCCGGCGAGGGCGCTCTTGCCGCCGCGCCCGTGGGCGTGCAGCGGGGGCAGCAGGGCGCGGGTGGTGACCAGGCGGATCTGATGCACCCCACGGATCCGGCGGAGTTCGTCGCACAGCATATGCAGTCGCTCAGACGGTCCCTGGACGAGCAGCACCTCCAGGGACTGGTCGTCCTCCAGGAAGACGTGCTGCGAGGAGATGACCTCCTTGAGGAACAGCCCTTGCGCCTGGGCCAGGGCCTGGCGCACCCGGCCGCTCTCGGCCCGATAGATCAGGGTGATGGTCCCGGCCAGGATCGCCCCGTCCCGGCCCTCGCTGTGCTCGGCCAGCTCATGGCGAATCAGCTCGGCGATCATCTGCGAACGGCTGGGCAGGGCGCGCTCGGCCACCATCGCATCGAGCTGGGCCAGGAGTTCGGCCGGCAGGCTGACACTGAGGCGGGCAAGCTGGGAAATCGGTTCCACGGTCATGAGGCGATCTTGGCTCTAGTATTACGTTCGTCAATTTTCGTAATACCGATTGCCCCGACGGTCCAGGCCGCGCCTGCGACTTGGGCGCCCCGGCCGCTGCGGCGCCTAGCAGACGGGCGCCGCTTCGCAGGACAGCCCATCGGCCCGGCGCAGGCTCTTGTCGGACTTGTTCGATAAGCCCGCCAGGCTCAGTCGGGCGAGAGTGATTGGCGTAGGCCAATAACCCCCCTACCCTGCGCCGAACCGCCGCCGTAGCGCGGCACAGTTTTCAAGAGAGTCGCATGACCGATTCGCCGCCGACGAGCCCTACCGCCGAGGCGCCCGAAAGGCGCACCTTGATTCAGCGGTGGTGGTTCGATGTCGTCCTCTGGAAGCGCATCCTGCTCGCCCTGGTCCTTGGGGTGATCGCCGGGCTGCTGCTCGGGGAACAGGCCAACGCCATCAAGTGGGTCGGCGATCTCTTCGTACGCCTGATCCGAATGATCGTCGTGCCTCTGGTCTTCGTCTCCATCGTCGCCGGCGTGGCGGGCATGGGTGATCCCAAACGGTTGGGCTCCATCGGCGGCAAGACCATCTTCCTCTACCTGCTGACCACCGCCATCGCCGTCGGCGTCGGCATGGCCATGGGGCTGCTGTTTGGGCCAGGCCAGGGCGTCAACTTCCAAGGCGTGGCCCCCGAGGTCGTCGGTTCAGCGCCGCCGGTCCGTGACCAGCTGCTGGGCATCGTGCCGCTCAACCCGATCGGGGCCCTGGCCAGCGGCGATATCCTGGCGGTGATCTTCTTCTCGTTCCTTGTGGGCGCCGCGATCCTGGCGCTCGGGGAAAAGGCCGACCCGATTCGCAAACTGTTCGACGCCGGTGTCGACGTCATCCTCTACATTACCCGCGTGGTGATGGAGGTCGCGCCCTTCGGCGTCTTCGCCCTGATGGCCTGGGTCATGGGGACAGCGGGACTTGGCGTCTTCTACAACATCTTCCTGATGGCGGCGGCCCTCCTCTTGGGCTGCATCCTCCATATCGTCCTGGTCCACGGCGGCATGCTGAGGCTGCTGGCCGGCCTGCCGATCTGGCCCTTCTTCCGCGACATCCCCGATGCGGTGATGGTGGCCTTTTCCACCTCCTCCAGCGCGGCGACCCTGCCGGTGTCCATGCGGGTGGCTGAGAAGAACCTGGGGGTCAGCCATACGGTGGCCTCCACGGCCCTGCCCCTGGGCACCACCGTTTCGATGGACGGCACGGCCCTCTATATCGGCCTGCTGGCCATGTTCACCGCCCAGGCCTTCGGCATCGAGCTGACCCTCAGCCAGTACTTCCTGGCCGCCCTGACCACCATCCTGGTTTCCGTGGGCACGGCTCCCATCCCGTCGGCCTCGCTTTTCATGCTGGCGGCCGTACTGACCACCATGGGCGTTTCACCTGAGCAGACCGCCCTTGTGGTGGGCTTCGTCCTGCCCTTCGACCGCCTGCTGGACATGACCCGCACGGTCGCCAACGTCACCTCCGACCTGGCGGTGGCCGTCACCGTCGCCAAGTGGGAAGGTGAACTGGATGAGGAATCCTATCTCGCCAAGCCTGTCGAGTGAGGGTTCGACTCCATAGGGCCTTGCGACCAGGCGGTTCATGACCGAACTAGGGGTCCATGCCTGCTGTCACGCCTGAACTCTTCCTGCTCGTCACGGGCGTGCTCCTCCTGACCACCGTTCTGGCGGGCACCCTTTCCAGCCGGTTCGGGGTGCCCGCTCTGATCGGCTTTCTGGCGCTCGGCATGCTGGCGGGATCGGACGGACCAGGCGGCATCGGCTTCGCCGACTACCAGGTCGCCCAGACCATCGGCGTGGCCTGCCTGATTTTCATCCTGTTCTCCGGGGGGCTCGACACCCCCTGGAAGGCGGTCCGGCCCGTCCTGACGCCAGCCTTGGTCCTGGCCACGGTGGGGGTCACCATCAGCGCCGGCGTCGTCAGCCTGACAGCCATTCTGCTGCTGGACTTCAGCCTCCTGCAGGGCTTCCTGCTAGGCAGCGTCGTGGCGTCGACCGATGCGGCGGCCGTCTTCGCCGTCCTGCGCAATCAGGAAACCAAGCTTCGCGAAGACGTCCTGGCCCTGATCGAACTGGAGAGCGGCTCCAACGATCCGATGGCCATCTTCCTGGTCGGCATGGCGTTGGCCCTCATCGCGGTTCCCACTACGCCCCTGCTGAACTTTGTGCCCGACTTCATGCTGCAGATGTTCCTGGGCGCGATGGTCGGTCTCCTGATCGGATATGCCTTCACCGTCATCCTGGCCCGGGCCAAGCTTCGACAGGGCGGCCTGTTCCTGGTGGTTTCGGTGGCCGCAGCCCTGCTCGCCTTCGGACTGGCCGGGGTCCTGACCGGGAGCGGATTCCTGGCCGCCTATGTGGCCGGGGTGCTTGCGGGCAATCGCGACTATCCGGGCCGCAAGGCGGTGTCGCAGTTTCAGGATGGCCTGGCCTGGCTGGCTCAGGTGGTGATGTTCCTGACCCTGGGTCTGGTCGTGTTTCCCCATCAGTTGCCAGGAGTCGCCTTCGAGGGCTTGGCGATCACGGCGGTGCTGATGCTGGTGGCGCGACCAGCCAGCGTCTTCATCAGTCTGGCCCCGTTCCGCCGATTTGACTGGCGGGCCAAGCTGTTCGTCTCCTGGGCAGGTCTGCGCGGCGCCGTACCCATTGTCCTGGCGACTTTCGGCATCGTGGCCGGCGTGCCGGACGCCCAGGCGATGTTCAACATTGTCTTCTTCGTCGTGCTCGCCTCCAGCGTGATTCAGGGACCCACAATCGGCCTGCTGGCCAAGCGGCTCGGCCTGGACCGCAAGACAGCGTCAAAAGCGCCAAAGGCCGAGGCCCCGCCCGCCTCGCCGCCGGTCGCCAAGGGTGAGGAGACAACCGCATGAGTCGCCCCGAACTCGCGGCGTTGATCGGGACGGCCCGCAACATCGTGGTCTTCACCGGCGCCGGTATTTCGACGGAGTCTGGCATTCCTGATTTCCGCAGTCCTGGGGGCGTCTGGAGCAAGATGAAACCCATCTACTTCCAGGACTTCGTCGCCAGTGAAGAGAGGCGCCGGGAGGCCTGGACCCGCGCCTTCGCCGGCCGCGCCGGTTGGACCGGGCGCGAGCCCAACGCCGGCCATCACGCCGTCGCCCGCCTGGTGGCGCGGGGCCAGGTCGGCGCGGTCATCACTCAGAATGTCGATAATCTCCATCAGGCCTCCGGGGTGCCGGATGAGAAGATCATCGAGCTGCATGGCAACGCCAGCTACGCCACCTGTCTGGCCTGTGGCCTGCGACACGAACTGCCTCAGCTGAAGCATGAGTTTGAGACCACGGGCGACGTCCCGACCTGCCGGGAGTGTGGCGAACTGGTGAAGACCGCCACCATCTCCTTTGGTCAGGCCATGCCCGAGAACGAGATGCGAAGGGCCCGCGCCGCCACCCTCGCCTGCGATCTCTTCCTGGTGCTGGGCTCGTCCCTGGTGGTCTATCCGGCCGCGGAGTTTCCCCTGCTGGCCAAGCGGCGCGGGGCCGCCCTGGCCATCGTCAACCGGGAACCCACCGACCAGGATGATGTCGCCGACCTTGTGGTCCACGCCGAGATCGGCCCCACCCTGAGCCAGATCGTGCTGGGCGACAGCTGATCAGCTCTGTTCGGGCCAAGGGGGCTGCGGATCGTCGTCGGCGCAAGCCTTGTCCATCTGCGTAAAGTGATCGCCCCGATCAGTGGCCTGCAGAACGGGTGCGGGTGCGGCCGCCGCCCGGGTGGCGATGTCCGCGCCCTCCACGAGGGTTCGGTGAACCGGACACTTTTCGGCGATCTCTATGAGCCGGGAGGTCTGATCTGCATCCAGGTCGCCCTCCAGCCCGATCTCGCGGACAAAACGGTCGCGGGCCTTGGCCGAGCGCGCCTTGTGGGTCACCTCGACGCTGACCCGCTCAAGCGGCAGGCCTTTGCGGTCCGCATATAGGCGCAGCGTCATGGCCGTACACGCGCCCAGGGCCGCGCCGAGCAGGTCATAGGGGCTTGGCCCCGAATCCAGACCGCCCACGTCGCGGGGCTCGTCGGCGACAAATCGGGCGGTACCCGCCTGAACCAAGACCTGAAACTTGCCGGCGCCAGTCTCCTCCACGCGCACGGCCTCACCTGTGGGCGCTTGGTCTCCTGTCCCCGCCGTCGTGAGGTAGCGGGCGGCCCAGGCGGCGATCACGCCGGCGGCGTAGTCGGAGTCGGCCCGGTCGGTCAGCAGGTGGTCGGCGTCATCAAGGGAGATGAAGCTCTTGGGATGGCGGGCGGCCACGAAGATCTCGGTGGCGTTGTCGATCCCCACCACCTCATCCCGCGGCGCATGCAGGATCAAGAGGGCGCGCTTCAGGTCAGCGATCCGGCGAGCCTGGTCCTGTTTGGCGAGGTCGTTGATAAACCCGGCGCCCAACTCAAAGCTACGGCCAGCGATCGTCACCGGAACCGGCCCGCCCGCAGCAGCCGAAGGCGCGCCCTCGACGTGGCGCAGCACATGTTCGGCCGAGGCCGGCGCATTCACCACTGCGACCGCTCGCACGGTGGGACACCCGCCTGCGGCGGCCAGAACCGCGGCCCCGCCGAAGCTGTGGCCGACCAGCACCTGCACCTCATGACCGGCGGCGTTCATCGCCTCGACCGCACAGACCACATCGGCCACATCGCTTGACAGACCCTCGCCGAAGGCGCCCTCGCTGTCCCCCAGGCCGGTGAAGTCGAATCGCAGAACCCCGATCCCCGCCTCCGCCAGGGCCCGACTGATCCGAACCGCGGCGTGCGAGCGCTTGTCGCAGGTGAAGCAGTGGGCGAAGACCCCGTAGGCCCGCGGCGGCGACAGTCCGGTCTCCAGGACCCCCGAAAGCCGCCGCCCACTGGAATTTTCGAAATCGAATCTCGCGGCGGGCATGGCGGCTCCTCAGGCGGTGTCCAACGGTGTCGAGGCTCTCCCTGACCAGCTTAACGCCTCGCAAGCTGGTCAGGGGCCGTTGTGGTCGTCCGGCCTAGCCGCCAAGCTGATCCAGCAGGTACTCAGCCGAGGAGACGCGGAATTCACCAGGCTCTTCGACGTTCAGGGATTTCACCACCCCGTCCTCAACGATCATGGAATAGCGCTGCGACCGCTCGCCCATGCCGAACTTGGTCGCGTCCATGGTCAGACCCACGGCGCGGGTGAATTCGCCGCTGCCGTCGGCCAGCATCATGATGTCGTCACCCACCGCCTGTGACTCGCCCCAGGCCTTCATCACAAAGGCGTCGTTGACCGAGAGGCAGGCGATCACATCAACGCCCTGGCCCTTCATCGCCTCGGCCTTGTCCACGTAGCCCGGCAGGTGACGCGCCGAGCAGGTCGGGGTGAAGGCGCCGGGCACCGCGAACAGGGCGACGCGCTTGCCCTTGAAGACGTCGTCGGTGGAAACCGGCTTGGGGCCGTCCAGGGTGGCTTGGGTGAGGGTGACGGCGGGCAGCTTGTCGCCAACATTGATGGTCATGGCCGTGCTCCTGAATGAGTCGCCGGGATGGCGCCAGGCAAGCACATAGCGGTTTGGTCCGTCCCTTCAACCTCGTGGCGCCGGATGGGTCTTGAAAGGGCCGCCTTCGACCACCCACTATAGGACATGGCTCACATTGACCCGCATGGCCCCACGCACGGCGCCTACCTCTCAGGCCAGCTGCTGATCGCCATGCCCGGCATCGGCGATCCGCGGTTCGAGCGGGCTGTGGTGCTGGTCTGCGCCCATGATGACGAGCATGCCATGGGGCTGACGGTGAACCGCCCGGTGGACGGACTGATGCTCGCCGACCTCCTTGAGCGCCTGGAGATCGAGCCAGACTCCGAATCGGCCTCAGGGCTGGATGATCCCATTCTGATCGGTGGTCCGGTCGAGCGCGAGCGGGGCTTTGTCCTGCATACCTCGGACTACCGCAACGAAAGCAGCCTGCCCGTGGGCGAGGGTCTGGCCCTGACGGCCACCCGCGAAGTCCTGGAGGTGCTGGCCCACGGCCAGGGCCCCCGGCGCAGCGTCATGGCGCTCGGCTATGCCGGCTGGGGCGCGGGACAGTTGGAGCAGGAGTTGCGGGACAATGTCTGGCTGACCTGCGCCGCCGACGAAGTCCTGCTGTTTGGAGACGACCACGACCACAAATGGTCAAACGCCCTGGCCAAACTCGGCATCGATCCTGGCCTGCTGTCGGCCGCGGCGGGCCGAGCCTAGATCGTCCTGCGCCGAGGCCCGGCGCGAGCCTTAACCGCGGGCCTTCACGGGCGCCGCGCCATCGACATAGCTCTCGTTGAGATAGACCTCGGCCTCTTGGGCCGAAAGCGCCGGGGCGTAGCCGAAACCCTGGCCATAGTCGCACCCCAGGGCGAGTAGCTGACGGGCCATGCCGGCGTTCTCCACCCCTTCGGCGACGACCTCAAGATCGAGGTCCTGGCCAAGCTTGACCACCGACGAAACGATCTTGGCCGACCCCTCATCGGTGCCCATGGTCCGCACGAAGTAACGGTCGATCTTCAGGGTGTCGAACGGCAGACGCGTCAGATAGGACAGGGACGAAAACCCGGTGCCGAAATCGTCCAAGGCCAGGGCTGCGCCGGCCTGGCGGAGGTCGCGCAGAATGATAGCCGCGCGGTCAGGGTCGCGCATGACGTCTCCCTCGGTCACCTCCAGCTTCAGGGCGCCGGGAGGCAGGCCGGTTTCGCGCAAAATACGGACCACATTGGCGATGAGATCGGGATGATCGATTTCGCCAGTGGAGAGGTTCACCGCCACGGTCAGCTCTCCGGCCGCCCGGTGGTCACGGCGCCAGACTGCAAGTTGGGCCGCAGCTTCCCGCATCATCAGGGAGCCGAGGGCGTTCATCAGCCCCATCTCTTCGCACAGGGGCAGGAACTGATCGGGCATCAGGAGACCCCGACGGGGATGGCGCCAACGCACCAGGGCTTCAAACCCCGACAGGGCGCCGGTCGAGAGGCGTACGATCGGTTGGTAGAAGGCCGTCAGCTCTCCGCGGCCGATCGCGCCGCGCAAATCGCCCTCAAGGGCCAGCCGCGACAACCCATCGCTCTCCAGGGCGCGACCATAGGCGGCCGCGCCGCCCCGTCCCCCGGTTTTGGCGGCTTCCACCGCAAGCTCGGCCCGGCGTAGGAGTTCAGCCGCCTCCGGCGCCTCATCGCCGCCCCGCGCCCGCACAGCGCCCACGGACAAAGTCGGGTGGATGTCGAATCCGGCCACCCGCAAGGGACGCTCCAGGGCGTTGCGCAGCACCTCGCTGGCCGACACCTCGGCGACCTTGGCCAGGACGCTGAACTCATCTTCGCCGACCCGGGACAGGAGGGAGCCTGGGGGGAAGGCTGCAGCCAGGCGGGAGCCGAGAGCGGCCAGGACCAGGTCGGCCCGCTCATGCCCCAGGGCTTCGTTCAGGCGGCGCAGACGGTCGAGATCGGCGACCACCAGTTCGTACTCGCCCGGCTGCTGCAGGTGCTCGCGGGCGCGCTGGATGAAACTCTTGCGGTCCAGGAGACCGGTCAGGTTGTCGAGGTCGGAAGCGGCGAACTTGGTCTCGGCGGCGACCACGCCCGCGGCGCGCACGCCTTCCTCAAGCCAGATCCCCCGCCAGATGCAGACTCCGCCGCCCCGCATCCGCAGACGCACGGCGATCTCGGTTCCCGGCTCCTGCACCCGCAACACTTCCTCGGCCCGGGCGCGGTCCTGCGGCAGGGCCAGGGCGCGGATGGCGGCCGAAGAGCATTCCGGCGCAAGGGGACCAAGGCCAAGGGCGCGCGAGGCCCCCGTCAGACGCAGGCGGTCGCTCTCGGGCTCCCAATGCCAGAGCACCACATCGGCCGCGCCTAGCGCTTCCAGCGTGCTCGTGGCGTCCCATATCCAACGATCGCTCGCCATGGCCTCTCTGGGGCGCCGGCGTAGGACGCCGGCTAAACAGAAACTCTCAGTTCCGGCCCCTCGTCCCGCAAGCGGGGCGTAGTCATGCCGAACAGGACATGATCTCGCCAAACGCCGTTAATTTTCAGATAAGCCTTGGCGAAACCCTCCTCCTCGAACCCCGCCTTGGCCAGCAAACTCCGGGAGGCGGCGTTGTGCGGCAGGCAGGCGGCCTCCAGGCGATGGAGTCCCAGGGTGTTGAAGGCGAATCCATTGAGCGCCCTTGCCGCAGCGAGGGTCAGTCCTCGGCGTGTAAAGGCCTGGCCGCACCAGTAGCCCACGGTGCCCATCTGGGCGACGCCGCGGCGGACATTGGAAAGGGTTATGCCCCCGGTCAGGGCGCCGTCGGACTCCCGGAACACCAGGAAGCTGTAGGCGACACCCGCCTCCCGATCCCGGGCGTAGGCCGCCAGCCGGCGGCGGAACGCGACCCGAGTGAGATCATCGGCCGGCCAGGTCGGCTCCCAGGGTTGCAGAAAGGCGCGGGACGCGGCCCGCACTTCGCGCCATTCGCTATAGTCGGCGGCCCGAGGGGGACGAAGGAGAACCCCTTCGCCGTTCACCCGCAGTCCGCCTTCCAGCGCAATCCAGTCCAGCAAGGCCATGATGCGATTGCCGCTCCGATTGGCTCGCCCGTCAAGTCAGAGGAGGACGAAGAAGGCGACTATGGGTGCGAAAGCCGCCGGGTTTGAGAGCCGAACGCCCGCAACCCGGCTCTGAGTTCCACAGGATGGCGGGTCCGGGCCGGGCTTGAAGCGCGAACCGGCCCTTCAACCTGGAGCTTGATCGACCAGACCCTAGCCAAACAGGGTCTGCCTGAACGCCTTCGCCGCCCCGGCGGCCTGCCGGGGCCCGAGGACCGAGACCGCCACTCGACCACTGGCGCGCAGGCCATCACCTAGCCGTGCGAGGTCCTCAAGGCTGACCCGCTCGATCCCTGCAGCGATCTCCGCAGGCGGCAGGGGCCGATCAAACAGCAGGAGCTGAGCGGCGGTCTGTTCGGCCCGGGCTAGGGGCGATTCGCGCATCATGAACATCGCGCCCTTGATCTGGGCCTTGGCGCGGGCCAGTTCGACAGCGGTGACCGAATCTCCAAGGCCGGCGATTTCTGCGGCGGCGACCTTGGCGAGCTCGGTCGCGTCCTTGGCGGCGCAGCCGGCGAACACGCCGAGCACGCCCTGATCGGCATAGGTCTCGCTGTAGGCGTCGACGGCGTAGGCCAGGCCGCGCTTCTCCCGGGCCTCCTGGAACAGGCGCGAGGCCATGCCGCCCCCGAGAATTTCCGCAAAGAGCCTTAGGACGAAGTAGTCCGGGTGGCTGACCCCGACAGCGGGCAGCAGGAACACCAGGTTGGCCTGCTCCAGCGGCTTGGCGGCCACCGACTCCCCCCCCTGGAAGGTCGCATCGGGGGATGTGGCGCCCTCGTCCGGCGCCGTGGCGGCTCCAAAATGCTGCTCCGCCAAGTCGAGGAGTTCGGCCTCTTCCACGGCGCCCGCGGCGCTGACCACCAGGGCGGCGGGGTCATAGAGGCGCGCCCGCCAGTCGGCGAGGCTTTGGGGTTCGGCCCCTCCGATGGAAGGGACAGTGCCCAGAATGGAACGGCCAAGGGGCTGATCGCCATAGGCCGCCGTTTGGGCCATTTCGAAGACCAGGTCGTCGGGGGTGTCGGCGGCCTCGGCGATCTCCTGGCCAACCACCTGCTTTTCCCGGGTGAGGTCCTGGGTGTCCAGCCGGGGCGCCAGCACCAGATCGGCCAGAACCGCCGCCCCGAGCGGCAAACCCCCGGCCAGGCAGCGGACTTGAAAGCTCGTGCGTTCATACCCCGTTGCGGCGTTGATCTGGCCGCCCTGGGCCTCGATCGCCTCGACGATCTCCATGGCCGATCGCTGGCCCGCGCCCTTGAAGACCATGTGTTCAAGGAGATGCGACCAGCCTGACCGGGCCTCGTCCTCGAACCGGGCGCCACGCCCGGCGACCACGCAGAGCGCGCTCGTCTCCAGGCCGGGCATAGGGTCGCAGACAACCCGGACGCCATTTGACAGACGATGTACCGACGCCAAGCCCTAGCTCTCGGCGAAGGCGCGGATGCAGGCCTTGATGGCGTCTGCATCAGCCGGGAGGCGGTCAAAACGCTCTGGGCGGTCGGCCAGGCTCTGGGTCCAGCGCGGCAGGTCGGGCGTGACCGCCGTCGCCGCCGCCACGGCCTCAGGGAACTTGGCGGCGTGGGCGGTGGACAGCACGATGATCGGGCCGGTCACGTCGCTGACGCGGCGCAGGGCCGCCACCCCCACGGCGGTATGCGGATCGATCAGCTCCCCCGTCTCATTCAGGGTGGCCAGCATGGTGCGGCTGGTCTCGTCCTCGCTGACGGCCACCCCGGTGAACAGTTCGGACATATAGGCCAGGGCCTGCGGCGGGATGTCGATATGACCGGCCTCGCCAAAGGCCGTGAACGCTCGGGCGGTCTCCACTGACTCCCGGCGCACCGCCTCGAAATAGAGTCGCTCGAAGTTGGAGGCCGACTGGATGTCCATCGCCGGGCTCTGGGTGGCGGTCACATCTCCCCGGGCGTAGCGGCCTTCCTGGAGGGCGCGGGCCAGAATGTCGTTGGAATTGGTGGCCACGACGATGCGGGCGATGGGCAATCCCATCTGACGGGCGACATAGCCAGCGAAGGCGTCGCCAAAATTGCCCGAGGGCACGCAGTAAGACACCGGCCGTTCCGGCGCGCCGACGGCTACGGCGGTGGTGAAGTAGTAGACGCTTTGGGCGACGATCCGCGCGAAATTGATCGAGTTCACCCCGGTCAGATCCACCGCCTGGCGGAGGCTCTGGTCCTGGAAGGCGGCCTTCACAATGGCCTGGCAGTCGTCAAAAGTGCCCTGGACGGCCACACAGCGGACATTGTCCTCGCTGGCCGTGGTCATGAACCGCCGCTGGACCTCCGATATCCGGCCCTCGGGGAAGAGGGCGCAGACCCGGACGTGGGCCCGGCCGCGGAAAGCCTCCACCGCCGCCCCGCCTGTATCGCCCGAGGTGGCGCAGAGAATGGTCTGGGTCCGGTTCTGACCGGCCAACACGTGCTCATAGAGGCGGGCCAGGAGCTGCATGGCCACGTCCTTGAACGCCAGGCTGGGGCCATGGAACAGCTCGGCCAGGAAGGCGTCCGGGGCGATCTGCACCAGGGGCACGACCGCGGCGTGCGCAAAGGTGGCGTAGGCCTCCTCGCACATGGCGTCGACCACATCGCGGGGGATTTCGTCGCCAACGAACTTGGCGAGCACCTCAGCGGCCACCTCGGCATAGGGACGACCGCGGAAGGCGGTGAGGGCCTCTGGCGTGAAATGCGGCCAGGTCTCCGGCACATAAAGCCCGCCGTCCGGGGCGAGCCCGGCCAGAACCGCGTCCACAAAGCCGACCGCCGGGGCCTGACCCCGGGTGGAGACATACCGCATCAAGGTTTCCATCTGCGCCTGAGGACGGCGGCATAGACGGCGATCAGGGCGCCGGCAAGGCCGAACCAGGTCAGGGCGTATTCCAGATGGCGATTGGCGATCTCCCCGGGAAGCGGAGTTGGCTCCAGGGCGGGGAAGTCGGGGTTGCTGGTGTTTTCCGCCAGCAGGAAGACCGGAGCGGGCGCGGGCGCGCCCAGGGTCTGGGCCATGGCGGCCACATCGCGGGAGTACCAGATATTGGCGTCAGGGCGGTTGTCCGGGGTGACGAAGTTGGCCGGATCAGGATTGCGCAACAGGCCGATCACAGCCACCGGCGCGTCCCCGTCGGGGGACACTTGCGGTCGCTCGGCGACGGTGTCGGGCACGAAGCCGCGATCCACCAGCAGGGTCTGATAGCCGCCGCCAGACACCGGACAGGCTGAGATCAATCTCTGCCCCGCCTGGCCGTCCTTGATCGCATAGAGCTGGACGAAGGGGGCCGTGGCGAGTCCCGGGCAATCCAGGCTGACACGGTAGAAGCCAAGGTCCTCGCCCCCGGCCGCCAGGGCCAGTATCTCGCCAGCGGGTCGCGGGGCCGCCTCCGAGCGGGTTTCGATCTGGTCGAGAAGGTCGGACTTCCAGTCCATACGCTGGATTTGCCAGACGCCCAGAGTGATCAGAATGCCCAGGGAGATCAGGGTCGCCAGGGTCAGACCGATCGGGATGCGCCGCGGGGGGGCCGGCTCAGTCATCGGAGCGCGCCTCAGCTGCGCGATTGGAGAACTGGGCGGCGAGCATGAGCCCCTTAAGGGGGCGCAACAGGCCAATCGAGAAGATGACCGTCAGGGGCAGCCAGAGAATGAGGTGCAGCCAGATGGGCGGTGTGAAGGCCAGTTCCACATAGAGGGCGGCGAAGGCCACCACGAACCCGGCGATGAGGATCACAAAAACCGCCGGCCCGTCACCTGAATCGGCCTTGGCCAAGTCATAGCCGCAGGCGGCGCAGCGTGTGGCCACCTTCAGAAAGCCCTCGAACAGAGGTCCCTCCCCGCAGTTGGGGCAGCGGCCCGTCAGTCCCCAGATAAGCGGATTACCTCCGGCCATCAGCTAGCGGCCCTCCAGGTCGGAAAGGGCCAGGTCATCGAGACCGGACATGAGGAGTGAGTCCTCAGCAACGCGGCGGGGCTTGAGCCGGTCACGGCTGGCCCCGCCATGCCGCTAGTGTCCTGCGCCGCCGAACACCACGTAGATGAAGGCGAACAGGAAGAGCCACACCACATCGACGAAGTGCCAGTACCAGGCGGCCGCCTCGAAGCCGAAGTGCTTCTCAGGCGTAAAGCCGCCGCGCATCAGGCGGATCAGGCAGACCAGCAGGAAGATGGTGCCCACCAGCACGTGGAAGCCATGGAAGCCCGTCGCCATGAAGAAGGACGACCCATAGAGGCCCGAGTTCGCCGCGGCCTCGGAGTAGAAATACCCGTGCGACAGAATGTGGTGGTACTCGTAGGCCTGGATGGCGCTGAAGAAGACCCCGAGGATCACCGTCAGGATCAGGGCGAACTGAGCGCCCTTGCGGTCGCCCTGCTGCAGGGCGTGGTGGGCCCAGGTCACCGTGGTGCCTGACAGGAGCAGGGTCAGGGTGTTGACCAGGGGCAGGTTCCAGGCCGGAACGGTTTCGATGCCCTGGGGCGGCCAGGTCGCCCAGGCCAGACGGACTTCTTCGATGCTCGACAGCGTGCGGGCCTCATGGAAGAGCGCCATTTCGAAGAAGATCCAGAACCAGGCGACGAAGAACATCACTTCAGAGGCGATGAACAGGATCATGCCGTAGCGGAGACCAATGGAGACGACCGGGGTGTGGTCGCCGGCGTTGGCTTCCTTGGTCACGTCGATCCACCAGCCGGCCATGGTGATCAGGACCAGGGTCAGGCCGGCGGCGAACAGCCACCAGGTGCCCGCAGGAACCCCGAAGAGGCCCTTGAGCCACATGACAAGGCCCACGGCCATGACAGTGGCGCCCAACGAGGCCAGCAGGGGCCACGGGCTGGGATTGACCAGGTGATAGTCGTGCTTGACGCCTGCTTGGGCCATTTCGGTCCTAACCCCTCATGATATCGTGCTGCTGGCTGAGCTTGGTGTCTCCGCCAGCAGGTGGTCTTTGTGGTGCTATAGCCCCGCCCCTTGCGATCCGCCAAGGGGGGAAGCCGCTGGCGTGGCCGGCGCATGCGCGACGGGCTGAACCGCGGCGTCCTCACTGGACGGATAGAAGGTGTAGGACAGGGTGATCTCGGCCTTGTTTCGCGTCTCGAAGTCCTCGGCGTATTCGGGATCAACGAAATAGACCATGGGGAACTTGATGGTCTCCCCCGGACCGATGGTCTGGTCGGAAAAACAGAAGCACTCGAGCTTGCGGAAATAGGCGCCGGCCGCCTCAGGCACGACGTTGTAGACCGCCCGCCCCGTCATCGGCGTCGCGCCATTGTTGGTCACGGCGAAGAAGGCCAGGCCGGTCTCGCCGATCTTCAGCGACTGGGCCACCTGCTCGGAGCGGAAGGTCCAGGGGAGGCTGCGAACATTGGTGTCGAAGCGGATGTTCAGGCTCTGGTCCAGCACCTGTGTCGGGGCCGCCTCGGCCTGGCTGACCGTCCCCCCAAAGCCCGTCACCTGGCAGAAGGCCCGGTAGAGGGGCACTGAGGCGTAGGCCAGGCCGATCATGCCGACAAACACGCCCGCGCAGATCAACCCCAGGCGCAGATTCCGCCGGGCGGGATCGGGTGATGGACGGAGAGGCTCAGAGAGGTCGGTCGAGGACATTGGCGCCCAATCGGACAACTGTGACAAGGAAGACGAGGATGGCGAACGCCACAAGGCCCAGGGCCAGGGCGATATTTCGGCCCCGGTGAGCCTTGGACATCAGGCGAGGCTGGGGCGATGTCGCCTCAGCAGGGGTGTCCTGGGGCGCTTCAGGCTCGCTCATCAGGCGCCTCCGGGGAGCAGGTTGAGAAAGGTCGGCAGGCCGAGGACGGCCTCGGCCAACAGAGTGGCGAAAATCAGCGTCAGGTAGAGAATGGAGAAGGCGAACAGATTGCGCGCATCCTTGGCGCCGGCCCGCACATCATAGAGCCCGCTATCGCGGCGGGGATCGGCGCTGTCGCCGGCCCGGCTGCGCCAGACCCGCCAGGCCAGGATGACGAAGATCAGGCCGCCCGTCGCGGCCACCGCCAGATAGACCCGTCCGCCCAGCCCGGTGAAGGCCGGCACAAGGCACAGCGGCGCAAACAGCAGGCTGTAGATGAAGATCTGCCGGCGGGTGGAGGCCGGTCCGGCCACCACCGGCATCATCGGCACCCCTGCCTTCTCGTAATCCTCACTGGTGTAGAGGGCCAGCGCCCAGAAGTGGGCCGGGGTCCACATGAAGATGATCGCACAAAGCAGCCAAGCGTTGAGTGGGACCTCGCCAGCTGCGGCGGCCCAGCCGATCACCGGCGGCAGGGCGCCGGCCAGCCCACCGATGACGATGTTCTGCGCGGTCCAGCGCTTCAGCCACATGGTGTAGACGACGGCGTAGAAGAAGATGGTGAAGGCCAGCAGGCCCGCGGCCAGCCAGTTGACAGCCACGCCCATGAACATGACCGACAGGAGCGAGAGAATGACGCCCATGGTGAGGGCCTCGACCCCCTGAATGCGGCCGGCAGGCACGGGGCGACCGCGGGTGCGGCGCATCTGCCCGTCGATGTCGGCGTCGTACCACATGTTCAGCGCGCCTGAGGCGCCAGCGCCTACGGCGATGCACAGGACGGCCACGGCGCCCAACAGCGGATGAATCGGCGCCTTGGCGCAGACGAGGCCCGTCGCGCCGGTGAACACCACCAAGGACATGACCCGCGGCTTGAGCAGCTGGAGGTAATCCTGCCAGCGGGCCGGGGTGTCGGTGGTCGCGGGAATGGCGCTCGTCATGGTCGCCAAAGACATACTCCTAATCGGGCCGCTCGCAATGACGAAGGGGCGCGGTTCGGCGGTGACCCAACCGCGCCCCAGGGTGTTGGCCGGGCCGGCCGATCAGTGGTGGCTGTCAGCCTTGATGACCGGCGGCTCGTTGAACTGGTGGAACGGCGGCGGCGAGGGCAGGGTCCATTCCAGTGTGGTGGCGCCTTCGCCCCACGGATTGGCCTCGGCCTTGCGGCGCATGATGGCGGCTTCCAGCAGGATCAGCAGGAAGACGACAACGCCGGCCGCGGTGATCAGATAGCCCACCGTCGAGACGTAGTTCCAGTAGGTGTAGGCCTCCGGATAATCCACGTACCGGCGCGGCATGCCCTGGAGACCCAGGAAGTGCTGCGGGAAGAAGATCAGGTTCACACCGACGAAGGTGATCCAGAAGTGGAGCGCGCCGGCCCACTCGCGGTACTTCACGCCGAAGATTTTCTCGAACCAGTAGTAGAAGCCGGCGAAGATCGCGAACACCGCGCCCAGGCTGAGCACGTAGTGGAAGTGGGCCACGACGTAGTAGGTGTCGTGCAGGCTGTAGTCGATGCCGGCATTGGCCAGGACCACGCCGGTGACGCCGCCCACGGTAAACAGGAAGATGAAGCCGATCGCCCACAGCATGGGCGTCTTGAAGCTGATCGACCCGCCCCACATCGTCGCGATCCAGGAGAAGATCTTCACCCCGGTCGGAACGGCGATGACCATGGTCGCGGCCACGAAGTAGGCGCGCAGATTGATGTTCATGCCGACGGTGTACATGTGGTGCGCCCACACGATGAAGCCGACGAAGCCAATGGCCACCATGGCGTAGGCCATGGCGAGGTAGCCGAACACCGGCTTGCGCGAGAAGGTCGACACGATGTGGCTGATGATGCCGAAGCCCGGCAGGATCAGGATGTACACCTCGGGGTGACCGAAGAACCAGAACAGGTGCTGGAACATCACCGGGTCGCCGCCGCCGGCGGCGTTGAAGAAGCTGGTGCCGAAATTCCGGTCGGTCAGCAGCATGGTGATGGCGCCCGCCAGAACCGGCAGGGACAGCAGAAGCAGGAAGGCGGTGATCAGCACCGACCAGGCGAACAGCGGCATCCGGTGCAGGGTCATGCCCGGGGCGCGCATGTTGAAGATGGTGGTGATGAAGTTGATCGCGCCGAGGATGGAGCTGGCGCCGGCCACGTGCAGCGACAGGATGGCCAGGTCCATGGACGGACCGGTGTGGCCGAGCGTCGAGAGCGGCGGATAGATGGTCCAGCCGCCGCCGAAGCCGCGGCCCGGACCGCCGTCGACGAACATCGACATCAACAGCAGCACCCAGGCGGCCACCAGCAGCCAGAACGAAATATTGTTCATGCGCGGGAAGGCCATGTCCGGCGCGCCGATCATGATCGGGACAAACCAGTTGCCAAACCCGCCGATCATGGCCGGCATGACCATGAAGAAGATCATGACCAGGGCGTGGGCGGTGACCACGACATTGTAGCCGTGCTTGGTGGCGTCGATCCAGCCGAGCTGGTCGAGGAGCGAGCCTTCGACAAACACCTGCAGGCCCGGCTCAGCCAGTTCCCAGCGGATCAGGCCCGACAGGGCGCCGCCCACAATGCCCGCCATGATGGCGAACAGCAGGTAGAGGGTGCCGATGTCCTTATGGTTGGTGGACAGGAACCAGCGGGTGAAGAAACCCGGCTTGTGATCGTGGTCGTCGTGACCGTGTGCGGCGGCGTGAGCCATCTTACTCTACCCCTGGTCAGTTCGCGGCCGCTGCGGCAGCAGGCGCAGCGGTCTCTTGCGGCGGCGAAGCAGCCGCGTCTTCAGTTTCACCCTCAATGGCCGCGGCGTCGGCGGCGGTCTGGTCGACCGCCGGAGCGGTGGCCTCGGCCGCGGTGCTGGCCGCAAGTCCGGCGGGATTGCCGCCCTTGCTCGCCACCCAGGCCTCGAAGTCGGCCTGGCTCACCACACGGATTTCGATGGGCATATAGGCATGGTCCGAACCGCAGAGTTCGGAGCACTGGCCGTAATAGACCCCCTCCTTCTCGGCGGTGAACCAGGTCTCGTTCACCCGGCCAGGGATGGCGTCGGTCTTAAGGCCGAAGGCCGGCAGGGCGAAGGAGTGGATTACGTCGGCGGCGGTGACCAGGATGCGGACGGTCTTGCCCACGGGCACGACCATCGGCTCGTTCGCCGCCAGAAGGTAGGGCACGCCGGCGGCCCGGGCGTCTTCCTCGGGCAGCATGTTGGAGATGAACTCACCCACCTCATGGTCGGGATATTCATAACCCCAGTACCACTGATAGCCCACCGCCTTCACCGTCAGGTCGGGGCGCGGCATGTCGTGATAGGTGAACAGCAGCCGGAAGGAGAAGATGGCGATGAACACCAGGATCAGCACCGGCACCAGGGTCCAGATGACCTCGATGGTGGTGTTGTGGCTGAACTTGGCCGGCACGGGGTTGGACCGCGCATTGTAGCGCACGATCACCCAGATCAGCAGCGCCGCCACGAACAGGGTGATGACCGTGATGATCGGCATCAGGATCCAGTCATGGAACCAGATCGCGTCATGCTTCAACGGCGCAGCGGCCGGCTGAAGCGCAATCCCCTTGGGCGTGGGTTGACCCATCAGGTCCTGGGCCAGGGCCTGGACGCCCCATAACGCCGTCGTCGCGCCCGCTGCGGCCCCGGCCGCCAACGTCCGCATCCCCTGCAAGCTCGACTTCATATCCCCTCGGTCTCTTTGGCGCGTCGGCAACGGGGATTCCCCCTGGTCCGAATACGCGACTGAAACGAGGCTTACGCAGCGAAAGGCGTCCGCCGCCAGGCCCTCAAGGCGCGTGCATACGCGCTCTCCCCCAAATTGCCAAGGCGATAGCCGGCCGCAAGGGTCATCACGTTTGTTGCGTGGTTTTGGACCAAATGACGCATGGCCAAACGCCGCCGCCACCGGGGCGAGGGCGGCGCCCCGTGACGTCGCCCCTGTGAGACCCTATGTCTAAGGGACGCCAGCCCGCCGCACATGCTGAAAGACTCTCTATGAACGCCCACGTCTCCGCGCCATCGATCCTGGACTCCTGTGGCGTGGCGCCCGAGCGCGCCCGCGAAATCCTCGGCGAGGCCCTGGCCGGCGCTGACGACGGAGAGATTTTCGCTGAGCGGTCGGAGAGCGAATCCTTCCTGTTCGACGACGGGCGGCTGAAGTCGGCGGCCTATGATTCGACCGAAGGCTTCGGCCTGCGCGTCGTGGCGGGCGAAACCGCCGGCTACGCCCATTCCAGCGAAATCTCCGAGGCCGCCCTGCGCCGGGCCGCGTCCTCGGCCGCCCTGGCCAAGCGCGGCTATGCGGGCGTCGCCGCCGAAGGACCGCGGGCCACCAATATCCGCCACTATGGCGATGACGATCCCCTGGCCGCCCCCGACTTCGCCGAAAAGGTCGCCCTGCTGCAGGAGATCGACGCCTGGGCCAGGGCCCGGGATCCCCGGGTGGTCCAGGTGATGGCCAGTCTGACGGGCGAACGGCGCATCGTGGAGATCCTGCGAGCCGATGGCCGGCTGATCCGCGACGTCCGGCCCCTGTCGCGGATCAACATCCAGGTGACGGTGGAAAAGGATGGCCGCCGCGAGGCGGGATTCGCCGGCGCCGGCGGACGGGCGGGCTATGAGGCCTGGATCACCCCCGACGCTTGGCGCGAACAGGGCGAGGAGGCCCTGCGCCAGGCCCTGGTGAACCTGGACGCGGTCGCCTGCCCTGCCGGCGAGATGGACGTGGTGCTCGGTCCGGGCTGGAACGGCGTTCTGCTGCACGAGGCTGTTGGCCACGGGCTGGAAGGCGACTTCAACCGTAAGGGCACCTCGGCCTTTTCCGGCAAGATCGGCCAGCGGGTGGCTGCGCCGGGCGTCACCGTATTCGACGACGGCGCCCTGCCCGGCCGTCGCGGCTCGCTCACCGTCGATGACGAGGGCACCCCCACCGAACGCACCGTGCTGATCGAGGATGGCATCCTGGTGGGCTACATGCACGACCGGATGAGCGCGCGGCTGATGGGTCTCTCGGCCACGGGCAATGGCCGTCGCCAGTCCTATGCCCACATGCCCATGCCGCGGATGACCAATACCGCCATGGAGGGGGGCTCCACCCCCCAGGCCGAGATGATCGCCTCCACCAAGCGCGGCCTCTACTGCGCCAATTTCGGCGGCGGTCAGGTGGACATCACCAACGGCAAGTTCGTCTTCCAGTGCACCGAGGCCTATCTGATCGAGGACGGCAAGGTGACCCGCCCGGTCAAGGGCGCCACCCTGATCGGCGATGGGCCTTCGGCCCTGACCCGGGTGACCATGATCGGCGACGACTTCGCCTTCGATCCCGGTGTCGGGGTCTGCGGCAAGTCCGGCCAGAGCCTGCCGGTGGGCGTGGGTCAGCCGTCGCTGAAGATCACCGGGCTCACCGTGGGCGGCACGAGCCTCTAGACTTTGAGTTTGGAGCCTGATCGACGATCAGACGACTCCGTCTGATCGCATCAGGATCCAGGCGGCGACCCTTGGTCGGCGAACCTGTCTGAGATTTAACTGGTCTTCAGCTCAACCCTGGATGATCTGCGCGTCTGAGGAGACGCCCAGATGAACACCCCCCGACACCTTGTCGCGCTCGCCGTAGCGTGCCCGCTGGTGATTCCCGCAACCGCCCTCGCCCAGACCGAGGCGCCCGATCTCCCTGCGGCGGTTGCGCCGGGTCAGCAGGGGGTCACGGCCTATCGCCCAGACTTCTTCGCCCAGGCGCGGCCGACCACCGCCCTCGACATGATCGAGCGCCTGCCGGGCTTCGTGCTGGATGGCGGTGACAATGTCCGTGGCTTCGAGGGCGCGGCGGGCAATGTGCTGATCAACGGGCGACGGCCGGCCTCGAAGTCCGACAGCCTGCAGGAAATCCTGCGCCGAATCCCGGCCTCGCAGGTGGAGCGCATCGACCTCATCCGCGGGGGCGCCCCCGGCATCGACATGCAGGGCAAGGCGGTGATGGCCAATCTGATCCGCGCAGAGACCAGCGCCGTACAGGGGTTGATCGCCCTGGCCGATCGTCAGGTCTATGACGGACGCAATCTCCTGGGCCTTCGGGTCGAGGGCTCGGGCCGGATGGGCGACCTGGCCTGGGAGGCGGGTCTGGTCGGCGGACAGGGTCCTGATGACGGCGCCGGCCAGGGGCCCCGGGTTCGCGTCGATGGCCAGGGGCTTCCTCTCATTCTCAGCGACGTGGACAGCCAGGGCCAGGCCACCAATGGAGCCCTGACGGGGGCCGTGGAGCGTCCGATCCTTGGGGGCCAGCTCCGGGTCAATGGCCGCCTGTTCGTCGATCACTTCGAGTATGACGAGCGAAATCTGCAGCGGGGCGGCGGTCCGCTGCAGATTTCCCACGAAGAGTTCGACCTGACCGAAACCGAACTGGGCGCCAGCCTCACCCGCCCCTTGGGGCCGCGCACCAGCCTGGAATTGATCGGGCTGCGTCAGACCGCCGAACAGGTCATCGACTCCACTTTCAACGACTCGGTCGAACAGGCCCATTTCGCCCTGGAAAGCGACACGGTGGAGACCATCGGTCGTGGCGTGCTGCGCTGGCGCCAGACCGAGACCCTGTCCTGGGAGCTGGGGGCTGAAGCCGCCTTGAACACCCTGGACGGTCGCACCCGGTTCGCCCGCAACGGCGTTCCCATCGCCCTGCCGGCGGCCAATGTTCAGGTCGAAGAGCGGCGGGCCGAGGTGTTCCTGAAGACCGCCTGGCGGGCCACCCCGCGTCTGACGGTGGACGGGGCGCTTCGCTACGAGGCCTCCGACATCACCGCCGAGGGCGATCTGGCCCTGGAGAAGTCCCTGGCCTTCGCCAAGCCTCGCCTCAGCCTGGCCTGGGCGCAGGATCCGCGCACTCAGCTGCGTTTCAGCCTTGAGCGCAGCGTCGGCCAGCTGGACTTCGACGACTTTGTCGCCTCCTCCGCCCTGAACACCGGCGTGTTGACCGCGGGCAATCCCGACCTGAACCCCGCCCAGGAGTGGGTGGCCGAGGCCGCCATTGAACGACGCTTCTGGACCAGCGGCGCGTTGGTGGTCACCGTCCGCCGGGCCGAGGTCACCGACGTCATTGACCGGGCGCCCGTCCGCCTGATCGACGGGGGAATCTATGACGCGCCAGCCAATATCGGTTCGGGGGTGCGCGAGGAGCTGGCCCTGAACCTCAACCTGCCCCTGGAGCGGCTCGGCGTGAAGGGCGCCCAGCTACGCGGGGAGGCCACCTGGCGATGGTCGGAGGTGGAGGATCCCACCACTGGCGAAAGTCGTGAGATTTCGGGCCTGCGCCCCCTGGAGTGGGAGGCCCACTACACCCACGATCTGCCGGCCTGGAAGTCGGTCTGGGGGGTCGATGTGTTCGGGGGCTGGCGGGAGACCTACTACCGCTATGACGAGATTTCGACGCGAAAGCTCAAGACCTTCGTCGTGCCCTTCGTGGAGTGGAAGCCTCAGCCGACCTGGGTGATCCGGTTCGAAATCCCCAATGTCACCGAGCGCGGCGTGCGCCGCACCCGCACCGTCTATGCCGGCCCCAGGGACGTCGCCCCCATCGCCTATGTGGAGGACCGGGACATCCAGTTTGGCCGCATGTACCGCCTGCGGATCAGCAAGACCCTGGGCGCCTGATCGGGCGGGGGTAGATCGGCCCCCGCCCCCTCAGATCACCTAAGACAGGCGGTCGTCCCGCAGGGTCTGGGGATTCACCGCCTGGCGTTCGCCATCGACCGTCGGGGCGATCGGCTCCGGCGAGGGGCCATGCCCGGTCTCCACCCCGTGCGCCCAGCCCTTGATGAAGAAGCTGAGGACGATGAAGACCGCCCCGGCGCCCAGACCCCAGTAACCGAGCATCTGGAACACCTCGAGGGAACTGCGCAGGGCCGCGGCCGGGTCCAGCACCTGGCCCCCCAGGGTCGCCGTTCCAGCCAGACCTGCGATCCACCCGCCGACAAACTGGGCGATGGAGCTGGACAGGAACCAGACGGCCATCATGAAGGACACCACCGAGGCCAGGGAGAGCTTGGTGATCTCCGACAGGCCGACCGGCGAGAGGAAAAGCTCGCCCGTGGTGTGCAGCAGGTAGAGCAGGCCCAGCACCATCAGGGGCAGCCGGAATGTGGGATCGGCGAAGCCCGCGCTCCACACCACCACCATGAAGCCAAGACCGGCCTGCAGCAGGGCCAGTCCGAATTTCATGGTCGGATCGGGGTCCATATTGCGGCGGCCGAGGAAAGCCCAGAGCGCGGCGAAGATCGGCGCGAAGATGAGGATGAAGCCGGCGTTGAACGACTGCACCTGGGCGGCGCCAAAGCGGGTGTCGATCCAACTCCACCAGGCGCCCGGGGCCATGCCCGCCGCCGCCAGCTGGTCTGGGGTGCCCATCGGAATGCCCAGGAAGGTGCTGGCCTGACCCGTGATGGACAGGTCCACATTGCGGGCTGCGAACAGGTTGAGAGAGGTCCCGGCCTGTTCAAACAGGGTCCAGAACACCACGGAGCCGAAGATCAGCACCATGGCCAGCATCATCCGCTGGCGTTCGACCCGGGTCTGGCAGACCCGAATGATCACATAGGCGACGATGGCCAGGGACACGACAATGGCGACGGACAGCACCTGGCCCACCACCGCCTCACGCTGAACAAGCCACCAGATCGCCGCGATGGCGGGAAGTGTGGAGAGGTAGATCAGCCATTCCCGGTTCAACGGCCCCACCACGGGCTTGGCCAGCAGCTCGGGATTGGGAGGCTCGCCCTTGCCCTGAAGCAGCGGCTTGCCCAGGACGAAGACGACCCAGCCCAGGGCCATGCCGATCCCGGCCAGGCCAAAGCCATAGCTCCAGCCGAACTGCTGCCCGAGCAGTCCGCAAAGAACCGAGGCCCAGAAGGCGCCAAGATTGATGCCGTAATAGTAGAGGGTGAAGCCTGAATCCCGCCGCGGATCGCCCTGCGGATAGAGCTGTCCCACGATGGTGGAGATGTTCGGCTTCAGGAAGCCGACCCCCAGGATGATCAGCGACAATGCCAGATAGAAGACGTTGATCCCCACCGGATCAGCCGTCTTGGCCAGTTGGTAGCTGCCATCGGCGAGGACCGCCGGGAGGGACGCGGTGGCGGGCAGGTCGATGATCTGCAGACCGCCACCCTCTTTCAGGGCGAAGGCGTAGGGCTCGCCCTCCACCATGAGCCGCACCTGGCGGTCATCCATGCGGCCTTCGGTGGCGAATTCGTAGGACTGGCCGGCATAGGTCAGGGTCTCGCGGGTCGGCTCGCCCTCCACCGCCATGGCCAGATGCCCGGCGACCAGCAGCAGGGCGCCAAACGCCACGGCCTTGCGGGTGCCAAGATATCGGTCGGCCAGAACGCCGCCGATCAGGGGCAACAGATAGACCAGCGACGTGTAGGATCCGTACTGGCTATTGGCGATATTGTCGTCGAACAGCAGGTGCTGGGTCAGGTAGAAGATCAGGATGGTTCGCATGCCGTAGTAGGAGAACCGCTCCCACATCTCGGCGAAGAACAGGACGATCAGGCCCCTTGGATGATTGCGCAACAGCTGCAGCAACACGGGAAGGCCCGTGAGCAGCGTGATGATCACGCCGAGCACAACGACGATGTTCATGAATCGACTTCCGCTTGATCTGCGTTGAGCCGGCCATCAGGCCTGCGCCGAGGTTCATTCGACCCGGGCGGCCCGGGAAAGCGGGGAGAAGATCACGCGTCTGGCCGTGAGACAAGCAAGGCTTGCCCGCGAACCGCGGTCAGGGTGACATCTGGAGCCATGGGGCGGGCTGGCGCGTTCTCTCCAGGTCTAGAGGAGATGATCTCATGTCCACCCCCGGCTCCAACCACGCCCTGGAAATCCGCCCCGCCGCCACGCGCATGCGCGCCGCTGTCCAAGGGCACATCATCGCCGACAGCGACAATGTCCTGATGCTGAAGGAAGGCGCCATGGCGCCGGTCGCCTACTTCCCCAGGGACGACATTGAAATGGGCTATTTCGCCCGGACTGACCGGTCCACCCATTGTCCGTTCAAGGGCGATGCGGCCTACTACACCGTCACCCTGGAGGGCGAGGTTCTGGAAAACGTCGCCTGGACCTATGAGGACCCCCTGCCCGGCGCCGTCCAGATTGATGGGCGAGTGGCCTTCTATGCCGACCGGGTCGAGGTCTATGGGGTCGGGGACGATGTCGCGCCCCATGACCATCACACCGATGTCGATGCGGTGGTGCAGCATACCGATTCCGGCGGCGGCCAGAGCCAGAAGGCCCATTGGCCCACCAATGTGGAAGAGCCCAAGGGCTGAGACGGCGGCCTCAGAAGGCCATGGTCTCATAGACCTTGGACAGATCCCCGCCCCAGGCCCCGTGATACTGCTCGAGCATCCGCTCGGCGGGGGTGAGGCCGGTCTCGGCGATGTCTTCCAGTTCCGCGAGGTAGCCGGTCTCGTCGACCATGCCGCCGCTGAGACGGTTGCGGGCCTTCAGACCCTGGCGGGCGATGACCAGGACGTCCTTGGCCACGTCCTGCAGGGTGCGGCCGCCGATCTGAGCTTTCAGACCGACCTTGGCCGCCTGGGCGCGCAGGCCCTCATGGTCTTCCACCGACCAGGACTTGCAGACGTCCCAGGCCGCATCCAGGGCCGCCTGATCATAGAGCAGGCCCGTCCACAGGGCCGGCAGGGCGCAGAGGCGGCTCCAGGGACCGGCGTCGGCGCCGCGCATCTCCAGGTAATATTTGAGGCGGACCTCAGGGAAGATGGTGGTGACGTGGTCAGCCCAGTCCTTGATGGTCGGGCGCTCGCCCGGCAGCTCCGGCAACCGGCCCTCCATGAACTCTCGGAAGGAGCGCCCGGCCACGTCGATATAGCGGCCCTCGCGCTTGACGAAGTACATGGGCACGTCGAGGGCATAGTTGGCGTAGGTCTCGAACCCGAAGCCGTCCTTGAACACGAAGTCCAGCATGCCGGTTCGGTCGGCGTCGACATCGGTCCAGACATTGGCCCGGGCCGACAGGAAGCCGTTGGGCTTGCCCTCGGTGAAAGGCGAGTTGGCGAACAGCGCCGTCGCCACAGGCTGCAGGGCGAGGCTGGTCCGGAACTTCTTGACCATGTCGGCCTCGGACCCGAAGTCGAGGTTCACCTGCACCGTGCAGGTGCGGAACATCATGTCCAGGCCCATGCCGCCGACCTTGGGCATGTAGTTGCGCATGATCTTGTAGCGGCCCTTGGGCATCACCGGGATCTGATCCCGGGTCCAGGTGGGCGTGAAGCCAAGGCCCAGGAAGCCGAGGCCCAGTTCGTCGGCGACGGCCTTGACCTCTGACAGGTGGCCGCCGGTCTCGTCGCAGATTTCGTGCAGGTCGTTCAGCGGCGCGCCGGAAAGCTCGAACTGACCGCCGGGCTCCAGGCTGACATTGGCGCCCCGGCGCTCCAGGCCAATGAGGGTGTCGCCCTCGAACACGCCTTGCCAGCCAAACCGCATCAGCCCGGTCAGCAGCGCATGAATGCCGTTCGGCCCCTCATAGGGAACCGGTGAGTGATCCTTGAGATAGAAGGGAAACTTCTCGTGCTCGGCGCCGATGCGCCAGTCGGCCTTGGCCTTGGAGCCATCGGCGAACCAGGCGACGAGATCCTCGAACACCAAGCGACGCTCGTCGCAAATGACGTCGGCCATGACTCTCTCCCCAGCCCGCCAATATTCTCGCCACGGCCGAGGCCCGATAGCGGCGGCGTTCTTTACGCCGTTCGCTGAAGTGGGCGCAACGATGGCGAAGCGCAATGGCCCCTCAATCAGAGGCGGCGTCTTCGCGCCAGTCCCCGCAGACGCTTTGCCACAGGGTCAGCGCGCTGATGGCTGCGGTGTCGGCCCGCAGGATCCGGGGGCCGAGCGTTGCAGGCACGGCCTGGGCCATGCCACGCAGCCGGGCGCGCTCAGCCGGAGAAAAACCGCCCTCCGGCCCGATCAGCACGGCCCACGGCCCCGTCGGCTGTCCGCGCAGGGCGTCCAGAACCGGCGGGGCGTCGCCTGCCTCATCGCAGAACAACAGCCTGCGGTCGGCCTCCCAGGTGTCCAGCACGGCGCCCAGGCGGGTCGGTTCCGTGATCTCTGGCAGGTCGATCCGTCCGGTCTGTTCGGCGGCCTCCACCGCGATGGCGTTCAGGCGCGGCAGACGGATGTGATCAGGATTGGTCCGTTCGGTGACGACCAGGCGCACCCGGCCCGCGCCAAGCTCGCAGGCCTTCTCGATGATGGTCTCCAGCCGCGCCCGCTTGACGGTGGCGACGATAAGGTCGAGGTCGGGCCCCTGGACCTGAGGCTTCGTCCGGGCCTCGACCTGAAGCACCGCGCCACGCTTGCCGCTCTCGGCCACCACCGCGCGCCATTCTCCGTCCCGGCCGTTGAACACCAGCAGGGGATCGCCGGACGCCCGGCGCATGACGGCGACGACATAGCGGCTTTGGTCCGGGTTCAGGCCGAGCCGGGCGCCCGGTGTGAGATCATGGGTGACGAACAGACGGATCATGGGGCTTTCTAGCGGGCGGATCGACGAGCCGCATAGACCGTGGCGCCAAGGTGGCCCACCGGCGTAAGGTTTCCCATGAGCAAGACCTCCAGAGACGACGAATCCTATGACGAGGCCCTGCCCCGTCTGCAACTGGCCCTGGTCAAGATGCAGCAACGCGCCCTGGCTGAAGGGGAAAAGGTGCTGGTCATATTCGAGGGCCGGGACGCCGCGGGCAAGGACGGGACCATCCGTCGGGTCACTGAGCACATGTCGGTCCGCGCCACCCGGGTCGTAGCCCTGTCCAAGCCCTCCGACATCGAGCGCACCCAGTGGTACTTCCAGCGCTATGTCAGCCACCTGCCGGCTGGCGGCCAGTTCGTGATCTTCAACCGCTCCTGGTACAACCGGGCCGGGGTCGAGAAGGTCATGGCTTTCTCCACCCCCGCCGAGCAGGAGGACTTCCTGCGAGAGGCCCCACTGTTCGAAGAGATGCTGGTCGGTTCGGGAATCCGACTGGTCAAATTCTGGATGGACGTCTCCAAGTCGGAACAGGCCGAACGTCTGGCCGAGCGGGAAAATGATCCGCTGAAAGTCATGAAGACCAGTCCGTTGGACGCCTTCGCCCAGCCCAAGTGGGACGACTATTCCGCCGCCCGCGACGAGATGCTCCGGCGCACCGACACCGCCCTCGCCCCCTGGGTCTGCGTCAAGGCCGATCAGAAAAAGGCCGCGCGGCTCAATGTTATCCGCCACCTCGTAAACACTCTGGCCCCACCGGCCGTCGCCAAGGATGTCGAAGCGCCGGATCCGGACGTGCTGTTTCGATTCGAGATTGCCGCGACAACGGACGGACGACTGTGTGACTGATCCATTTTGTTGGATATTCTGCTGAAGACACGGCTAGATTGATCGGAAAGTCCGTCGGCGTGGAGCCTCGCTTTCGTGTCATCATCAAGTGGGAGCACGCCCGAGCCCGTAGGGTCCGGCCACACTGTTGATCGGATCGATTTCCTGCGGGCTGGTGGCGAGACCGGCGCCCTGATCGCGGAGATGGACTGGACCGACAGTCCAATTGGCCCCGTCCGTGACTGGCCTCAGACCCTGTTGAGCGCCCTGGGCATGCTCCTGCACTCGCCGACCCCGATCGTCATGCTGTGGGGGCCGAAGGGCGTCATGCTCTACAATGACGCCTATTCGGTATTTGCGGGCGGCCGCCATCCCAGGCTGCTGGGCAGCAATGTGCTGGAGGGGTGGCCTGAAGTGGCCGACTTCAACCGCCATGTGATGCAGGTCGGCCTGGCGGGAGGCTCCCTGTCCTACAAGAATCAGGAGCTGGTGCTCTACCGAAACGGCCTGCCCGAGTCCGTGGTGATGAACCTGGACTACTCGCCCGTGTTCGACGAGGCCGGTCGTCCCGCCGGTGTGATTGCGTTTGTCCTGGAAGTCACCGAGCAGGTGCGCGCTGAGGCCGCCCTCAAGGCCGAGCGCGATCGCGCGCACAGTGTCCTGGCGGGTATGACCGATGGCTTCCTGCTGCTGGCGCACGATTTCACCATTCTCGAAATCAACGCCGAAGGCGTTCGGGTCGATGGTCGCCCCCGGGAGACTTTCATCGGCCAGAACCACTGGGACGTCTGGCCAGACACCTTCGATATGTCGATCGGCCACATCTATCGCCAGGCGATGACTGAACGCACGGCCTTCGCCATTGAGAACCGCTACGAATTCCCCGATGGACGGATCACCTGGCTCGACGTGCGCGGCAATCCCGTCGAGGAGGGCCTGGCCATCTTCTTCCGCGACATCACTGAGCGGAAGCTGGCCGAGGATCACCTGCGCCTGATGGTCCACGAGCTGAATCACCGGGTGAAAAACTCCCTGGCGACTGTGCAGGCGATCGCCACCCAGACCCTGCGAAGCGGCGGCGTGCCCCATGAGGTTCGCGAGGCGCTGACCTCGCGGCTGCTCGCCCTCGCCAGGGCGCATGACGTCCTGACCGATACGAAATGGGCCGGCGCCGAGCTGGAGGAGATCGCCGCCCAGGCCGCCGAGCCCTATGGCGCTGATCGGTTTAAAATCGAGGGCCCAAGGGTGACCCTGCCCCCACGGACCGCCATCGCCATGGCCCTGGCCTTCCATGAACTCGCCACCAATGCGGCCAAGTACGGACCCTTAAGCAACGACACAGGGCAGGTTCATCTGGGCTGGCGCCTGGATACCGACCATAGTCCGCTAAAACTGCACCTCGTCTGGCGCGAAACCGGCGGGCCGCCGGTCAGCCCACCCAAGCGTAAAGGCTTCGGCTCGCGCCTCATCCAACAGGGTCTGGCCGCGGAATTTGTCGGCGAAGTGCGGATGGAGTTTCTCTCCTCAGGCCTGGTCTGCGAGGTCGAGGCGGCAGTCCCCTCCGCCAAGCCCGAGGATTGGGCCGACTGGCGTGATCGCTGAGTCAGAGACCATCGTGCCTGGGCCTCCCGGCCAGGCGCCACTAGATTCCTGAGTTGGTGCGCCTTGCCCCCCAGACCAGGCTCCATTTTCCCCGAACGCGCGCTCGAACGGCTCAGCGCGGCCCAGGCGCGCCGCATCGCCCTGGCGGCTCAGGGGTTTGGGCGAAGTCGCCCGGCTAAGCCGGTCCGCCGCCACCTGATTGAGACCATGGACCGCCTGGGGGTGGTCCAGATCGACTCGGTGAATGTGGTCTCGCGCACCCACTATCTGCCCTTCTTCTCCCGGCTGGGCGCCTATCCTCGCGACGCCCTGGAGAGCCTGGCCTGGGGGCGGCGCCCCTGGTTTTTTGAGTACTGGGCCCACGAGGCTTCGCTCCTGCCCCTGGCGACCCAACCCTTGCTGCGCTGGCGGATGGAAGACGCCCGCGAGGGCGTCGGCGTCTGGAAGGGCGTGGCCCGGTTTCTGCGCGAACACCCCGCCCTGATGGACCGGGCCATTGAGGCCATCGCCGCCCGCGGCCCCCTCTCAGCCTCGGAGCTGGAGCTCGGCGTCAAAGGGGCAGGGGGCTGGTGGGGCTGGAGCGAGGCCAAGCGGGCGGCCGAATGCCTGTTCTGGACCGGCCGCCTGACCACGGCCACCCGGCGGGCGACCTTCGAGCGGGTCTATGGCCTGCCCCAGGAGGTCCTGCCGGCCGACATTCATGGGGCGCCGACCCCGTCCCGCGACACCGCTCAACGGGAACTGCTGCGCATCGCCGCGCGGGCGCAGGGCGTGGCCACCGAGCGGGACCTGCGCGACTATTTCCGCATGTCGCCGGGCGAAACCCGCAGCCAGATCGCAAGCCTTGTGGAGGGCGGTGAGCTTGTTCCCGTGCAGGTGCAGGGATGGAGTCAGATCGCCTATCTCGACCCCAAGGCCCGCAAGCCCCGGAAGATCACCACTGCCGCGCTCCTGTCGCCCTTCGACAATCTGATCTGGTTTCGCGAACGCACGGAGCGGTTGTTTGGCGTGCGGATAAGGCTGGAAATCTACACGCCGGCCGAAAAGCGCACCCATGGCTATTACGTCCTGCCCTTTCTGGAGGACGAGGCGATCACCGCTCGTGTGGACCTGAAAGCCGACCGCAAGGCCGGCGTCCTGCGCGTCATGGCCGCCCATGCCGAGCCGGACGCCACGCTTGCGACACCGGACCGGCTGGCGGCCGAGCTCCGCCGCATGGCGGGTTGGCTGGGTCTGGGCGAGGTGACGGCTGAGCCCCGCGGCGACCTTGCGCCGGCCCTGGACGCCGCCCTCAGGGGTTGAGGGACTTCGGCCGCATGACCAGCCAGGGCGTCGGGCCAAGCCGCCATTCCCAGACCGCCAGCAACTGATCCAGGTGGTTTGACGCCATCAGCCAGTCTGGCAGGGGCAGGGTCCGGCCGCCCAGCGGAAGTTCGGTGACATGGTGAGTCGCTGCGAACCGTTCGGCGAGACGGGCCGCCACCCCGGGCCGATAGACTTCATGCGCCTCGACGATGATGTGCATGTGGGCCAGCGCCGGGCTGATATCCGGGCGAAGCAGGTCGTCCTCGGCGCCTTCGACATCCATCAGCACGAGCCGGCCAGGGCCGGCGAAGGCCTCGAAGTCCTCGGGCTTCACCGTTTCGCCGATCGTCACCCGGTCGCTGACGCCGTTCAGCTCCGCCATCTGGGCGCAGGCGGCCCTGGCCTCTGGCGAAGTGTCGAAGGCGTGGATTTTTGCCCCCGGAGCCAGGAGCGCCATGCCGACGGCGTAGTAGCCCTCAGCGCAACCCACATCGATCACGCAGTCCAGGCCCTCGGCGACCAGGGCCAGGAGATAGGGATGAAGCTCCGCCTCATAGGTCCCGAGCAGCCGGGGCGCCAGGGCGCCCTCGGTCGCGCCCTGCACATAGGCCATACCTGCGAACGGACCCTGCAGCACCTTGCGCCCATGCCGCGCCACGAAGGCGTCGACGATCAGCGAGGCGCGCCAGAGCGCCAGGACGCGCAGGGCAAGGTTGAGCTCCTTGGGTTCAGCCAGGGGCGGTCCGCGATCCAGCCGCTCCCGCAACCACCGCACGACATTTTCGGCATAGTTCAATGGTCGCCCCGATCAGCCAGAGCCCGCTTCGAGCTGGGTTGACCCTCGCCTATTCGTCACTCTTCGTCACGCCCAACCTAGCCGACTCCCTCTGTGACCGCATGCAGCCGGGCATAGGCGCCGCCCTTGGCCACCAGTTCGGCGTGGCGCCCCTCCTCCACCACCCGGCCGCCCTCAAAGACCAGGATCCGGTCGGCGCCGCGGATGGTCGACAGCCGGTGGGCGATGACGATGGTCGTGCGCCCGGCCATCAGCTCCTCCATGGCGGACTGCACGTCCCGCTCGGTCTCCACGTCCAGGGACGAGGTGGCCTCGTCCAGGACCAGGATCGGCGCATCGGCCAGGAAGGCCCGCGCCAGGGCCACCCGCTGGCGCTCGCCGCCGGACAGCTTCACCCCGCGCTCGCCCACCAGGGTCTCGTAGCCCTTGGGCAGGCGCATGATGAAGTCATGCGCCCGGGCGCGTCGCGCGGCCGCGGCCACCTCCTCCGGACGGGCGTCGGGCCGCGCATAGGCGATGTTCTCGGCGATCGTGCGGTGGAAGAGGGCCGGGTCCTGGGGCACCAGCGCGATGGACCGCCGAAGCGAGGCCTGGCTCACCTTGGAGATGTCCTGGCCATCGATCAGGATGCGGCCCGACTGCACGTCGTAGAGCCGCTGCAGCAGCTTGACGAAGGTCGACTTGCCCGCCCCCGTCGCGCCCACCAGGGCGACCTTTTCGCCTGGCGCCACGATCAGGGTGAAATTCTCATAAAGCGGCCCGGCGGCGGCCTTGTAGCCAAAGGTCACCCGGTCGAAGGCGATCTCCCCCCGCTCGCCGCGGAAGATGGCGGCGTCGGGGGCGTCGGCCACCTCGGGCTCGGTGACGGCGTAGCGGGCCACATCCTCCACGTCGTCGAGGCCCTTCTGCATCATGCGGATATTCTCGCCCACATTTCGCAGATAGCCGCTCATCAACATGAAGGCGGTGATGGCGAAGACCACGTCGCCGGCTGTGGCCGCCCCTTGCGCCCACAGCCGCAGCAGCAGGCCGGTCAGCCCCGCCTGCAGGCCCACCAGCAGCAGGTTGTGCCACAGCCAGACATTGATGAACCGGGTCCAGGTGATCAGGGTCAGACGCCGCCACAGGCTGGTGACCCCGCCGATGCGGGCTTCTTCGCGGGCCTCGGCGCCGAAGGCCTTCACCGTCGGGTTGGAACCGATGGAGTCCGAGAGCGCCCCGCCGATCCGTGAGTCCAGGGCTACGGACTTCAGGTTGGCTGGCCGCACATAGACCGTGGTCAGCCAGAGGTTGGAGACCAGATAGAGGATCACCACCGCCAGGGAGAAGATCCCCACCATCGGCCAGCGGGCGATCATCATCACCGACAGGCCGATCAGCACGATCAGCGCCGGACCCAGCCACAGGATCACCGCGTCCGACACCATGTCATAGCCCCACATGCCGCGGCTGAGCCGCCGCACTGTGGACCCTGCAAAGGTGTTGGCGTGCCAGTCAGAGGAATAGGACTGGACCCGCTGGAAGCCTTCGTCGGTCATGTCCTTCATGTTGGCCGCGGCCATCGGATTCCAGAACCGGAAGGCGATGTTGCGCACCACGGTGAAGGCGAAGAAGACCCCGATGAAGATCGCCCAGGCCCGCCAGGCGAGGTCGGCCTGGTCGGGGCCGGCGGCCACGATGTCCATCAGCCGGCCCGCCGCCCAGGGCAGGGCGAGGTCGAAGCCGATGGCCACCAGGGTCAGGACGACCGAGGTCCAGAACAGGACCGGCCGCCGCAGCCAGAAGGCGCCGATGAATCCCAGGACCTGGCGGTTGGAGAGGGTCCGCTCGGCCAGGTCGTCGGTGTCGTCATAGTGTTCAGTCATGGTCTTCTCGATCTGGCGGTCATTCGGCGGCTTCGGAGACGGCGTGCAGGCGGGCATAGGCGCCGCCGCGGGCGAGCAGCTCTCCGTGGCGGCCCTCCTCGATGATGCGGCCCCGGTCAAAGACCAGGATGCGGTCGGCGCTGCGGATCGTCGACAGCCGGTGGGCGATGACGATGGTGGTGCGGCCGGACATCAGCTCCTCGGTGGCGGCCTGGACCTGACGCTCGGTCTCCACGTCCAGGGACGAGGTGGCCTCGTCCAGAACCAGGATCGGGGCGTCGGCCAGGAAGGCGCGGGCGATGGCCACCCGCTGCCGCTCGCCGCCCGACAGCTTGACGCCGCGCTCGCCCACCAGGGTTTCGTACCCCTGCGGCAGGCGGGCGATGAAGTCGTGGGCCCTCGCCCGGCGGGCGGCCAGGACCACCTCATCGGGGCTGGCGTCCGGCCGCGCATAGGCGATGTTCTCGCCGATGCTGCGGTGGAACAGCGACGGATCCTGCGGCACCACGGCGATGGCCCGGCGCAGGGACCCTTGCGTCACATGGGCGATGTCCTGCCCATCGATCAGGATCCGGCCGCCGTCCAGGTCGTGCAGCCGCTGTAGCAGCTTGACGAAGGTCGACTTCCCCGAGCCCGTGGGGCCGACCAGGGCGATCCGTTCGCCGGGCGCGATGGCCAGGCTGAAATCCTGATAGAGCCGCTCCCCCTGGCCGGCATAACCGAAGCTCACCCGGTCGAAGGTCACAGCGCCCTCCAGACCCTGGAAGGGCGGCGCGCCGGGCTTGTCGGCCAGCTGCGGATCGGTGCGCATGTAGACGGCCACGTCCAGCAGGTCGTCGAGGCCCTTCTGCAGCATGCGGGTGATCTCGCTGAAATTCCGCATATAGCCGGCCATCAGCATGAAGGAGGTGATAGCGAAGGCGACGTCGCCCGCGGTGGCCTCCCCTTGCGTCCAGGCCCACAGGATCAGTCCCGTCAGCCCCCCCTGCAGGATGACCAGCAGAACGTTCTGCCCCAGGCCCACCAGGTTGAACCGGTTCCAGGTGCGGATCACCGCGATCCGCCATTGGGCCACCGTGCCGGCGAACCGCTGGCCTTCCCGGGCCTCCGCCCCGAAGGCCTTGACCGTCGGGTTGGCGCCGATGGCGTCGGCGAGCGAGGCGCCGATCTGGGAGTCCAGGGCGTTGGACACGAGATTGACCGGTCGGACGTAATAGGTGGCCGCCAGCACGTTGTAGATCGCGAAAATGATCACGACGGTAGCGGTGAACAGCCCCGCCAACGGCCAGCGCACGGTCATCGAGACCGCCAGCCCCCCAAGCACGATCAGGGTCGGCATGAGCATCAGCAGCAGGGCGTCTGAGGCGCTGTCATAGCCCCACATGGCCCGGGAGACCTTGCGCACCGTGGCGCCGGCATAGTTGGAGCCATGCCAGTCGGCCGAGAAGGACTGCACCCGCTCGAAGCCCTGGGTGACGATCCGCTCCATGATCCGGGCGTAGAAGCCGTTCAGGATGCGGAAGCCCGTGGTGCGGACGCCGTAATAGACCACATAGAGGCCGGTCAGGAACGCCCAGGCGGTCCAGGCGGCCTCTGTCAGGCGCTCAGGCGAGGACACGGCGTCCACCAGGGCGCCGGCCGCCCAGGGGATGGACAGGTCACAGGCCGTGCCCACCAGAAACAGGGAGGCGGCGGTGAAGAAGCGCGGCTTGTCCACCATCCATTGGCGCCACATGAAGCCGATCACGGCCATGTTGCCCAAGGGGCGGGGTCGGGTGACGCCTTCGTCTTCGTCGAAGATTTCGCTGGTCATCGGAGAGGCCAAACATCTGGGCCGCGGGTCATAAGACCGGCGGAAAGGGCGCAGGACCGCAGGCGCGCGAACGGGGCGCGGCAAGGGGCGGAATGCGGAGAGGGCCGGGAGCAGACGTCCCGGCGGGTGCGGACGAACACGGGGAAATTCCTGAGGGTCGGGAGCCTGGAGAGGCGCCGGCCCGGGAAGATCCGCTCGAGCGGGGCTCTGAGCTAGGTTCGGGTCGCGGCGACGCAGCGGTGGGGGTTCGGTGCAAGATGCATTGTCATGCGAACCCTCCTGTCTGGTCGCGGGTGGTGGACGGCCGAAAGCTAGGCGGGGCGGGAATCGCAGTCAACCGCGCGTTGAACATCGGTTTGCCAACCGCTTTCACTGAGGCGCCGAAGACACGATCTGGTAGGAGGAGGGGCATGATCGCCCCCTTGCCTGATGCGGCCCCCGCCAACTGGGTGGACCGCCACGCGCCGCCCGCCCTGCGCCCATGGCTCAAGCTTGGCCGTTTTGACCGACCCACGGGAATCTGGCTGCTGATGCTGCCCGGCTGGCAGGGAATCGCCCTGGCCGGCGCCATGGAGGGGGAGCTGCCTGACTGGCGCTGGCTGATCGCCTTCCTCGTCGGCGCGGCCCTGATGCGGGCGGCCGGCTGCGCCTATAACGACATCGTCGACCGGGATTTCGACGCCAAGGTCTCGCGCACCGCCGGACGTCCCATCCCATCGGGCCAGATCACCGTGCGGCAGGCCTGGGCCTTCGTTATCGGCTGCTGCCTCATCTCGCTGGCCATCCTGCTCGCCATGCCGCCCTTCGCCATCGCGCTCGGCGTCGGCTCCCTGGCCCTGGTGGCGGCCTATCCGTTCATGAAGCGGGTCACCTGGTGGCCGCAGGCCTGGCTTGGCCTGACCTTCAACTGGGGCGCGCTGCTGGGCTTCGCCGCGGTCACCGGCGGCCTGCAGTGGCCCGCCCTGCTGCTCTACGCCGCCGGCATCTTCTGGACGTTGGGCTATGACACCATCTACGCGATCCAGGACCTTGAGGACGACGCGCTGGCCGGGGTGAAGTCCTCGGTTCGGCGGCTGGGCGAGGCGACGCCCAAGGCGGTGCTCGGCTTCTATGTCATCGCCTTCGTGCTCGCCCTGGCCGCGGCCTGGGTCGGGGGGCTTGGGCCCCTCTTCCTGCCGCCTGTGGCTCTGTTTGGCCTGCATCTGTCGCGCCAGGCGGCCCAGGTGCGGCTGGAGGATCCCGCCGGCGCCCTGGCCCTGTTCAAGTCCAACAGCCTCGCCGGGCTGGCCCTCTTCCTGGCGCTCATGGCCGGCGCCTGGGGTGGTCCGCAGGGCCTGTTCTGAGGGGCGATGACCTGACAGGTCATTGAGGGGGGTCTGAAGCTCGGCCAGGATGGGGCGGCCCCAACCGCCACCGTCTGGAGACCGCATGGCTGTCACCGCCCTACGCCCCGTCGGCGAATTTCCAGCCATGCTCTCGCGCCTGCGCCAGCAGCGCGGCCTCTCGCAGCTGGGCCTGGCATTGTCGGCCGAGGTGTCCCAACGCCACATTTCCTTCCTGGAAACGGGCCGCACGCGCCCCTCACGGGAGATGGTCGGTCGTCTGGCCCAGGCGCTGGACCTGGCTCTTCAGGATGTGAACGCCCTGCTCCTGGCCGCCGGCTTCGCCCCGGCCCATGGCGAGAGCGCTTTCACCGACGAGGGGGCGGCCATGGTGCGACGGGTGACCCAGTTGGCGCTGGCCGCGCACGAACCGTTTCCCGCCTTCGCCGTCGACCGCGCCTGGCGGCCGCTGGCGGCCAATGGACCGGGCCAAACCCTGTTCGGCGCCTTGATCGGCGAGGACGGGCTCAATCCCCAGGTCAGCCTGATCCGTGCCGCCTGCGAAAGTCAGACCTTCCGCGCCGCCGTCGCCAACTGGGCGCAGTTGATCGTCCACTTCCAGGCCCTCGCCGAGGCCGAGGCCTGGCGCGCGCCGCCAGGGCCAATGCGCGCCGAGCTGGACGCGACGATTGCGGCGCTGAAGTCCGCCGCCCCGGAGGCCGAGCGCGTCCACGCCGCCCCCGCCGCCGCCCTGATCCTGCAGATCCGTGCGGCCGGCTTGCGGCTGGACCTCGTCTCCACGGTGGCGCGGTTCGGCGCCCCGGCCGATACGGCGGCCGATGACCTGCGGATCGAGTTCTTCTACCCCGCCGACGCCGCCAGCGAGCAGGTCCTGCGGCGCCTGGCCGCCGGGGCGGAGAACGCCTGACGCAGCGTCATTCTACCGGGGCGTCAAAAACCATGGCAAACTGCGCTCATGGCCGTCGCCCCGCGTATAGATCCCAAGAGCCTGTTCAGCGCCCAGGAATGGGCGAGCCTGTCCAATCGTTCGAGCTGGAAGGGCCTGGCCTTGATCGCCCACGCCTGGGGCGTAATCCTGGCCGCAGGCGCCATGGCCGTGATCTGGCCCCTGACCCTGCCGCTGGCCATCATGATCATCGGCGGCCGGCAGCTGGGCCTGGCCGTCCTGATGCACGACGCCGCCCACGGGGCCCTGCACAGGAACCTCAAGATCAATGACTGGGCCGGTGACTGGCTGACCGGCGGCGGCCTGCATCGCTACCGCCCCTATCACCTGACCCACCACAAGTTCGTCCAGCAGGCGGAGGACCCCGACCTCGTCCTCTCGGCCCCCTTCCCGATCACGCCCGTCTCCCTGCGCCGCAAGATCGTCCGCGACCTGACGGGCCAGACCTGGTTCAAACAGCGCTTCGGTCTTGTGCGCAGCCAGCTGGCCGCCCGTAAGGCCGGTGAGCCCCTCGGGCCGATCCTCAAGGCCGAGATCGTGCGCAAGCGCCGCCTGTTGATCGGCGCGGCTGTGACCATCGCGCTCACCGCCCCGTTCGGCCTGTGGTGGGCCTGGTTCGTCCTGTGGCTCCTGCCCCAGGCCACCTGGATGCAGATGATCACCCGCCTGCGCAACATCGCCGAGCACGCCTGTGTGGCCAGGGACGAGCGCGACCCCTTCCGCTGCGCCCGCACCACCTATGCCGGCCCGGTGGAGCGCGCCCTGATCGCGCCCTACTGGGTGAACTATCACTGCGAGCACCACATCTTCATGCACCTGCCCTGCTACAACCTGCCCCGGGCCCACCGCCTGTTGCTGGCCAAGGGGCTGGGGCCGCAGATGGAGATCCGCGGCGGCTATCTGGAGGTGCTGCGCATGGCCGCCTCCAAGCGGCCGCCGGCGACGCTGGAGCCGGCCTGATCATTCTCCTTGCCTGGACGGCTGTTCTTCGTCACTCGCCATGGACGCAAGGTGCAGGAGAGCGGCGTGATCGAGCAGACCCCCGAGGGCCGCCGCGCCTTCATCCTGGCCAATACCCGCCAGCAGGCGCCGCCGCACACCCCCGAACTCGTCCTGCATCTGGCTGACGAGATCACGCCGATCTGGAAGATGACCGAAGAGGCGCTGGAGGAGATCGGCCTGCCGCCGCCCTTCTGGGCCTTCGCCTGGGCCGGCGGTCAGGCCCTGGCCCGCTACATCCTCGACAATCCCGACATCGTGGCCGGAAAGTCGGTGATCGACTTCGCCTCGGGCTCAGGCATCGTCGCCATCGCCGCAGCCAGGGCTGGCGCAGCCCATGTGCTAGCCGCCGACATCGACGCCTATTGCGGCGCGGCTCTGGCCCTGAACGCGCCCGCCAACGGCGTGGCCTGCGACTTCACCAGCGGCGATCTGCTGGACGCCCCGCCGCCGGCAGCCGACGTGATCCTGGCCGGCGATATCTGTTACGAAAAGCCCCTGGCCGCCCGGGTCATGGCCTGGCTGGGAGAGGCCAAGGCCGCCGGCGCCAAGGTCCTGATCGGCGACCCCGGCCGCAGCTACTTCCCCCGCGAAGGCCTGGTCAAACTCGCCGAATACCAGGTCGCAACGACGCGAGAGCTCGAGGACCAGGAGGTCAAGAAGACGGCGGTGTGGAGCTTGCCGGGCTAGACGTCTCCTCCTAGAACAGAGGGGGAACTGGAGGGGCGTCATGAGGTTGGGATTGCGGCTGGCCTGGGCTTCTGTGCTGCTGGGCGCCATTTGGGTTGGCGACGTCATTGCAGCGCCCTTGCCGCTGCCGCCCTCCATCGTGCCTGCGCCAATCGAAAACGCTGGCGGCGCGCGCCTGTTAAAACTCGACCGGTTGGTTTTTCGCCTGCGCGATGGGCAAGTCTGGGGCACGAGCGGAACTTGGCTCTTCTGCGACGTGGCGCCTAGATCGCTCTACTGGAAAGCGGAAGAGCAGGATTGGGACCTGTCTCGATTCTCGGCCATCCTAAACGAGGAGGCCGCGCGCCTGGGTCTTCCCATAGAGGGCGACAACCTTTTCGAGGCCTCACGGCCTGCGGATAGCCTTCTGCTCGGAGCCGCCGTCGATAATGTCGAGACGCGTCTTTGCGTTTTGGAACCAGCCGACCGAGCCTATAGCTTCCGAGGCGAGATGATCCTGGCCATCGAGTGGCAGATTTACGACCCGCTGCAGCGCCGACTGGTTTCCCGCGTCAAAACGCGGGCCGGGTTCAGACTCCACCTAGGGTACGAGGACGGAATCGACAGGTTGCTGCATGGCGCGTTTCGCGAGAATGCCCTTGCCTTGCTGGCAGATGACGATTTCCGTCAGCAGGTCCTCACGGATCCCGGAACGCCGCATTCAGTCGCTCAGCAATGGCCGCCGTTACGGCTTACCGCGTCCGGCGTGCAGCCGAGGCCCCCTGCCGCCGCCGCCCAGTCGGCGGTCTCGGTCCTCTCTGACGCCGGCCATGGCAGCGGGTTCCTGGTGTCCTCGAACGGCGAAATTCTGACGAACGCCCACGTCGTCGGGCGCTCAAAATACGTGAAGGTTCGCTGGACCGACGGGACCGAGGCCCTGGGCGAGGTCGTCCGCAGCGATCCTCGTCGTGACGTGGCGCTGATCAAGATCGCCCCGCCCGAAGGCCGCGCGCCCCTACGCCTGGAACAGAGCCCGCCACAAGCAGGAGAAGACGTCTATGCGGTCGGCACGCCGCTGGATGAGGCGTTTGAGGGGACGATCACGCGGGGCATTGTCTCGGCCACCCGCGTAACGGACGGCCTTAGGTTCATTCAGAGCGACGTGACAGTGAACCCCGGCAATAGCGGCGGCCCGCTGGTGAACAGCCGCGGCCAGGTGATCGCCATCACCGTGGCGAGCTTCCAGCCGGGCCGCACGCCCACCGGCATCAACCTTTTCATTCCGATCGCCGACGCCCTGTCGGCGCTAAATATCCAGGTCCGGGACTAGCCTTGGCGACGGCTGTCGCGCCTATAGTGACGCCGCAGTTACATCTGATCTGGAGCCCGCCCATGCGTCGCCGCACCTTCCTGGCCGCCCTGCCCGCCGCCTTGCCCGGTGCGCTCTTCGCCAGCGGGGCGGCTGGGCAGAGCCGGGAGGCGACGCCCAACCGCAACCGGCCCGACGTAGGCCCGGGCGACCGGATCGACGGGGCGACCTTCGCCAGCCGCAGCGCGGCCTGGGGGACCCACGGGGCGGCGGCCACGGCGCATCCTCTGGCGACCCTGGCGGCCATCGACATTCTGCGGGCCGGGGGCTCGGCGGTGGACGCCGCCATCGCCGCCAATGCGGTGCTGGGCTATGCCGAGCCCATCGCCTGTGGCATCGGCGGCGACTGTTTCGTCATGCTGTGGGATCCGAAGACCAAGCAGGTCGTGGGCCTGAACGGCTCGGGTCGCAGCCCCCGGGGCCTGTCCCTGGAGACGGTGCGCACCCGCGCCAAGAACGGCCTGATCCCCTCGCACGGCGCCATCTCGGTCAGCGTGCCCGGAACGGTGGACGCCTGGTCGGCCCTGCACGGGCGCTACGGCAAGCTGCCCTGGAAGGATCTGTTTGCGCCGGCCATCGCCCACGCCAGCGAGGGCGCGGCCATCAGCCAGAACGTCGCCTACTACCTGCAGCGCAGCTACGCCAACTTCACCGGCGGGACGCTCGGGATCGAGGAGGTCGACAACTTCAAATCCGTCTGGGCGCCGGAGGGGCGCACGCCCCGCGAAGGCGAGATCTTCAAGAACCCGGCGCTGGCCCGCACCTACAGCCTGATCGCCGAGGGGGGCCGCGAGGCCTTCTACGAGGGCGAGATCGCCGAAACCATTGAGCGCTATTTCCAGCGGATCGGCGGCTGGATGACCAAGGCGGACCTCGCCGCCCACCGGGCGGAATGGACCAAGGCCTATTCCAGCAATTATCGCGGGGTGGACGTCTACAGTCTCGGCCCCAACAGCCAGGGCCTGGCGACCCTGCAGCAGCTCAACATCATGGAGCGGTTCGATCTCCGCGGCATGGGCTTCCAGTCGGCGGCCGCCATCCACCATGGGGTCGAGGCCAAGCGGCTGGCCTTCGAGGACCGCGCCCGCTACTACGCCGATCCGTCCTTCTATGACGCGCCGGCTGACTGGCTGATCTCCAAGGATTACGCCGCCGAACGCGCCCGTCTGATCCGCCCGGATTCGATCCTGCCGACGGTCTATGCCGGCCAGGCGCCGACCCGGGGCGACACCACCTATTTCACCACCGCCGACAAGGACGGGATGATGGTTTCGATCATCCAGTCCAACTATCGCGGCATGGGGTCTGGCCTGGCGCCCGACGGCCTGGGCTTCATGCTGCAGAACCGCGGCGAGATGTTCGCCCTGACCGACGGCCACCCCAATGTCTATGCGCCAGCCAAGCGGCCCTTCCAGACCATCATCCCGGGCTTTGCGGTGAAGGACGGGGCGCCGTGGCTGTCCTTCGGCGTCATGGGCGGCGATATGCAGCCCCAGGGCCAGGCCCAGATCATCTCCAACATGGTCGACTTCGACCTCTCGCTGCAGGAGGCCGGCGACAGCCCCCGCTGGCGTCACGGCGGCGGCTCTGAGCCCACCGGCGAGGTCACGCCGGGAACCGGTCTGCTGCATCTGGAAAGCGGCGTGCCGGCCGCCACCCGCAAGGCCCTGGTCGATCTGGGCTGGAAGATTGGCGAGAGCGACGGCAGCTTCGGCGGCTACCAGGCCATCGAGCGCTGGCCCGGTCGCTATGCTGCTGCCACCGAGATGCGCAAGGACGGGGTGGCATTGGCCTACTGAGCAGGGAGGTCCCCATGACCGAAGCCGAGGCGCGCGCCATCATCCTGGCCTTCCCCGGCGCAGAGGACGGGACGTCCTACGGCTATCCGTCGTTCAAGGTGCGTGGCAAGTTCTTCACTCGCCTGCGGGCTGAGGATGCGAGCCTGGTCCTGAGCGATGTCGGCTTCGATGAGCGCGAGATGCTGATGGCGGCGGAACCCGCCACCTTTCACCTGACGGCGCACTATCAGACCTATCCGACCGTGCTCGCCCGGATCGAGACCCTCGATCCGGGTTCGCTGCACAGTCTGTTGGCGCGCCGCTGGCGCAAGCTGGCCACCAAGGCGATGGTCAAGGCCTATGACGCGGCGCAGACGCCCTAACGGGCGGCGTACTGCCGGTTCATGCCGACGGCGATCCGGGCCTCAGCCAGGGTCTCCTGATAACAGTCAGACCGGGTCACCGTCTGTTTGAGCATCCGCACGCTGCCTTCGTGGCCGCCACAGGCGGTGAAGGCGGCCCGCTCCACCCGGCGTTCCAGACGCTTGGCGTCATCGGCGTTGGCCGGGTTGAGATTGGCGACAATGACGGTGGCGGACCCCGTCTTGGCCGGTTCGGCCAGGGCCGGAGTCGCAAGAACCGCCGCGGCGAGCGCGGCGGACACAAGCTTGAACATGGTCGTCTCCCTAATGACTGACCCACGGCGACGACTCTGACGGCCGCCCGGATTCCGTTGGGTCACTTCAGGAAGATGGCGAGCAAATGGGGCCAGGGGAAGGCCCGGGCTCTCTGCCCCTGGGCGCGCAGCGCCGGAAAAGAAGGGACACGAAGGACACAAAGGGTCGCAAAGAGCACAAAGGAGAAAGCGGCGACATCTTCGTGTCCTTGGCTTCCCCTTTGTGTCCTTCGTGTCCCCTCTTTCGGACGCCTTCGGCGCGCCTGAAGCCTCAGAACTCGTCTTCGATCGCCGAACGGAACTGCTCAAAAATCTCGGCGGCCTTCTGGTTATTGTAGGGCTCGGGCTCGTCCTCGGCCGCCGGCTCAGGGGCAGCCCCTCCGTGCAGTCGAGCGGCCACCGCGCCGCCCTGGACGAGGATCAGTTCTTCGCCCTCGGCAAGGCCGGACAACAGCTGGGCGATCTTGGGGGGCAGGTCATCGAGGTCAAGGCGCTTCATGGGCGCGAAATCTAGCGGCAAGCCCGCCCGGCGCAAAGGGTGACACCGGGCCTGCGCCGCCCTAAGTCCTGGGCCTGAGAACACCCAGGAGGGCTCATGGCCTATCGGTCGCTGCGGGAATTCATCGCCAAGCTGGAAGCCGCCGGCGAGCTGGTGCGGGTGACCGAGCCGGTCTCCACCGTCCTGGAGATGACCGAGATCCACCGTCGCCTGCTGCGCCAGGGCGGCCCGGCGGTCCTGTTTGAGAACGTCATCCGCGCCGATGGTGAGCGCTCGCCCATGCCCTGCCTGGTCAACCTGTTTGGCACGGTCAAGCGGGTGGCCATGGGCGTCACGCTGGAGGGGCGCGAGCGGACAACGGCGGCCGACCTGCGCGAGGTGGGCGAGCTGCTGGCCTTCCTGCGGGCGCCTGAGCCGCCCAGGGGGTTGAAGGACGCCCTGGACATGCTGCCCCTGGCCAAGACCGTGATGGCCATGCGGCCGGCCACGGTGAAGAAGGCGCCGGTGCAGGAGATCGTCTGGACCGGCGACCAGATCGACCTGACGAAGCTGCCCATCCAGACCTGTTGGCCAGGCGAGCCCGCCCCCCTGATCACCTGGCCGCTGGTGGTGACCAAGGGGCCGTCTGCCGAGCGGGAGGACGACTACAATCTCGGCATCTACCGCATGCAGGTGCTGGGCAAGGACCGCACCATCATGCGCTGGCTGGCCCACCGGGGCGGGGCCCAGCATCACCGGCGCTGGAAGGCGGCGGGCAAGCCCACCGCCCTGCCCGCCTGCGCGGTCCTGGGCGCCGATCCCGGCACCATACTGGCTGCGGTGACGCCGGTGCCTGAGACCCTGTCGGAATACCAGTTCGCCGGCCTGATGCGCGGCGCCAAGGCCGAGCTGGTGGCCGCCAAGACCGTGCCGCTGATGGTGCCCGCCGAGGCCGAGATCGTCATCGAGGGCCATGTCCTGCTGGACGAGTACGCCGACGAAGGCCCCTATGGCGACCACACCGGCTACTACAATTCGGTGGAGAAGTTCCCGGTCTTCCAGGTCAGCGCCATCACCATGCGCCGCGACCCGATCTATCTGACCACCTTCACCGGCCGCCCGCCAGATGAGCCCAGCGTGCTGGGCGAGGCTCTGAACGAGGTCTTCATCCCCCTGCTGCGCCAGCAGTTCCCGGAGATTGTCGACTTCTGGCTGCCGCCGGAGGGATGTTCCTATCGGATCGCCGTGGTCTCCATGAAGAAGGCCTATCCCGGCCACGCCAAGCGCGTGATGATGGGCGTCTGGAGCTATCTGCGGCAGTTCATGTACACCCAGTGGGTGATCGTCGTGGACGACGACATCGACGCCCGCGACTGGAAGGATGTCATGTGGGCGCTGTC
>NZ_JAUSBZ010000159.1 GCF_030651755.1 Phenylobacterium sp. | reverse complement strand
CAACAGGGGGCGGGTGGAGGTGCCAGCGGTGATCTGCACATAGTTCAGACCGGTGATGCCCTGAGGTTCGAGGGTGGCGTAGGAATCCACCCGGATCGGGACGTCGGAATTGACCCGGATCCGGGAAATCACCCGGCTGGGATTGGTCCGGTCCAGGGAGATGTCGGTGACTTCACCGACCTTGATGCCATTGAAATGCACCTCGCCACCCTGGGAGAGGCCGCGGACCGGCCCCTGGAACAGGATGTCATAGACGTCGTAGTCCCGGGCGAAGGCCACTCGGGCCAGCCAGATGCTGAAGATGACGAGGCCGACGAAGAGGATGAGGGTGGATAGCCCTACCAGCGCGTAGTTGGCGTTTTTTTCCATGATCAGGCCCGGCTCCCCTGGGCGGTGGCTTTCGCGGCGGCGCGGCCCCGGGGACCCAGAAAATATTCCTGGATCCAGGGATGGTCAGAGGTTTCCAGCTCGGCCACCGGCGCCTCGGCCACGACCTTGCGGTCGGCGATCACCGCCACCCGGTCGGTGATCGTATAGAGGCTGTCGAGGTCGTGGGTGATCATGAAGACCGTCAGGTGCAGGCTGTCGGATAGGTCGCGGATCAGCTCATCAAAGGCGCCGGCGCCGATCGGATCAAGGCCGGCCGTGGGTTCGTCCAGGAACAGCAGGTCCGGGTCAAGGGCCAGGGCCCGGGCCAGGGCTGCGCGCTTGCGCATGCCGCCAGACAGCTCTGAGGGCTTGAGGGCGCCGGCATCAGGCCGCAGCCCGACCAGAGCGATCTTGAGATCCGCCAGATCTTCCATTTCCCGGGTCGACAGGCGGGTATGTTCGCGCATAGGCGCCTCGATGTTCTCTCGCACGGTGAGGTTGGAGAAGAGCGCCCCGTGCTGGAAGAGAACGCCCCAGCGGCGTTCCAGTCCCTTGGCCGCCCGCGAACGGCTGACGTCCTGGCCAAAGACCCGGACCACGCCCCCCTCCGGGACCTTCAGGCCGATGATGGAATTCAGCAGTACAGATTTGCCGGAGCCCGACCCCCCCACCACGGCGACGATCTCCCCCTGTCGGACATTGAGATTGAGATCCTCATGGACCACATGGTCGCCAAACTGCGACCGCAGGCCCTGGACCTCGATGACATAGTCGTCCGAAGGCGCGGGGGTGGGCGCGGCTTCGACCTCAGGATCGGCTGTGACGTCGGTCAAATGTCCAGCTCCATATAGAGCAGGGCGAAGGCGGCATCGATCATGATGATGGCGAAGATGGCGTGGACCACGGCGGCCGTCACCCGTCGGCCCAGGGACTCCACGTCGCCGCCGACCTCCATCCCCTGGCGGCAGCCGATGCCGGCGATGACGATGGCCATGATCGGCGCCTTGGACATGCCCACCCAGAAATGCTCTGGGCCGACATATTCCAGAATCCGCTGGAAGAAGAAGCTCGGGCCGATGTCCAGCACGCTCCAGGTCACCGCCAGGCCGCCGCACAGTCCGGCCAGGGTGGCGACGAAGGTCAGCAGCGGGATGGTGACCAGCAGGGCCATGAACCGCGGGAAGACCAGCGCCTCGAAGGGATCGACGCCCATGACCTTCATGGCGTCCACCTCCTGGTTCATCTTCATCGACCCGATCTCGGCGGCGAAGGATGAGGCCGAGCGGCCCGCCAGCAGGATGGCGGTGATCAGGATGTTGAATTCGCGCAGCACCGCCACGCCGATCAGCTCGACGGCGAACACCTGGGCCCCAAATTCCCGCAGCATATTGGCGCCCAGCAGGCCGACCACCGCGCCAATGAAGAAGGAGGTCACCGCCACGATGGGAATGGCGTCCAGCCCGGCCCGTTCGGCCAGGGAAAAGACCGAGGCCCAGCGGATGCGCGCGGGATTGACCACGCTCTTGCCGAGAACGATCAGCAGATGGCCGGCGAAGACCAGGGTGTCGAAGGCGTCATAGCCCAGATTGACGACCCCCTTGCCGATCCGCACGGTCATCTCGGTCCAGCCGCGCAGTTCCCGTTTGGGCTCAACGTGTTTTGCGGCGGCTTCGGAGACGAGTTCGATAAGCCGCTGATTTTCAGGGCGAGCCGTGACCATGGCCGGGTCAAGATCGCCGCCTGCGGCGCGGATCAGCGCGAATGCGCCGGCGGTGTCGAGCTTGCCCACCTCGGTGAGGTCATAGGAATTCACAGGTTGGTCGCGGACGGCGGCGACCAGACGCCGGCCCTCCTTGCCCAGGGCGTTGAGAGTCCAGTCGCCCGTCAGGCTCACCTTGCGGGAGCCTTCATCCCCGGTCAGCGCAAAGGCTGCGGGAACGTCGCCATCTGGGGAAACCCTGGAAATATCTCGGCTCCAAACTCACGGCGGGACTCAGAGGCGTGGCCTCGTCCAAACTCTAGCAGAGCCGGAGGTGAGGTCGGAACGCCTTATGGCGGCCGACGTTCCGCCCGTGAGCCTGATGCGTGAAAAGGACAGCTTGACCATGGATGGTGTCTCGCTTTCGCCCGATTTGACCGTGTAGAGAGAGAGCCGCCCGCGGGACTGCCGGGGGCGTATTGGAAAAAGCGTATTTAAGGCTGGGAGCGTTGTGTTGGCCCGCCAACTCGATTTCGTCGGCAAGTCCGGCGTAAACTACCGTTATACCGCCCTGGAGGATGACCGCATTCCGCCAACGGCGGGCGCGAACTATGTCATCGCCGAAACCGCGCCTGAGGGCTCCCGCCTGCTCTATGCCGGAGAGACCGAGAACGTCATGGGCGCCGATCTGGCCGGACGTCTGGAGGAAGTGCGACAGCGATGGCCTGCGGCCGAGCTGCTGCTGCGTCTGAATGTTCGGCGGGCCGTGCGCGTGGCCGAGCGGGAGGATCTGGTGGCCGCCCACCTGCCGCCGCTCAATGATCCGCCTGAGGCGCCTTCTGTTGAGAATCAAGACGCGTCGCCGAATCCCTGAAGTCTTTCGGCTGTCGTGGGCGTCGGCCCTCAGACTGCGGCGCTGTGCAAGCGGCGCAGACTGAGGGCGGGTTGCGCCCTGTCTAGCGCCTCGCCGCGTCGAACAGGCGGTTGGCCTCATTCCAGTTCAACACCTGCCACCAGCCGCTGAGATAGCCGCCGCGGCTGTTCTGGTGTTTCAGGTAGTAGGCGTGTTCCCAGACATCATTGGCGATGATCGGGGCGCCCTTCACCGGGGCGTCGTCCATCAGCGGGTTATCCTGGTTGGGCGTTGAGGCGACGGTCAGCTTCTCGCCGTCCCAGATGAGCCAGGCCCAGCCTGAGCCGAACCGCTGGGCGCCGGCCGCCTCGAAGGCGGTCTTGAAAGCCGCCAGCGAGCCGAAGTCCTTGTCGATCTGAGCCTTCAGGGCGGTGGAAGGTTCGCCCACCTGGTCGGTCGGGGCCATCAGCGTCCAGAACAGGGTGTGGTTGTAGTGGCCGCCGGCGTTGTTGCGCACAGCGGCGGGATGCTTGGAGACCTCGGCAAGAATGTCTTCCAGGGCTTTGCCCGCCAGGGCCGGGGTTTCAGCCACGGCGGCATTGAGGTTGTTCACATAGCCTTGATGGTGCCGGCCATGGTGGATCTGCATCGTCTCGGCGTCGATCACCGGCTCCAGGGCGTCATAGCCATAGGGCAGGGGGGCGAGACTGAAGGCCGCGGCCGGCGCGGCGGCTGTCTGCGGCGCGGCCGCCTGAGCCTGGACGAGCGCCGGGGTGGCGACGAGGCAGGTGGCCAGGAGGGCGAGGCGAAGCGCGGGCAGGGACATGGTGCGGCATCCTTCAGGTTTTGGTCTTGGCGCGAGGGCTTCCAGCATAGCGCCATGGGACGGTCTGGGGCGAGCCGACCCCCGTGCGGTCTGGCCCTCAGGGCGGCGGGATTGGCAGGTCGCTCGCCGCGACCTGAACGTACAGGGGGCGCAAAGTGTTGCGGCGGGGCCGGGAGGTCAGTCGACGGTCCGCGTCAGGACAATCGCCAAGGCCAGCGTCTGGGCTCCGACGATCCCGACCAGTTGGGCGCCAAAGGGTTGCTTGCGTGTCTTGTGTCTCAGCCCCTGTTGAGCGCACAGCGCGCCGGCTGAGCCCCCCAGCGCGGCCAGGCCCAGCAAGGTGCGCTCAGGAATCCGCCGCCCGCCCGCGATCGCCCGTCGCTTGTCGAGAGCGAAGAGGGCGAAGGTCACGAGGTTGAGGGCGGCGAGATAGAGGAGGGCGAAGGTCCACATGCCAACTGCTCCCCAAGGGCCAAACCCAGGACGCCTGACCACCATCCGTTTTCGTGGGAAAACTTGGTGGGTGCAGTAGGATTCGAACCTACGACCCGCTGATTAAGAGTCAGCTGCTCTACCAACTGAGCTATGCACCCATCGCGTCGGGTCCGATTTTCGGGGTCCCGGCGAGGGCGCGGAACATAGCCGGATTTCCCGGCTTGGCAAGCGAGGGGCTGAGAGAATTATGGCGCGTCGCGATATCACCGGGGTGGTGGACTTCGCCTATCTGGAATCCTACGCCGCCGGGGACCTGGAGGTGGTGGCGGAAGTCCTCGAGCTGTTCCGCCAGCAGGCCGCCCTGTGGGCGCCCCTGATCGCCCCGGGGCAGGAGGGCTGGCCGGACGCCGTACACACGATCAAGGGGACCGCCCGGGGCATTGGGGCCGCCGCCCTGGCCCAGGCCTGCGCCGTCGCCGAGTTAGAGGGGGAGGGCCGTCTGGCTGAGGTTCGTGACGCCCTGGATGCGGCCCTGACGGACGTGGCGGCCTATGTGCACGAATTGATGCTGCGCTCGCTGAAGAGCCCCCCGCGAGCCGGCTGAGCCACGCCGGGTCTAGTGGGCGCGGCCGCCGCCGCTCTCGGAGGCTGGGTCGCTCTGGGCGCCTTCGTCTTCGGTGTCGGCCAGATCGGGCGGCCCCTCGGCGCCATACTGGGCCAGCACCCCGTGCAGGCCGAGCAGGGCGTCCTGCGGGATCACCGCATGCAGCCACACCTCATAGCGCCCGTCGCTCAGGGGCCGGTATTTCAGCTCGGGGGGCTTGCTCATAAGGGGGTCCGAATCGCCAGGGCAGGTCGCAGGACTCTAGCCCATGCTCCCGCCGAGATGACACAGGACCGCGCCGGCGCGGCGGGCCGGTGGGGTTGGACGCCGACGGCGTTTGTCGCCTAGAGCGCGTTCCGATAAGTGGGAACCGGCTATCGGGACGAAACGCGCTCAGGACTTAGAGTTTAGAGCCTGATGCGATCAGACGATTCCGTCTGATCGCATCAGGCTCTAGGGTTCAGGCCAAGCGGGCGCCACGCCGCCCAGACGCGGAGAAAGTTCCATGAAGTTCGTCCTCACCCTGGCCGCCTCCGCCTGGCTGGCGGCTGCGCCAGCCGCCCTCGCCCAAAGCCCGGCCGGAGCGTTCTTCGACGCCCTGGGCAAGCTGTGCGGCCAGAGCTTCGCGGGCCAGGTGGCGGCTGGAAACGAAACCGACGCCGTGTTTCGAGAAGCTGAGCTGATCATGCACGTGGCCAGCTGCGACGAGACCGAGATCCGTATCCCCTTCCATGTCGGCGAGGACCACTCGCGCACCTGGGTCATCACCCGCCTGGGGGAGGACCGGCTGCGGCTCAAACACGACCACCGGCACGATGACGGGACCGAGGATGAGCTTTCCCAGTACGGGGGCGACAGCCTGGAGCTCGGGACCGCCGGTCGCCAGAGCTTCCCTGTGGACGCCTATTCCATTGCGCTGTTCACTCGCACCGACCGGACGGTGTCCAACACCAACGTCTGGTCGCTGGAGCTCTCGCCGGAAACCTTCACCTACGAGCTGGCCCGGCCTGGACGCCTGTTTCGGGTCGACTTCGACCTGACAAAGCCGCTGCCCGCCGAGACTGGTGTGGTTCCCGGGGCATAGGGCGGGCGGCCAGCGCCGCCACGGTCTCGCCATCAGCCGCAGGCGGAGGTTTCGCCGCTCTCGAGCGAGATGCGGAAACAGTGTTCATGGCCGGTCTCTGGGCAACTCTTCCCGGTCATCGGGATGAACCATCTCGTGCCGCGACCTGCCGATCAGGGCCAGGCTCGGTTTGCACGTCTGGCCGCCTGGTCCGTCAGTGGGCTCGGGACGCCGAGGCGTCGAGACGTCGGAATCGGACGGCGCGATGAACATTGCGGCTATCGCTCGCGGGGATTGAGCCCCGAGGATCGTCCCGGACCCGTATGCAGGTCCCCAACGCCGGCTGCGTCATATCGTCTGGATCGATGCCAGCCGACCGGACCGGACGATGAAGTACATCAGCATTCCTGGCCCGCCATCTGGCAAGCGCCGCGGGGAGAAATCTCTAACCCGCTGAAAGGAATGGTGGATGCGACAGGGATTGAACCTGTGACCCCCTCGGTGTGAACGAGGTGCTCTCCCGCTGAGCTACGCATCCATCGGAAGGGATGCGCCTATAGCGCCTCGTTTGGCCGGCGGCAAGCCGCCAGTAGCTGCAAACAGGCGCCCGGCAGCTCGCCATAGTGGTCGATGAGGATGTCCGCCCCCAGGTCGGCCACAGGAACCTCGGTATAGCCGAAGCTGACCAGGACCAGGGGCACGCCGGCTGCGCGGGCGGCGCCGGCGTCGGGGGCGGCGTCGCCGATCATGACCGCGCGATCAGGGCGGCCGCCGGCCCGGGCGATGGCGGTCTCCAGGTGGCGGCGGTCAGGCTTCTGGGCCGGGGCGGCGTCGGCGCCGACGATGGCCTCGAACAGCGAAGATAGCTTCAACGCGTCCAGCAGGTTGGTGGAGAGGTCGGTGCGCTTGTTGGTGCAGACCACCAGCCGCGCCCCGGCCTCCCGCAGGGCCCCCAGGGTCTCGACCATGCCGGGGAAGGGGGCGCTTTCATCGGCGATATGGGCGTTGTAGCGGACGATGAACCGCTCGAAGAGGCCGCCCATGGCGTCGTCGGAGATCGGCGCGCCGGCCTCAGTGAACCCCCGCTGCAGCAGCCAGCGCGCGCCCTTGCCGATGAAGGGCCTCGCCTCGGCGAGCGGCAGGGGGGCGTGGCCTTCCTCCTGCAGGATGACGTTCAGCGTGCCGACCAGATCGGGCGCGGTGTCCACCAGGGTGCCGTCCAGGTCGAAGGCGAGCGTGGCGCCGGCCAGGGCCGTCAGATCGAGGTGGGCGGCCATCTCTGTTCGTCTCCTGACGTCGAAACCTGTCGCCGTTTCGGCTAAACGCCCCATGATTGCAACGCCGTCGACTCGCCAAGGACCTGTCCCATGACCTCCAGCGCCAGACCCCGCGCCGCCGTCATCCTCGCCGCGGGCCAGGGCACGCGGATGAAGTCGCCTGTGCCGAAGGTGATGCACAGGGTCGGCGGCCGGACCATGCTCGACCGGGCCATTGACGCGGTCCAGGCGGCCGGCTGCGGCCGCGTAGTGGTCGTCGTGGGGACCCACAGCCCCGAGGTTCGCGCCGCGGTGGTCGCGCGCCTGGGGGAGGGCGCCGTCGCCGTGCAGGACCCGCCGCTCGGCACCGGTCATGCGGTGTTGGCCGCCCGGGACGCCCTGGCTGACTTCGACGGCGAGGTGCTGGTCACCAATGGCGACTGCCCGCTCCTGGAGGGCAAGGACCTGGAGCCCCTGTTCGCCCTGCGCGACCAAGGGGTGGGCCTGGCCCTGCTGGGCTTCGAGCCGGCCGATGCGGCCCTCTATGGCCGGCTGATCCGCGGGGCCGACGGCCATGTGATCCGGATCGTGGAGGCTCGCGACGCCAATGAGGAGGAGCGCCATGTGCGGGCCTGCTATTCCGGCATGATGGCCGCCGACAGGGCGGAGCTGTTCGGCTGGCTGGCCCGGGTGGGCAACAACAACGTCAAGGGCGAGTACTATCTGACCGAGGTGGTGGCCATCGCCGTCGCCGATGAGGCTCAGGTGCGCGCGGTCTTTGCTCCGGAAAGCGCGGTGATGGGCGCTGATTCCCAGGCCCAGCTGTCGGCGGCCGAGGCCATCTTCCAGCAGCGCCGCCGCCACCACTTCCTGAACGAAGGGGTGGCCATGCCCGCGCCGGACACGGTGCATTTTTCCTGGGATACGCAGATCGCGGCCGGCGCCACGGTCGAACCCTTCGTGGTCTTCGCCCCTGGGGTCCGGGTGGCGGCCGGGGCGGTGATCCGCGCCTTCAGCCATCTTGAGGGCGCCGAGGTGGGGGAGGGCGCCCTTGTTGGCCCCTATGCCCGCCTGCGGCCAGGCGCCCAGATTGGCGCCCGCGCCCACATCGGCAACTTCGTCGAGGTGAAGAAGGTCCTGGTCGGCGAAGGCGCCAAGGCCAACCATCTCGCCTATCTGGGAGACGGGACGGTGGGCGCCGGCGCCAATATCGGGGCCGGAACGATCTTCTGTAACTATGACGGCTTCGACAAGTTCGAGACCCATGTGGGGGCGGGCGCCTTCATCGGCTCCAATTCCGCCCTGGTGGCGCCGGTGCGCATCGGGGCCGGCGCCTATACGGGCTCAGGCTCGGTGATCACCAGCGATGTGGCGCCTGACGCCCTGGCCCTGGAGCGGGGCGGTCAGGTCGAGAAGCCCGGCTGGGCCGCTCGCTTCCGCGCCGCCAAGGCGGCCCGTCCGAAAAAGCCCTGATCCCCGACGTCTGGGCGTGGTCTTCCCCGCCCCAGGCGCCTAGAACGATGCCCTCCGCCGAACTCCGGCGGCCGGAACACGGAATCCAGATGGACGCAGACGCCCAGAAGAAGGCCGCCGGCGAGGCCGCCGCAGAGATAGTCGAGGCCGGCATGGTGGTGGGCCTGGGCACCGGCTCGACGGCGGCCTGGTTCGTCAAGGCCCTGGCCGCACGGCGCCTGGACGTGACCTGTGTCGCCACCTCCGTGGCGACAGCCGATCTGGCGGAAAGTCTCGGCCTTAGGCTCGCTGAGCTCGGGCCGGTGAAATCCATCGACCTGACCGTCGACGGCGCAGACGAGATCGGCCCGGCCCTGTCGCTGATCAAGGGCGGCGGGGCGGCGCTGTTGCGGGAGAAGCTGGTCTGGGAGGCCTCGCGCCGCTGCGTGGTCATCGCTGAGGCCGCCAAGCGCGTGCCGATGCTGGGCAAGTTTCCCCTGCCCATCGAGGTGGTGGCCTTCGCCCACGAGACCACAGCCCTTCGACTCTGCGACGCCCTGTCGGAGTGCGACCTGGGCGTCGCGCCCCGTCTGCGCGTGAAGGACGGCGCGCCGGTGCGAACCGACGGCGGCAACCTTATCTATGACGCCGCCTGTGGTCGCATCGAGGACCCCGCGGCCCTGGCCGATGCGCTGAAGAGCGTCACCGGGGTGGTCGACCACGGCCTGTTCCTCGACCTGGCCGACCTGGCCCTGGTGGGGACGCCTCAGGGCGTCGTCACCATCGAACCCTAGACGTGGAGTGATCTGAGCGTGGCCCAGTACGACTACGACCTGTTCGTCATCGGCGCCGGCTCCGGCGGGGTGCGCGCCGCCAGGCTGGCGGCCATGAGCGGCGCCAAGGTGGCCGTCGCCGAGGAGGACCGGGTCGGCGGCACCTGCGTGATCCGCGGCTGCGTGCCCAAGAAGTTCATGGTCTACGCCTCGGAATATGCCAGCCATTTCAAGACCGCTGAGGGCTATGGCTGGAGCTTCCCGGAGGCGCCACGCTTCGACTGGCCTAACTTTCTGGCGGAGAAGGATCGGGAGATCGCCCGCCTCTCGGGCATCTATGTCACCAATCTGCAGAACGCCGGCGCCGAACTGGCCCACGCCAAGGCCCGGCTGGTGGACGCCCACACCATCGAGCTGGTCGGCAAGGACAAGACCGTCACGGCCGACAAGATCCTGATCGCCACGGGCGGCCGGCCCTGGGTTCCCAAGGACCTGCCAGGCATCGAGCACGTCATCACGTCTGACGAGGCGTTTCATATCGCTGACCTGCCCAAGCGAATGGTGATCGCCGGGGGCGGCTATATCGCTGTGGAGTTCGCCTGTATTTTCAAGGGCCTGGGTGTCGAGGTGACCCTGGTCCACCGGGGTCCCAATATTCTGCGGGGCTTCGACGACAATGTCCGGGCCCATCTCGCCGAGGAAATGACCCGCAAGGGCATCGATGTGCTGCTGGGTTGTCAGCACGAGCGGGTGGAGAAGACGGCCTCAGGTCTGGTCAGCCACCTGTCCTCTGGCGCGACCCTGGAGTCCGACCTGGTGCTCTTCGCCCTGGGGCGAGAGCCCTATGTGGAGGGGTTGGGCCTTGAGGCCGCTGGTGTCGAACAGAAGGACGGGGCGATCATCGTCGATGACTATTCCCGGACCAATGTGAAGAACATCTGGGCCGTCGGCGACGTCACCAACCGCATCAATCTGACGCCGGTGGCGATCCGCGAGGGCGCGGCCTTCGCCCAGACCGAATTCTACGACAATCCCACCACCTTCGATCACGAGATGGTCGCCTCGGCGGTCTTCTCCCAGCCGGCCATCGGATCGGTGGGGCTGACCGAGGCCGAGGCCCGCCAGACCCATGGCAAGGTCGATATCTATCTGTCGCGCTTCCGGGCGATGAAGCAGACCTTCGCCGGCGGCGAGGAGCGGGCCTTGATCAAGCTGGTGGTGGACGCCGAGAGCCAGAAGCTTCTGGGTTGCCATGTGGTGGCGCCCGACGGCCCGGAGATCATCCAGATGGCCGCCATCGCCCTGAAGATGGGCGTGACCAAGGCTCAGTGGGACTCCACCTGCGCGGTGCATCCCACCCTGGCTGAGGAGTTGGTGACCATGCGCGAGAAATACGCCCCCCAGGATCTGGGTCCCACGGCGTGACGGCGACGAGCGCCTTCGTCGGAGGGCCGGCCTTCGCCCGGTGGTGCGGCTGGGTGCTGATCTTCGCCGCAGCCCTCGTCGGCCCCCTGGGCTGGCTCGGGCCATTGGCGTTCGCCGTCCTACTGAGCCTGGTCGGCCTGCTGACCTTGCCGGCCCTGGAGGTCCGTGAGGCTGACCGTCCGGCCGTCCTGGCCATCCTGGTGCTGGTGATCTGGAGCGCCGGCTCCACCCTCTGGAGCCCCTATGAGCCCGAGGCCCTGTGGAGTTCCAACGCGGTCAAGCTGACCTGTCAGGCGGTGCTCTACTGGGCCGCCTATTGCGCTGTGCGCCGGGCCGATCCCCTCGACCTGCGGCGGGCCATGACCGTGTTGATGGGGGGGATGTCGGGGCTTTCGGTGGTGATCATCATCGAGGCGGTCACTGGCGCGATCCTCTACCAGGCGGTGCGAGAGGCCATCGGCGATCCGATCCGCCCAGACCTGGCGGTGCGCAATGTCGCCCAGGGGGTGTTTGTCCTGGCGGTGCTGTGGGGACCGGCGGCCTTGGCGGCTGTCCGTCTGGGCTGGTGGCAACTGGCGGTTCTGATGGCCGCCGCGATCGCGGCCGGCGCCTTGGGGCTGGCCGCCGACGCACCTCTGATCGCCCTCGCGGCCGCCAGCGCGGCTGGCGCGGCGGTCTATCGCTGGCCCATTCTCGCCCCCCGGATTCTTGGGGCGGGGGCCGCGGTCTTCTTCCTCGCGACGCCGCTGATCATCTGGGTCATGCGGGCCCAAGGCGCCTACGGGGCGCTGCAGGAACAGGTCAGCCTCTCCTGGAGCATGCGCATGGACTATTGGAGCTATGCGGTCGACTGGATCAGCGACAAGCCCTTGCGTGGCTGGGGCCTGGACGCCAGCCGCATGTTCGGTCCCGGGATCAAGCTCCACCCCCACGATGCGGCCTTGCAGATCTGGCTGGAGCTGGGGGTGATCGGCGCCGCCGCCGCCACTGTGCTTTGGGTGACCATATTCCACCGCCTGGAGCGGCGGGCTGCTGATCTGGGCGCCGCCGCCGGAACCGCCGCAGCGGTGAGCTATCTCACCTTCGCCGCCGTCAGTTTCGGGGTGTGGCAGGAGTGGTGGCTGGCGCTCGGGGCCTTGGCGGTGGTTTCCGCCGCCGGCGCTCAGCGACTGGCCCTCGGCGCCCCGGCGGCCAAGGGGTCGTCGCGTGCGCGCAGAGCATCGACCTCTGACCCCATATCAGAGTAGAAGGCCCATCTTTCGTCCCGGGGGCCCGCGCCGTCCCAACCGTGCGGGACGACGCGGAGCTGCAGACCCATGAGTGACAACTGGACCCCGGCCTCCTGGCGCGCAAAACCTGCCAAGCACATTCCGGAGGACTATCCGGATGCCTCGGCTCTCGCCCAGGTGGAACAGACCCTGCGTGGCATGCCGCCCCTGGTGTTCGCCGGTGAGGCGCGGCGACTGAAGTCCCTGCTCGGCGATGTGGCCGAGGGGCGCGCCTTCCTGCTGCAGGGGGGCGATTGCGCCGAGAGCTTCAAGGAATTCCACGCGGACAACATCCGCGACACCTTCCGCCTGATCCTGCAGATGGCGGTGGTCCTGACCTTCGCCGGCGGTAAGCCGGTGGTGAAGGTCGGCCGCATGGCCGGTCAGTTCGCCAAGCCGCGCTCCTCGCCCGTGGAGAAGATCGGCGATGTCGAGTTGCCCTCCTATCGCGGCGACAACATCAACGGCATGGAGTTCACGCCCGAGGCCCGCGCGCCCGATCCCGAGCGCCTGCTGAAGGCCTATGCGCAATCGTCCTCGACGCTGAACCTGCTGCGGGCCTTCGCCGGCGGCGGCTATGCCGACCTCTACAACATCCACCGCTGGACCCTGGGCTTCGTCAATGACAGCCCCCAGGGCGCCCGATACCGCGAGCTGTCGGAAAAGATCAGCGAAGCCCTGACCTTCATGGCCGCCATCGGGGTCACCCCCGACAGCCATCCGGACCTGCACCGTGTGGAGTTCTTCACCTGCCATGAGGCCCTGCTGCTGGGCTTTGAGGAGGCCATGACCCGGGTCGATTCCACCTCGGGCGACTGGTACGACACCTCGGCCCACCTGCTGTGGATCGGCGAGCGCACCCGCCAGCTGGACGGCGCTCATGTGGAGTTCTGCCGCGGGGTGAAGAACCCCATCGGCGTCAAGGTCGGCGCGACTCTGGAGCCGGATGAACTGCTGCGGCTGATCGATGCGCTGAGCCCGGCCAACGAGGCTGGCCGCCTGACCCTCTATGGCCGGTTCGGCCACGACAAGATCGCCGATCGCCTGCCGCGCCTCATGCAGGCCACCAAGGCCGGCGGCCGTAATGTGGTCTGGGCCATCGATCCGATGCACGGCAACACGCTGACCGCGGCCAATGGCTATAAGACCCGGCCCTTCGACCGCATCCTGTCGGAGGTGAAGTCCTTCGTGGAGATCGCCAAGGCCGAGGGCGTGCATCCGGGCGGGGTTCACCTGGAGATGACCGGTCAGAACGTCACCGAATGTCTCGGCGGCGCCCGCGCTCTGAGCGAGGGGGATCTGGCCGACCGCTACCACACCCATTGCGACCCGCGCCTGAATGGCGAGCAGGCCCTGGAGTTGGCCTTCCTGGTGGCGGAGAAGCTCAAGGAAGACCGTGTGGAGATGGCGCGCCGGGTGGCGGTTTAACCGCTCCTAATCGCTGGCCACCGGCCGCTGTCGGTGACCTTTTGACGTTTGGTGACTGTCATGGCCGACCCTGCGGCCCCCCTCGCGCCGCGTTCGGAGGCGCGCCTTAGCCCCGTCCGCGCCGACCTCGCCCAGCTTCTGAAGCTGTCGGGGCCGGTGGTGCTCGCGCGCCTGGGCATCATGACCATGGGCCTGATGGACGCCATCGTGGTCGGTCGCTATTCGGCTGAGCAACTGGGCTTTCACGCCATGGCCTGGGCGCCGACCTCGGTGATCCTGACCATGGCCATCGGGCTCTTGACCGGGGTCCAGGTGATGACCGCGCGGGCGGTTGGCGAGGGACGCCGGGATGAGAGCGGGGCGGTCCTGCGCCGGGGGCTGGTCTATGGGGGCTGGATTGGCCTGGCCTCGATGCTGGTGCTGGTCGTCGCCGCGCCCTGGGGCCTGTCGCGGGTCGGACTGGAGCCGAGCCTGGCCGCCGGCTCGACCGGACCGGTGATCATCTTCGCCCTGTCCCTGCCCACCTATGTGGTGGCCTGCGCCGCCAGCTTCTGGCTGGAAGGGCTGTCGCGGCCAGGCCCGGCCATGGTGATCATGTGGCTGGCCAATATCGTCAATCTGGCCTTTCTGCTGGTCCTGGTGCCAGGCGCCTTCGGGCTTCCGGCCCTGGGGGCTGTGGGTGCGGCCTGGGCGACCTTCGCCGCCCGGGCCTTCCTGGCGGCGACGCTGCTGATCTACATCGCCAGGATGACCGACTCCAAGGCGCTTGGGGTGTTCACCAAGCCCGCCCGCGATCGGGCGGCGGCGGCTGAGCAGCGCAAGATCGGCTATGGCGCCGGCGCGTCCAACTTCTTCGAGGTGGCGGCCTTCGCCTCGCTCAATGTCGTCGCCGGCTGGATCGGCACCCTGGCGCTGGCCGCCTGGACCGTGGTTCTGAACGTCATATCGATGGTGTTCATGGCCCCCCTGGGCCTGGCCACCGCTACGGCGGTCCTGGTCAGCAGCGCCTATGGCGCCCGGGATCGCTCAGCGGTCTTGCGGGCTGGTCTGCTGGGTTTTGCGGTCACCGCAGTCTTTGGGGTGGTGGTCTCCCTCTTAATCTGGCCCGCTGCGCCCTGGATCGCGGCGGCCTACACCACAGACCCCCAGGTGATATCGGTGGCCGCAGCAGCCCTGGCGCTGTCCTGCCTGTTCCTGCTTGCTGATGGTCTGCAGGTGGTGATCGCCCAGGCCCTCCGAGCCCGGGGCGATGTGTGGATGCCCACCTTCACGCACCTGACCAGCTATGTGGTGATTATGATGCCACTGGCCTGGTGGCTGGCCCTGCCCATGGGGATGGGAGTGACTGGCCTGGTCTGGGCGGTGATCCTGGCCAGTCTGGTGTCTGTGGGCCTGTTGGCGGTGCGGTTCTGGCGGCTGTCGCGCCAACCCCTCTGAGCCGCCTCAGACCCCCGCGCCGAGAATCCAGCCCTCTTCCCGCTCGGCTTCGGCCAGGGCGTTCTCGTCCAGGCCCGTGGGCGCGGCGAACAGTTCAGCGAGCTTGCCGGCCTCGTCCAGCTTGGCGAAGTGCTCAGCGGTTTCGCGCACCTGCACCAGGTCCTTCACCTCGCCCGGGGCGGCTTTGATCTTCAGGAGGGACGGATAGACCTCGGCCACGACCACCTCGACTCCTTCCAGATCGAACGGCGTCAGGCGCCCAAAGCCGGTTTCCAGGGGCCATACTCTCAGGGCCTCGCCCCGGGCGGCCTTCAGGCGCTTCACGGCGGGAATGCCCAGCAGGGCCTGCCCCCCGACCGAGCCGTTGTAGTAGAGCTTCCAGATCGAGGCTGCGCCCTTGGCCGCCTCATCGGCGCGGCGGAATTCCGGCAGGTCGTCGGGGCCATGGGCGCGGGTGCGCTTGGGCTGCAGGGTGGTGAGCGCGTCCTTGGGCGGGCAGCCCCAGAACGGGAAGGGCCCCCCGGTCAGCCGCCGGTTCAGCTCAGAGCCGACGCCGAACCGGTTGTTGGTGTTGTCAGCCTTGTCCTTGACCATCTTGTCGATCTGGTCCCAGACCGCGCGCCAGGGCGGATCGCCGGCCAGGTTCAGACCGGCCGCGAAGCCCCGGGGAAAGCCGAGGGGGAAGTCGAACCCCAACAGGGCGCGCTCGCCGCGCTTCCTCAGGTCGTCGAGAATGACGCCAAGCAGTTTCTCGGCCTCGCCGCGGGTGGCCGGGTTGTGGGACTCAAAGGACATGCGGAACCGCACGTCGCGCTTGAGCACGCCGATCCAGACGGAGTCCGTCCCGGTGCCCGGCTTGGCCGCCGCGCTCCAGTCGACAATCAGGTAGGCGCTGAAGAGGCGCGACACGGCATGGCTCCGGACGGGAAGGGGGAGAAGCCTCGTTTGTACCCCCTCCGCCGGGGCGGGCCAATGGCATGTCGTTCACAAGACACACAAGATGGCTATGGTGCCCCTTCGTTCGTCCCCGGAGATTCCCGATGAGAGCTGTCCTGTTCGCCGCCGCCCTGGCCTCCACCCTGGCGCTCGCCGCCTGCGGACAATCGTCTGACACCGGCCCCAGCGTGGCCGAGGTGGCTCCCACAGGGCCGGAGCTGAGCGGCGTCGGCGTCATCGCCGCCCTCGACGGACGAACCCTCGCCATCGACCATGAGGGCGTGGAAGGCGGCCAGCCTGCGGGGCGCCAGGAGTTTCGCGCCTACGCCACCGTCCTGGCCGAGGCGCCTCTGGAGCCTGGCGCGCGGGTCAGCTTCAAGTATCAGGACGCCGAGCCCCTGCCTGTCCTGACCGAACTCAGCGCCAGATAGGCTGGCGCGGTCCGTCGCGGCCGCGACCCATTGACCTCCAGCTCTGGAACCGGCCCCGCGCCTGTGGCGCGCGGTCTGCGGATCATGCTAGGCGGCCCAAAGGTTCATGGAGGTGATATGAGCGAGTCTCTGAGAGGCGGCGTCATTGGCGCCGGCGTGTTTGGCGCCTATCACGCCCGCCAGTACGCCCGGCTGCCCGGGGTGGACCTGGCGGCGATCTTTGATCCTCATCCCGAGCGCGCCGCGTCCCTGGCCATGCCCCTGGGCGGGCGGGCCTTCGCGACCCTGGAGGACTTCCTCGAAGCTGTGGACGTGGTCACCGTAGCCTCGCCCGCCGCCTGGCATGCGGAACAGGCGCTGGCCGCGGTGAAGGCCGGCAAGTCGGTCTATATTGAAAAGCCGATCGGGATCGACGTCGCCAAGGCCGAGGCGGTCGCCACGGAGGCGGCTCGCCGTGGTCTTGTGGTCGCATGCGGGCATCAGGAACGGGTCCTGTTCCAGGTCATGGGTCTGTTCGACATTCCCGCCCAGCCCCTGCGGCTGGAGGCGGTGCGTCACGGGACGCCGTCCGACCGCAGTCTGGACGTCTCTGTGGTGCTGGACCTGATGATCCATGACCTCGATCTGGCCCTGGCGCTTTCCCAGGCCGAGCCGGTGACCGCCGAGGGAGAGGGCGCAATTGTGCGCGCCTCGTCCTGGGACACCGCCCGCAGCGAGGTCTCGTTCGACGATGGCTTCACCGCCTTGTTCGATGTCTCCCGGGTGGCGCCGGCGCGGCGCAGGACCATGAAGCTGGTCTATCCTTCGGGCGAGCTTGAGATCGACTTCCTGACCCGCGCCTTCCGCAATACGACGGGCTTCGCCCTCAACGCGGACTTTGCTGAGACCCCAGCGGCGAAGGACACCCTGGGCGCCAGCGTCGAGGCCTTCCTGGCCGCTGTCCGCGGCGAGGCGCCCCGGCCCATCGTCACCGCCGCCGAAGCGATCCGCGCCCTGGACCTGGCTCTGGCGGTGGAGGAGGGCCTCACTCCCGAGACCTGAGAGTCCGCGCCTCACCACTTTTCGATAATGCGACGAGTTCGCAAAAAGTGACTTGCCATAAACCCGAGGCATGGGCATTCGTCGCGAATGCGAAGCGATCTCATATCTGGGGTCGCGAAGGGGGTCTTTATGCGGCGAGTTCTCATGTTATCGGCGGCCTTTGTCGCCATGGCTTCTGCGGTTCAAGCGCAGGACACCGCGGTCAGCGAGGTGGTGGTCACCGGTCGGGCTCAACAGCTCTACAGGACCCAGGAGGTCCAGGCGGGCCGCCTGCCGACCCCGCCTTTGGAGTCCAGCCAAGCTATCCAGGTCATCAATGCCGAGTTGATCGCTGACCAGGGCGCTCGGGACGCCCAGGACCTCTACCGCAACATTTCCGGGGTGAGCTTCTTCTCCTATGCCGGGGTCACCGCCCGCGGTTTCCGCCAGGAGGAAATATTCTTCGACGGTCTGCGAGGCGACCCCTATGCGGGTTTCTCCGTACCGCAACTCTTCAATGTGGAGCGTGTGGAGTTTCTCAAGGGGCCTGCCGGGATGCTCTACGGTCCCGGCGCGCCCGGCGGCCTCTTCAACTATGTGACCAAGAAGGCCGAGGATGAGTTCTCCGCCCGGGTGGCTGGGGTTATCGGGACCGAGGCGCGCTACGGCGGCTCCGTCGAGGTGTCGGGTGGCCTGCCGATCGAGGGCGTGGCCGGCCGGCTGGGGGCGTTCTATGAGGAGCAGAACACCGCCCGGGTGAACGCTCGGTCAGAGGTGCTCATCCTTGATGGCGGCCTGAAAATCGATCTGCCGCTTGGCGAACTGAACCTGCAGGCGACCCACTATGACCAGAACCTGCCCGGCAACCGCCTGCGTGGCGTTCCGGTGGACAATCTGGGGAAATTCCTCACTGACCGGCGCTGGAATCACAATGAGCCCAACGACTTCCTGCGCCTGGAAGCCAATGTCTATCAGGCGAGTTGGAGCGCTGAGCCGACCGAGAGGCTGAGCCTCGACGCCGCGGTTCGCTACAGCGAAGGGCTGGAGACGCAGAAATACCACGAGCCCTTTGGATTGCTCGACACCGACGGCGACGGCGTTATCGACGCCTCACGGCGCCAGTACCGGGATCAGATACGTGATCAGTCCAACTGGTCGCTGGGCGGCAATCTGGTCTGGGGCTTCGACTTGGCTGGCGTGGAGAGCCGGTTGCTGGCTGGCGCTGACTGGTTCACCAATGAGCTGGTGTTCGACGGCCGCAGCATTAACGGCGCCGTGCGCGTCACCCCAACGGCGCCCGCGCCGCTCAGCCTGTTCGCTCCTGTTTTTGGCGTAACTCCGGCTGCCAACTATGTTCTTCCAGTCTATTCGCGTTCCGTCACAGAGACCGAGCGCGCAGGCGGCTATCTGCTCTATGAGGCCACCCTCGGCCCGCTGATCGGGACGGTCGGCGCGCGCTATGACCGCTTTGAAGATGTGTCGGGCGCGACCTCATTTGAGGATGACGCTCTGACCTGGCGGGCGGGCCTCGTCTACCGGGTGCGCCCCGACGTGTCGGTCTATGGCCAGTGGGCTCAGAGTTTCGAACCCCAGGGCGTGGGCAGCCAGACCCCCCTTGCCGGCGGACCGTTCGAACCAACCGAAGGGGAGATGTTCGAGGCCGGTGTGAAAACCGAGCTTATGGGCGGTCGGGTGCAGAGTTCGGCGGCGATCTATCACATCACCCGCACCAATATCCTGCAGGCCGATCCCCGCGGGGATGTCGGCGGCGATGGCGTGAACGATCTGGTGGCCTTTGGCGAGATCACCAGCAAGGGAGTCGAAGTCGACCTCGCGGCCGATCTCACCCCCAACTGGGTGCTGACCACTTCATATGCCTATAACGACACCCGCATCACCGGGGACAATGGCCGCACGACTCTCACCAACAGCGTCGGCGATCGCTTCGCCAATGCGCCCGAGCACACGGTGGGCTTCTGGACCCGATATCAGTTCCCCGCCCTTGGTCTCGCCCTTGCACTGGGTGGGGACTATGTCGATGTCCGCCGTTCGCTGTCCAACCAGAAGGTCCGGCCCTACTTCGTCCTTGACGCCTCGATCATCTACACCCGGGGTCCCTGGCGGGCCCTGGTGCGGATCGATAACCTGACTGACGAGGTCTATGCGGCCTCGGGCTTCATCGACCGCACCGGCCACTTCCCCGGCGATCCCAGGTCGGTGTTCCTTGAGTTGTCCCGCCGATGGTGACTCTCGACCAGGACAGCCCGAGCCTGGCCAAGCCCCGGCAGAGGAAGAAGGCCTCCCGCATCTGGTGGGAGGTCCACCAGTGGGCAGGACTGAAATTCTCGATCCTGCTGAGCTTCATCCTTCTCACCGGCACGCTGGCGACCCTCAGTCATGAGATTGACTGGCTCCTGCGGCCGGCCATGCGGGTAAGCCCGGCCAGCGTCGCCTCTGAAGTGAACTGGGCCGCCGTGGCGAAGACGGCTGCGGCCCAGGCAGGGGAGGGCCGGGTCATCAGCTTGGAAGCGCCGACCGATCCGTGGTTCGCCGCTACGGCGGTGATGGAGAACGCCGAGGGCGGCCTGTATTTCGTCTACGCCCACCCGGTCACAGGGGCGCTCAAGGGCCACGGTCACTGGGTCAGCGCCCAACGCATTCTGCGAAACATGCATCGCCACCTGATGATGCCGATCGCGATCGGGGTGCCGATCGTCTCGTCCCTGTCGTTGCTGCTGGCGATCAGCCTTGTCACCTCTTTTGTCGTCTACAAGAAGTGGTGGCGAGGTTTCCTGAGGCCGATCCGCCTCACGGACCTGCGCACCGCCATGGGGGACTTCCATCGCCTGGCGGGGTTGTGGAGTCTCTGGTTCATCCTCCTGATGATTCTCACGGGTCTTTGGTATTTGGCCGAGGAGACGGCTTTCGCGGCGCCCCGCCTGCCGTCGGTCAAGGCGGAGCCTGCAGCAGAGGGTATGGTCGCCCTGGCGTCGCGCCTGCCCGTCACTCTGGAGGCCGCCAGGACCGCCAATCCGGACCTGCGTATCGAGCGCATCCTGTTTCCGACCGAAACGTCCGGGGCCTTCGTCTTGCATGGCCAGGACGCTGCGATCCTGGTCCGGCCCCGAGCCAACGCCATTTTTACGGATGCTGGGACGGGCAAGGTTCTGCTGGTCAATGACGGCCGCGATTTGAGTTTTCACCAAAGGCTGTCTGAAGCCGCCGATCCGCTTCACTTCGGCGTCTGGGGTGGATTGACGACCAAGATCATCTGGTTTGCGTTCGGCCTGGCCCTGACCAGTCTGTCGGTCTCCGGGGTCGCCATTTACGCCTTACGCTTGATCCGAGCTGAGCGCCGGCCCCCCCGGTGGGGCCAGGCTCTTGTCCTCAGCTGGCGGGGCATGGGAGTCTGGCGGTGGCCGGCCTTGGTCCTGGTGATCATCGGATTTGTGCTGATCCCGTCGGTCTTCCTGCAAGCCTAGGCTTTCGGCGGGAGGCCCGGGCGCCTAGGTTGGAGTCGCAGCCGAACAGGAGACGCCCGTGGCCGACGCCTATGATTACTCGTTCCAAGCCATCGAGGGCGGCGACCTGCCGCTGGCGACCTTCAAGGACAAGGTGGTTCTGGTGGTGAACACCGCCTCCAAGTGCGGACTCACGCCCCAGTACGAGGGGCTGGAGAAGCTCTACAGCGACTATCGCGACAAGGGCTTGGTGGTGCTGGGCGTGCCGTCCAATCAGTTCGCAGGTCAGGAGCCGGGGACCGAGGCGGAGATCGCCGCATTCTGCGCCACCAGCTTCGGGGTTGATTTTCCCATGACGGCCAAGACCGACGTCAAGGGCGAGACGGCCCATCCCTTCTACCAGTGGGCCAAGGCCGAGCTGGGCGAGTCCGCCGATCCGGCCTGGAACTTCCATAAGATCCTGGTGGGCAGGGATGGACGGCTGGTCCGCGCCTTCGGCCCCCGCACTGAGCCGATGGATCTCGACGTCATAAGCGCTGTCGAGGCCGCGCTTTAGGAGGCTGAGCTTCCAGTATGCGTCGTCTGGGTCTGATCGGCGGCATGAGCGCCGAAAGCACCACCACCTACTATCAGCTGCTCAATCAGGGGGTTCGCGCCCGGCTGGGCGGACTGCATTCGGCTGAGCTTTTGCTGTGGTCTGTGGACTTCGCGCCCATCGCCCAGATGCAGGCGGCCGGCGATTGGGCCACCGCCGGGGCCCAGCTGTCCCAGGCCGCCCATGTGTTGGAGCGGGCCGGCGCCGAGGCGGTGCTGATCTGCGCGAACACCATGCATCTGGTGGCCGATGAGGTGGCTGCGGCGATCTCCGTGCCCCTGATCCATATCGGCGACGCCACAGCCACGGCCCTGACCGATCAGGGCGTGAAACGCCCGCTATTGCTGGCCACCCGCTTCACCATGGAAGAGACCTTCTATCGCGACCGCCTGGCGTCCTTCGGACTTGATCCCATGATCCCGGGGGAGGGGGCGCGTGAACGCCTTCACGCGATCATCTATGATGAGCTGTGCCAGGGCGTCATCGACGTGGCGTCCCGAACCGCTGTGATGGCGATGATCGAGCGCGGCCGGGCCGAGGGCGCCGATAGCGTCATCTTCGGCTGCACCGAGCTTGGCCTGTTGTTGGACCCCGAATCCGTTGGCCTGCCCGTGGTCGATTCCGCCCTGGCTCACGTGACCGCGGCCCTGGACTTTGCTCTCGACGGATAGATGGTCAGTCCCGTCGCTTCTTGTCGGCCTCGGCGTTGATGTATTCTTCGAACCCGCTGGCCTTGACCGCCCGGTCTTCCAGCCGGGCCGGGCTGGGGGCGCCCGGGGGATTGTCGCCCGCATTGAAAACCAGGCCAGGGCCGGAGGCTGGCGGGGCCGTCACCGAATAGGCGCTGGGCTCATCCCAAGGCGCTGGGCCCCCTTTGGCCGCCTCATATTCAGCACGCTCAAGATCTGAGACGACTCCATCCCGATTGGCGTCGGCGGGATGGTGGAGCCGCAGCCCCTGGGCATGGGCTGCGCCGCCAATCGCCAGGATCGACAGCATCGCCAGAAAACCTACCCGCATATTCCCTACTCCCAACGGTCTTTGGTCGACAATCTGACGACGCAGGCCGCCAGGATCAACCGGTCTCAGGGCAGCGCGGGAACGCCGAACAGGTGGGGGTGGCCCACCAGCAGGATGGCGTAGACCGCCAGGGCCGCCAGGGGACGCCACAGGCCGATCTCCCCCAGCCTCAGGGACTGCCGGCCGGCGAGGATCGCGGCGAAGGGGATGTTGGAGGTCTGGGTGGCGAAGGGCTCCCAGGTTGCGCCCAGGGCGCGGCGGCGCTTGGCGTCGATGCTTGTGGTCCCGGCGAGCGCCAGGACCAGCAGGGTGCCGAACAGGGTCATGCCGGCGCGATCGCCATTCACGATCAGATGGCCGATGGCCCAGATCGCCACGCCCCACAGGAACGGATGCCGGGTGATCCGCAGCATGCCTTTCACGGCGTCCTCCCGTTGCAGGACTCCCTCCTGTTTGACGCTGGTGGGATTGGGGGTGGTCAGGCCGATGACGACAAAAAGGAAGGCGACCAGCTGCAGGAGGATCTGGATATGGCGGGTGGCTGCGCCGACCCCCCAATAGACGGTGTTCCATTCCTCAGTCCGGGCCTGACCATAGGCGAAGATCATCCAGGTCAGACCCGCCACAGACAGCAGGGAGAACAGCCCCATATAAGCGCCTTCGCCGATCCGGCGAACCAGCACGTCGCGGAAGCTGGTCCCCGATATCAACAGGTGGATCATGACGAAAAAGGCCGAGGCGGCGGTCAGCTGGATCATGTGGTCTCCCCCCGAGGCGTTCCGGGACCATTCGTCGATAAATTTACGGCGTCAAGGCACGGGGTCGGGATCGTCCTCGTCGAACAGATCCCGCGTACGAGGTTCGGCCCCAGGGGCGGCTGGTCTGGCGCGGGGCGCGGGCGGCTCATCCCAGGGCGGCGCCTCGGCCTCGGGCTGCGCGGCCGGTTCTGCGGCGAAGACGGGCGCGGGGGCGGGCGCGACGAGGGGCGAGGCCGCCGCCGCGGGCCGTGGTGGGCTTGCCCGGCGCAGGATGGCCTCGACACGGGCGATCCATCGATTGGCTTCCTGAATGGCTTCGGCCGGGGAGGGGGCGTTGCGCTTGGCCTCGTCCCCCGGCGCCCACAGGGTGAGTTCGAAGTCAGGATAGCGGGCGTCGTCGAAAATCATCCGCAGCGCCACCTGGCCTGTCCCAGGCGTTGTTCGCTCGAGGGGGCGGCGGCCCTCGCCCCGATAGGCCCGGGCGCGCACCTCGCCATCCACCAGGAGTTCGGCGCCCACCAATTCTTCGATACGATAGACGAGGCACCAGGCGCCCTGGTCCCAGGCCACCACCGCCAGGCTGCGGGAAAAGCTGAAACCCACCCCTCGGCCATTGGCGCTGAGCAGGGCGTCGGCCGGGACCTTGAGCACATTACGGAAGGCCCGGCGAATGCGACGGTCCTCATCCATGAACCAGATGGCCGCGCTGCCGGCGAAGGTCACCGCCGTGCCCGCAAGGGCCAGCCACAGGAGCAGGCGCGCCGTCTCATCCATGGCTGCAAAACCTATCCCTGTTCGCTGTGACCGGAAAGCGGCTCAGAGGCCGAGTTCAATGACCAGCGGCACATGGTCCGACGGTTTGTCCCAGCCCCGGACGTCCCGATGAATTTCGCAGCTCTTGAGGATGTCGGCGGCCTGGGGAGAGAGCAGGGCATGGTCGATCCGGATGCCGTGGTTCCTCGGCCAGGCGCCGGCCTGATAGTCCCAGAAGGTGTAGGCGCCGGGCGCCCCGTCCGCCTGTAGATAGGCGTCCGACAGCCCCAACCACTTCAAGGCCCGAAAGGCTTCCCGGGTGCGCGGCTGGAACAGGGCGTCGTCCAGCCATTTCTCAGGGTTTTCGGCGTCCCGAGGCTCCGGGATCACATTGTAGTCCCCCAGAAGCGCCAGGGGCTCCTCCAGGGCCAGCAAGTCCTGGGCGCGCGCCTGCAGGCGTCCCATCCAGCCGAGTTTGTAGTCATACTTTTCGGTGGTCACCGGGTTGCCGTTGGGCAGATAGATCGAGGCCACCCGCACTGGTCGAGGCCCCGAAACGACGGCTTCGATGTATCGGGCCTGGTCGTCGGCGTCGTCCCCAGGCAGGCCTCTGGTCACGTCTTCCAAGGGCGATTTGGAGAGCAGGGCGACGCCGTTATAGGTCTTCTGCCCATGAACCTCGACATTGTAGCCCAGCCGCTCGAAGGCCTCAGCGGGGAACTTCTCGTCGACGCACTTGATCTCCTGCAGGCAGGCGACGTCGGGCTGGGCCTCCTCGAACCAACGCACCACCGTCTCCAGCCGGGCGTTGACGGAGTTCACATTCCAGGTGGCCAGGCGCATCGCGGTCTCCAGGGCATGGGCGAAGCGCGAAGCTAGAGCGCGTTCCGCAAAAGGGGAATCCGGTTTTGCGGTTGAAGTCCGCCCGACTCCAGAGACGGGCGTCGCGCCGGCTCAATCGGCCCAGGAGTAGCTAGATCGAGAAGCTGACGCCGCAGCCGCAGCTGGACTTGGCGTTCGGGTTGCGGATCTTGAACTCCGCGCCCACCAACTCATCGACAAAGTCGATCTCCGAGCCCTTCAGCATGATCAGGGACATCTCGTCCACCAGGGCGGCGGCGCCATCGCGCTCGATGCGCAGATCATCCGGCTCGGCGGTGTCCACCAGGTCGAGCTGATACTGGAAACCCGAGCAGCCGCCGCCCTCGACCGCCACGCGGAGCATGACGGGCTTGCCTTCAGTCCGGCTGATCGCCTTGAGCCTTTCGGCGGCTGCGGCGGAGAGGGTGAGGTCTAGTGTGGTCATGGCCTGTTATATCAACCTGTGGCTTCGACTATATGATGACTCCAGCGGCCTCGACCAAGGGGCACGTGCGAATGAAGGATCTGATGGCCGCTTCCCTGCCGTATCGCGTCGCCTATGCCGAAGATCCGACGGCCTCCCTGGGGCGCAAGGTCGCCGAGGCCGAGAGCGCCACCCGCACCCCCTTCGCCCGGGACCGGGACCGTATCATTCATTGCACCGCCTTTCGGCGGCTGAAGGAGAAGACCCAGGTCTTCGTGGCCCACGAGGGCGATCATTTTCGCACCCGACTGACCCATTCCCTGGAGGTGGCGCAGATCGCGCGCTCCCTGGCGGCGGCGCTCGGGCTGGATGTGGATCTGGCCGAGACCATCGCGCTCGCCCACGACCTGGGACATCCCCCTTTCGGCCATGCCGGCGAGGACGAACTTCAGGTGCTCATGGCCGAGTATGGGGGCTTTGATCACAATGTTCAGACCTTCCGGGTGGTGACCAAGCTGGAGCGGCGCTATCCCGCCTGGGATGGGCTGAACCTGACCTGGGAGACCCTGGAAGGGGTCATCAAGCACAATGGTCCAGTGGCCTCCAAGCTTGACCGCCCCTCCTGGAGCGCCATCGCCGAGTTTGACGCGGACTATGGTCTGCGCCTGTCGACCTGGGCTTCGGCCGAGGCCCAGGTGGCGGCGCTGGCCGACGACATCGCCTACAATAATCACGACGTGGACGACGGGGTGCAGGCGGGCCTGTTTCACCTGAAAGAACTGCTGGACGTGCCGTTGATCGGGCCGATCCTGCGTCAGGTCTATATCGATCACCCCGGCCTGGACGCCGGCATCGTGCGGCTTGAGGCGGTGCGCCGGATGATCGGCGCCATGGTCGACGACGTCATGGCCGAGACCCGCCTGCGGGCCCAGGCCAATGGCCTGAGCTGTCCTGAGGATGTCCGGATGATGTCTGGCGCCCTGGTGGCCTTTTCGCCGGATATGGTCGAGGACCTGGCCCAGCTGCGAGCCTTCCTGATGGAGCGGATGTATCGTCACTGGCGGGTCAACCGCACCCGCAGCCAGGCCCGCCGCATTCTGGCCGAGATGTTCGGCTTGTTCATGCAGGAGCCAGACGTCCTGCCGACGGAATGGTTCGCCCGGTCCAAGGACCGTGGCGACGCCGGAAGAGCACGGGTGGTGTGCGACTACATCGCCGGCATGACCGACCGCTACGCCATCGAAGAACATCGTCGGCTGTTCCACCTCGACGTCTGGAACTAGGACGCAAAGGGGGCCGCATCAGCGATGCGGCTTCGCTAGACTGCCCTTCAGCCCCGCCCGATTCGCGGCGGGTCCAGCGACCCATTCTCCGCGGAGCCTGCGCGATGTCCGACCACAATCGCGGCGCCTATACGCCCCCCACAGACGCGCCGCTGTCCTTTGACGCGCGCCAGCCGGTGCGCGGGTCGCGCCCGGCGCCGATGATGCTGGTGATCAGCGCCGTGGTGCTGGTGGTGCTGGTGGTGGCCATCGTGCTCATCTATCGCTCCGGCGCCCGGGGCGCCGGTGACGCCCCGCAGACGGTGGGCGTTCCCGTCGCGGAGATGAAGACCGTGCCGGCGGAGTCTGACCAACCGGTCGATCCGGCGACGGGCCTGCAGATCTATCGCTCCGAGGATGGCGCCCCGGCGCCGTCGGAACCCAATTTCGTGCCGCCCCCGGAGGAGCCTCAGGCCCGTCCCGCTCCTGACCTGCGGCCCTCGGCGCCGGTGGAAAGCCGGCCGGCGCCTGCGGCTGTACCCGCGCCCGCTCCCAAGGCGCCGACGCCCGCGCCGGCCCCAGCGCCCGCAGCGAAAGCCCCAGAGCCGGCGGCCGTGGCCGCGGGCGGGGCCATGGTGCAGGTGGGCGCCTTCTCGACCGAAGCTCTGGCCGACGCCGGGTGGAATGACGCCATGCGCGCCCTGCCGGACTCCGCCGCCGGCAAGGGTAAGCGGGTGGAGCCGGTCCAGAGCGACGGCAAGACCCTCTATCGCGGCTATGTCACGGGCTTCGCCTCCCGAGCCGAGGCGAGCGCCTACTGCGAGCGCCTCAAGGCCGCCGGCCGCAGCTGTTTCGTCCGGTGAGCGTCCGGGCCTGCATTTTCGGCTGCTCGGGCCTGGAGCTGACGCGGGCTGAGGCCGGCTTCTTCGCCGACGTGAAGCCGTGGGGCTTCATCCTCTTCAAGCGCAACGTGGAAAGCCCAGACCAGGTCCGCCGGCTGGTGGACGCGCTCCGGGCCGCCGTCGGGCGAGACGACGCGCCGGTTCTGATCGACCAGGAGGGCGGCCGGGTCCAGCGTCTGGGGCCTCCCCATTGGCCGGTCTATCCGCCGGGCCGGGCCTATGGATCGCTGCCGGGCAATGACCCGTTGCTGCGCCGGGAAATCACCCGCCTGGGCGCCCGGTTGATGGCCCATGACCTGGCTGAGCTGGGGATCAACGCCGATTGCGTGCCGGTTCTCGACGTGCCCCAGGCCGGCGCCCATGACGTCATCGGCGACCGCGCCTATGGCGACACGGCGCAGGAGGTGGCCTTGCTCGGTCGTGCGGCGGCCGAGGGGCTGATCGCCGGCGGTGTTCTGCCGATCATCAAGCACATCCCCGGCCATGGCCGATCCATGGCCGACAGCCACCTGGACCTGCCGGTGGTCGACGCCCCCCTGGAAGAGCTGGATGCGGTGGACTTCGCCCCCTTCCGGGTGCTGTCGGACATGCCCATGGCGATGACCGCCCATGTGGTCTATTCGGCCATCGACCCGAAGCGCCCGGCCACGACCTCGCGCAAGGCGATCAAGCACGTCATCCGGGACTCGATCGGCTTTCAGGGCCTGCTGATGAGCGATGACCTGTCGATGAAGGCCCTGTCTGGAGACTTCAAGGCCCGCACGCGGGCGTCCATCGCCGCCGGTTGCGACGTGGCGCTCCACTGCAATGGCGACATGGCCGAGATGGCGCCCATCGCCGAGGCCTGCGGCAAGCTCTCGGGCAAGGCCAGGCGTCGGGCCGAGGCCGCGCTCGCCAGGCTGGCCAAGCGCCCCGAGCCCATCGACCTCGCCGAGGCCCGCGCCCGGTTCGCATCGGCCTTTGACGGCGGCTGATGAGCGGGCAAGGCTTCCAGCCCCATCTCGACTTCGAGGCCGCGGCCACGGCGGCCGAGGACGGCGAGGCGCTGATCATCGATGTGGACGGCTATGAGGGGCCGCTGCACGTGCTTCTGGCGCTCGCCCGCACCCAGAAGGTGGACCTGCTCAAGCTGTCGGTCCTGAAGCTCGCCGAGCAGTATCTGACCTTCGTTCATCAGGCCCGACGGCTACGCTTCTCCCTGGCGGCTGATTATCTCGTCATGGCCGCCTGGCTGACCTATCTGAAGTCGCGCCTGCTGCTGCCCAAGCCCGAGCGCCCTCAGTCCGAAGAGCCGCCGGCCGAGGAGATGGCCGCCCAGCTGGCCTATCGCCTGGCGAAACTGGACGCCATGCGCCGGGCGGCCGAGGCGTTGAAGATGCGCCCGCAACTGGGACAGGAGGTGTTTGGCCGGGGCGACCCCGAGGCCATCCGCATCATTCCGTCCATGCGCATTGAGGGCGACCTCTACAGTCTGATGGCGGCCTATCTGGATCAGCGCCGCCGGGACGAGGGCCGCCGCTACGCGCCGCGGGCGCCGAAGGCCTATCCCCTCGAGGCCGCACGGGAGCGCCTGCGGGGACTGTTGCCGGAACTGGAGCGCTGGACGCCGCTCGCCGGGGTCGCGCCGGTCCGGACCGGCCTGGGGGAGGGGCCTTCCCGGGCCTCCTATCTGGCCTCAACCCTGTCGGCGAGCCTTGAGCTGGTCAAGGAAGGCGCCCTAGAGGCGCGGCAATTGGAAGCCTTCGCCGACCTCTATCTGCGGACGCGGCGCCGGGAGCCGGTCCCATGAGCGAGGCTGTGGAGCGGGCGATCGAGGCCCTGCTGTTCGCCGCCGCCGGGCCCCTGAGCGCGGCCGAACTGGCCCAGCGGCTACCTGTGGAGTCCGATGTCGGCGCCGCCCTGATGGCGCTGAAGGCCCGCTATGCTGGTCGCGGGGTGGAGTTGGTCTGCGTGGCCGAGCGTTGGCGGTTCCAGACCGCCGCAGACCTGGCCCATCTGATGACCGAGGAGCGGGAGGAGCCCAGGCGCCTGTCCCGCGCCGCCCAGGAAACCTTGGCCATCATCGCCTATCACCAACCGGTCACCCGCGCCGAGATCGAGTCCGTGCGGGGGGTGCAGGCCAGCAAGGGCACCCTGGACGTCCTCCTGGAGCTGGGCCTGGTGCGCATGCGCGGGCGGCGGCGCACCCCGGGTCGCCCGGTGACCTATGGCACGACAGAGACCTTTCTTGAGCACTATGGCCTGGCCAGCCTGGCGGACCTGCCAGGGATGGCCGAGATGAAGGCCGCCGGCCTGCTGGGGCTGGACCTGCCCCCGGACTTCGCGGTCCCCGATCCGAATGGGC
>NZ_JAUSBZ010000158.1 GCF_030651755.1 Phenylobacterium sp. | reverse complement strand
GGAGCAGCCGATAAAGGCGCCGAACTTGCCGGTCTTAAGGGACAGCTTGCCCGTGGCGCAGGTGGGGCAGGCCCGGGGATCGGAGCCGTCAGCCTTCTGCGGGAAGATGTGGGGACCCAGCGCCTCGTTCAGGGCGTCCAGGACGTTGGTCACCCGCAGTTCTGAGATCTCACCGACGGCGGCGTGGAAGTCCTGCCAGAACTCCCGCAGAAGCACCTTCCAGTTCAGATCGCCGGCCGAGACCAGGTCGAGCTTCTCCTCCAGGGCGGCGGTGAAGTCGTATTCCACGTAGCGGCGGAAGAACTGTTCCAGGAAGGCGGTGACCAGCCGGCCCTTGTCCTCGGGGACAAAGCGGTTCTTGTCCATCTTCACATAGTCGCGATCCCGCAGCACGGTCAGCACCGAGGCGTAGGTCGAGGGCCGGCCGATGCCGAGCTCCTCCATCTTCTTGACCAGGCTGGCTTCGGAATAGCGGGGCGGCGGCTCGGTGAAGTGCTGAGCGGCCCGAGCGGCGGCGACCTTTGCGGCCGCGCCCTGGGTCACCTGGGGCAGGCGGCCGGACTCCTCGTCGTCAGCGTCGTCGCGGCCCTCTTCGTAGACGGCCAGATAGCCGTCGAACAGGATCACCTGGCCGGTGGCGCGCAGGCCGGTCTGGCCATCGGCGCTCTCCAGCTCAATGGTGGTGCGCTCGATGCGGGCGCTCTCCATCTGCGAGGCGATCATCCGCTTCCAGATCAGCTCGTAGAGGCGGCCAAGATCCCCATCCAGGCGCAGGGAGCCAGGATTGCGGGTCAGGCTGGTGGGACGGATGGCCTCGTGGGCCTCCTGGGCGTTCTTGGCCTTGGTGCGATAGATGCGGGCCTGTTCGGGGACGTAGTCCTTGCCATAGACCCCGGCGATGACCTGGCGGGCCTCATCCAGAGCTTCAGGCGCGGCCTGCACGCCGTCGGTCCGCATATAGGTGATCAGGCCGACGGTCTCGCCGCCGATATCGACGCCCTCATAGAGCTTCTGGGCGGCCTGCATGGTCCGCTGGGCCGAGAAGCCGAGCTTGCGGGAGGCCTCCTGCTGCAGGGTCGAGGTGGTGAAGGGCGGGGCCGGCGAACGCTTGGCCGGCTTCTTCTCCACCGACGCGACGGTGAAGCTGGCGGCCTGGACGGCGGCCTTGGCGGCCTCAGCCGCAGCCGCATCGCCCAGGTCGAACTTGGTCAGGCGCTTGGCCTGATGCTTGACCAGGCGGGCCAGGAAGGGATCGCCGCCAGCCGACACATCGGCGTCGACGGTCCAGTACTCCTGGGTCTTGAACCGTTCGATCTCCAGCTCGCGGTCGACGATCAGCCGCAGGGCCACCGACTGGACGCGGCCGGCCGAGCGCGAGCCCGGCAGCTTGCGCCACAGCACCGGCGAGAGGGTGAAGCCGACGAGGTAGTCCAGGGCGCGGCGGGCGAGATAGGCCTCCACCAGCTCCATGTCGATATCCCGCGGCGCCTTCATGGCCTCGGTGACGGCGGTTTTGGTGATGGCGTTGAACACCACCCGCTGGACCACCGCGCCCTTGATGACCTTCTTTTTCTGAAGGACCTCCAGAACGTGCCAGGAGATGGCCTCGCCCTCGCGGTCGGGGTCGGTGGCGAGGATCAGGCGGTCGGCCCCCTTCATCGCCTCAGCGATATCATTGAGCCGTTTGGCGGACTTGGCGTCCACATCCCAGCTCATGGCGAAGTCGTCATCGGGCCTGACCGAGCCATCCTTTGGAGGCAGGTCCCGCACATGCCCGTAGGAAGCCAGGACGATGTAATCCGAGCCCAGGTATTTGTTGATGGTCTTGGCCTTGGCCGGGCTCTCGACGACGACGACGTTCATTTATGGAGCTTTGACTGGTGGTTCCGCTGGCGGAAAGCCCGGAACACAAAGGCGCGAAAGGTGGGCTTTGGGGTGGGGCGATGTCAACCGGGCTGGCGGACTCCCGCTAACTCAACCACAGGTTAAGGGCATAATCGCATTTGGTGTGGACGGGAATCCGGATACGGAACACCTGTCATGATCGCCCCACCGCCGCCTGAGGCCTCACCGCAGCAAGTCGCCATCTTTATCGAAGAGGTGTTGCGCGACCTGTCGGAGGTGGCGGCGATCCACGGCCATCGGGGCTTGGCCACCACCCTGATCGTCGCCGCTCTGGAAGCGGCTCGGGCCTCGGCCGGGGAGCCCGACACAAAAACCTGAGGGTTCATGCGGCGGCGGCCATGCCGCCCGGCAGCAGCTCGGCCCGGCCGACCAGGGCCAGTTCCAACAGGGCGGCGGCCACAGCCCCCGGGGCCCGGCCCGTGGCGCGGACCAGTTCATCGCGAGAGACCGGGGTGGGCGACAGCAGATCGGCGACCCTCTGGGTCAAGGTCGGATCGGAGTCCTCCGCCGGGCACGGGCCCTCATAGGTCGCGCTGGGCTCCCGCAGGCCGCCCAGGGTCTCCAGGGTCCGCAGGACATCCTCTGCGCCCTCGCACAGGGCCGCGCCTTGGCGGATCAGGTCGTTGGCGCCCCGCGCCCGCGGGTCGAGGGGAGAGCCGGGCACCGCCAGGACCTCCCGCCCTTGCTCGGCGGCCAGGCGGGCGGTGATCAGCGACCCCGACCGAAGCTCGGCCTCGACCACCACCACCGCGCGGGACAGTCCCGCGATGATCCGGTTGCGGCGGGGAAAGTCCCGGGCCTGAGCCTGCCGGCCCGGCGGGTGTTCAGCCACAACGCAGCCCTGTTCAGTCAACCGGCGATAGAGATCGTGGTGCTCGTGGGGATAGATGTCGTCCACCCCGCCGCCCAGAACGGCGACGGTTCCGTGCTCCAGGGCGCCTTCATGGGCGGCGCCGTCTATGCCCCTTGCCATGCCGGAGACAATCACATGACCGGCCTGACCGAGTTCGGCGGCCAGACCGCGGGCGAATCGCTGACCTGAAGCCGAGGCGACCCGAGCGCCGACAATGGCGACGATGGAGCGATGCAGCAGGCTGAAATCCCCCCGGACCCACAGCACCGGCGGAGGCGGGTCGAGGGCCGCCAGGGACCGGGGAAAATCGGCCTCGCCGGAGCAGATCAGCCGGGCGCCGAGGGCCTGTCCTGCGGCGAGCTCGGCCTCGATCTCCTCGACTGTGGGGATGGCCGGCGCCTGGCTGCGGCCCCCTCGGCGGGCGAGCTCGGGCAGGGCGGCCAGGGCGCGGCCGGGTTCGGCATAGCGCCGGATCAACTGCTCGAAGGTCACCGCCCCGACGCCTTCGCTGCGGGCCAGCCGCAGCCAGTCGCGCCGCGCCTGTGGCGTCAGCTCCCACCTCATGCAGGAGTCTGGGGCGGGGCGTCCTTCTTGCCCCCGATCTTCGGCTCCTGCCCCTTCAGAAGGCGGGCGATATTGTCCTTGTGGCGGATGAAGATCAGCACCGCCATGAGCACGGCCAGGACGGCGATGGGATAGGGCCGGTCGGTGACGAACACATAGATCGGCGCCAGGACGGCGGCGGTCAGGGCCGCCAGGGACGACATTCGGAAGACAAGCGCCATCAGGATCCAGGTGGCGCCCGCCAGGAGCCCCACTGGCCAGGCCGCCGCCAGCAAGGTGCCGAAGAAGGTGGCGACCCCCTTGCCACCCTTGAACTTCAGCCAGACCGGAAAGATGTGGCCGATGAAGGCCGCGCCGCCCGCCAGGCTGGTCAGCACCGCCTGGACGTTCTGGGGCGCCTCGCGGGTCAGGCCCCAGGCGATGAACACCGCCAAGGCGCCCTTGCCGCCGTCGCCAAGCAGGGTGAGGGCCGCAAGATCCTTGCGGCCGGTGCGCAGGACATTGGTCGCCCCGATATTGCCCGAGCCGATGGAGCGGACGTCCCCGGCGCCGCCCAGGCGCGTGGCGATGACGCCGAATGGGATCGATCCCAGCAGATAGCCCCCGATGACGGCGGCGGCGATGAGCAGCGGGCTAAGCGTGTCGGTCGGCATTTGTGTCTCCCCCGTTTTCTCTAGTCCTAGCGGGACCATGGGGCCCCGTCACGACGTCCAGGATCGCTGTTGCCAGTTTGTTCGCAAAGGCATAGCCCCGCTTCGTCCAGCGGGCAATGGGTCAGCTATTCGGCGCGGTGGACCACCCGGCCGTCCACCAGGGTCATGCGGACCACGCCCTGCAGCCGGCGGCCGTCAAAGGGCGAGTTCTTGGACTTGGACTTCAGCTCGGCCAGGTCGACCACCATGGGGGCGTTCAGGTCGCAAAGGACGAGATCGGCGGGCGCTCCCTTAGCCAGGCGTCCCGCGGGCAGGCCCAGCAGTTCGGCCGGCCGGCTGGTGACCGTTCGCATCAGGTCGATGAGGGGAATGCGCCCGTCATGATGGAGGGCCAGCAGGGCCGGCAGCAGGGTCTGCAGGCCCACCGCGCCCGGGGCGGCCTCGTCATAGGGCAGGCGCTTGTCCTCGGCCGGCGCCGGGGCGTGGGCGGAGACGACGATGTCGATGAGGCCCGACGCCAGGGCCTCGATCACCGCCTGGCGGTCGTCCTCGCCGCGCAAAGGCGGATCGACCTTGCAGAAGGTCCGGTAGTCGCCGATGTCCACCTCGTTGAAGGACAGGTGGTTGATCGAGGTGGTCGCCATCACGTCCAGGCCGCGGGCCTTGCCGCGCTCCAGGCTCTCCAGGGCGCAGGCGGTGGTGATCTGGTCCACCAACAGGCGGCCGCCGGTGAGCTCGACCAGGGCGAGATCCCGCTCCAGCATGATCTTCTCGGCGATGGGCGGGACCGAGGGCAGGCCCATGCGGCCGGCCAGCTCGCCTTCGGTGGCCGCGGCGCCGGCCGACAGCCAGGGATCGGCCGGGCGGTGGGCCACCAGCACCCCGAAGCTGCGGGCATAGGCGAGCAGGCGGCGGAAGACCTTCGAATTGACGATGGGGTGGTCGGCGTCGGTGACATAGACGCAGCCGGCGTCGCGCATCAGGCCGATCTCGGCCATCCGCTCGCCCAGCAGGCCCTTGGTGGCGGCGCCGGCGGGATAGACGTGCACCAGCTCGATGTCCCGGGCCCGGCGCAGGATGAAATCCACCACCGAGGGATCATCGACCACCGGCGAGGTGTCGGGCTGGACGACGATGGAGGTGACGCCGCCGGCGGCGGCGGCGAGGGCGGCCGACTTCAGCGTCTCCTTCGGCTCGGCGCCCGGTTCGCCGGTCTTGACCCGCAGGTCGATGAGGCCGGGGCTGAGCATGGCGCCCTGCGCATCCAGGGTCTCGATATCGTCGGACAGGCCGCCCAACTCGCCGCCGAAAACCACCTCGGCGATCTTACCGTTCTTGACCAGCAGGGCGCCGCGTTCGTCCTGACCGGACGCGGGATCAACGAGGCGGGCGTTGAGGATCGCCAGGGAGCGGGAAGCCATCAGTCGTTATCCAGTCGAGCCGAAAGGGCGGCCAACACCGCCATGCGGGCGGCGACCCCCATCTCCACCTGATCCTGGATCAGGCTGACGGCCAGGTCGTCGGCCACGTCGGAATCGATCTCGACCCCACGGTTCATGGGGCCAGGATGCATGACCCGGACGTGGGGGGCGGCGCAGGCGAGCTTCTCCCGGTCGAGGCCGAAGAAGCGGAAGTATTCCCGCTGGGACGGCGCCAGGAC
>NZ_JAUSBZ010000132.1 GCF_030651755.1 Phenylobacterium sp. | reverse complement strand
GCGGCCGCAGGCTTTGACCTCAAGTCCATCCCTGGCCTGGGGGTCGACCTGCTGGTGATCGGCGGGACCAAGGCCGGCATGCCCCCCGCCGAGGCCATTGTCATCTTCCGCAAGGATCTCGTCGCCCGCTTCGACGCCCGTCTGAAACAGTCGGGTCAGTTGCCCTCCAAGAGCCGCTTCTACGCCGCGCCCTTCGTGGGCATGCTGGAGAGCGGGGCCTTTGTGGACCGCGCCGCCCACGCCAACGTCATGGCCAGGCGGCTGGCCGACCTCATGCCCCTGCCCCTGCGCCATCCGGTGGAGGCCAATGCGGTCTTTGTGGAGATGGATGAGGCGACCCTGAAGCGGCTGCACGCCAGCGGCTGGTTCGTCTATCGCTTCATCGACGGATCGGTTCGCTTCATGTGCTCCTGGGCGACGACCGAACAATCCATCCATGATCTGATCGTCGTCTTACAGGGCAATATCTAGCGGTCAGACTATCCAATCTGATTTCCAACAGTATTGCGTGCGAATGCTTAAGCTTTCTCGCACGCCTGTCACCTTTATGACACACGTCGGCATTTTCATTACAGCTCAGCTTGAGCTGAAGGGCGAGATTGCGTCCTCATCTAGGCAATCCTTTGACGCCTAGTTTCGACCCCCACACCTACCCAAAACTGGACGCCACTACCTAATCTGCAGCCAAACCAGGTTTAATGAACCTTGTTCGGCCTGGACTGACGGCTGCATTGTTCAAGCTGGGCGAAGCTTCGCCCCCATCTGCATGGCTGATCTCCAATGAGTTCAAAACTCCCCTCCTTCCTTCGTACCGCCCTCCTGGGATCGGCTGCGCTGATGTGCATGGCTGGACCTGACGTCGCCGTCGCCCAGGACGCCACGACCGTGGGCGAGCTGGTGGTCACAGGCTCGCGTATCCGCCGCGACACCTTCAGCTCGCCGACGCCAGTCTCGGTGATCAGCGCCGAAGCCATCCGTGAGTCGGGCAATACCAGCCTCGGCGACATCATGATGGACCTGCCGGTGATCAACGCGGCGACCAATGCGCAGAACTCATCGTCCTCGCTCTATCTGGCGGGCCAGGCGCGGGCCGACATTCGAGGCCTGGGCCCTACGCGCACCCTGGTTCTGGTGGACGGTCGCCGTCACGTCTTCTCTGACGCCTCCTCCCCCGCGGTGGACCTCAACCAGATTCCGTCCCTGATGATCGACCGGATCGAGACGGTCGCGGGCGGGGCGTCGGCGATCTATGGCTCCGAAGCCATCGCCGGGGTGGTCAACATCATCATGAAGCGGGACTTTGACGGGATTGAAGCCGACGTTCAGGCTGGCATCAGCGCCGAGGGCGATGGCGCCGAGACCCGCGCCGGCCTGAACTGGGGCGGCCGTTTTCTCGACAACCGGCTGAACGTGATGGCGGGCGGCGAGTTCGCTCGGGTCGAGCCGATCATGCAGATCGACCGTGACTGGGCCTATCCCGGTATTCGGCGCAACAATCTGGTCAATCCCCAGACCATCATCGGCGCGTCGAAGAGCAACGTGACGCCCTATGGCACCTTCCAGCTACGGGGCGGGCCGGTGGGCACGGCCATCGCCGTGACGCGGGATGTCCGCGACCCGACCACCATCACTCGTCTCAGCGGTCCCTGTTCGACCCCCACGGTTCAAGCCACCTGCCAGGACGACGCCCTGGACTACACCGCGGGCTTCAACGCCCTGCAGGGCAAGTCCAACCGGCTGATCTTGCGGTCCTACGCCGAGTATGAGCTGACCGACGCCATCACCGCCTTTGCCGAGGCGAGCTACGCCACGGTGGGCGGCTACGGTATCTTCCAGCCCGCCTTCTCCAACGCGGCCGGCGGCGGCACCATGCCGGTGGCCCTGCGCGGTGATAACGCCTTCCTGAATGGCGCGGGCTCCACCGCCGCCCAGCTCCGCGCCGAGTGGTTGGCGGCCGGGCTGACCTTGACCCAGGCCAGCCAGGCCCAGGTCGGGAAGTTCTGGACCGAGTTCGGCCGACGTGACGTCTCCACCGACCGAGACACCCTGCGACTGGTGGGGGGCATGCGGGGTGACGTCTCCGTCTTTGACCGCCAGATCAACTGGGACTGGTATGCCCAGTATGGCGAGCTGAACGGCTCCACCACCTCCTTCGGCGTGCCCTATGTCGCCCGGGTGCAGCAGGCCACCGACGCCATTGTGGTGGACGGCCAGGTCGTCTGTCGCGATCCCGCCGCCCGCGCCGCGGGCTGCGTGCCCTGGGACCTGGTCAATGGCGCAAGCGGAGAGGCGGTGAACTGGGCCTATGGCCAGTCCACCACCGACCAGAAGGTCAAACAGACCGTGGTCGCCGGCAGCTTCGCCACCGACCTGATGCAGCTGCCCGCAGGCCCCCTTGGCCTGGCGATGGGCGCTGAGTACCGCAAGGAGGAAAGCAGCTTTGTTCAGGACGAGGTTGGAGCCTCAGGCCAGCTGTTCTTCAATGCGGTTGGCCAGCGGTCGGGCGAATATGACGTCCGCGAAGCCTTCGCCGAAATCCGGGTTCCGATCCTTCGCGACGTCCCGTTCGCCGAAGAGCTGACCTTTGAGGCGGCCTATCGTGCGGCGGACTATTCGACCATCGGCACGACCGACCAGTATCGCCTCGCCGGGGAATGGGCGCCGATCCGCGATATCCGCTTCCGGATGTCCGAAGCCACCGCCGTGCGGGCGCCCAATATCGTCGAGCTGTTCGCCCCGCAGAGCGAGAACTTCACCACCGCCGCCCAGGACCCCTGCGATGCGGCGACCTATGCCGGCGCCTCCGCGGCCCAGCAAGCCGCCCGGAACGTCACCTGCGCCGCCGCCATCCCTGGCTGGAACCCGGCCACCTTCACCTCGAACTTCGGCACCGGACGCCCGTCCCTGCGCCTGATCCAAGGGGGTAACCCCAACCTTGGACCGGAGACCGCCGAGACCTTCCAGGCCGGGGTGGTGATCCAGCCTCGCTTCCTGCCCGCGCTCCAGATCTCGGTGGACTACTTCAAGTACAATATTGAGGATCAGGTCGGCACGATCCCGATCAACACCCTGCTGGCCCAGCTCTGCTACGACTCCACCACGCCGCTGGCCTCCAACCCCTATTGCGCCCTCATCGTCCGCGACCCGACCGGAACCGCCGGCGGCGCGGTGCCCGGAGGGGTGAGCCAGGTCGAGCTGACCAGCCAGAATGTGGCCAAGGTCAAGGTCGAGGGCTATGACGCCTCGGTGGCCTACGGCTTCCGGACCGCCGACATGTTCGCCAGGGATTTCGGGGACATCGCTCTGCGCCTGGACGCCACCTGGATGTACCGCTGGGCGCTCCAGGGCCTACCCGGCCAAGCCTACACCCAGCTGGCCAACACCATCACCAACTCGACGCCGGAGTGGAAGGGTCAGGGCACGGTGCAATGGTCGAGAGAGAATCTGAGCGTCGCCTGGACCACCCGTTATGTGGGCTCCATGCGCTCGACCACCGCTTTCACCGAGGCACAGCTTGATCCCTACTTCACCGGTGACTGGTTCAGCCACGACCTGCGGGTCCGCTACGGGATCAATGAGAATCTGAGCGTCCGCGGCGGGATCCTGAACCTTACCGATGAGGCGCCCCCCGCCCTGCCCGAGACCTTCACCGGGACGGGTGTCGGCTCCTCCAACTATGACAACCGGGGCCGCTACTTCTATCTGGGGGCCACGTTCCGCTACTGAGTCAGATCAAGGAAACTCGCCCCTAGGCTTGGCCAAGCCTGGGGGCGGGACTCTTCCCCGGGGCGGCCGCCGCCGCGCGAGGTCAGTCCCCCTCGTCGGCCGCCAGCCAGGCCATGACCTCGGGCCAGTGCTTGTGGGGCAGGAAGTGGCCGACCGCCGGGAGAATTCGCACCTCCTTGCATGGCCGGCCGAGCCAGGCCAGGAAGTCATCCGGCGGCCCCGCGGGATCGTCGGCGCCGAACCAGACCGAGATCGGGGCGCTGAGGTCGGGCAGGTCCAAGGTCGGCGTATCGGACGCCATCACCAACTCCCGGGCCGCACCCTTGGAGGAACGCGCCAGGCACTCGCTCATATAGTCGTAGACAAACTCCGCCACCGCCGGGTGGCTGCGCAGATAGGCGCCGTCGCCGGGCGCAGACGCCGCCGTACGCACCATGGCTTCGACCTGACGACGGGACAGTCTGCGGCGCAGCAGGGCGTAGAGCGGTCCCACCGCCCAGGCTGAGCGGGCCATGCGCCGGTGCAGCAGGATCATGGGATGACGCCGGTCCCGTTCTGTTTCGGGGACCACGCCGCTGCGACGACCAGAGACGAGCAGCAGTCGCTCCGCCCGGTCCCCAAGGGCCCCCGCATAGGCCAGGGCGAAGGCGGCCCCGTTCATGAACGCCACAATCCTCATCCGCGAGAGCCCCAGAGCCTCGGTCAGGGCCACAAGGTCTTCGGCGACAGTGTGGAAGCTGAGGTCAAGGCGCGGATCTGAGCGCCCCGTCCCTGGCCGTTCGGCGCAAACAATGTAGAGGCCAAGGTCCCGGGCCAGCTGGTCTGACCCCCGAGGCAACAGGCTTGAGCCCAGGCCTTGATGGACCATCATGCAGGGCCGGCCGGTGGGATCTCCATAGACGCGATAGGCCAGGGCCCGGCGGTCAGCCAGGCGGTGGATCAAAACCGGCGGCGCGACTCTCAGGGCGCCAGCCTCTGTGGCCGACACCGTCGAGGGCATGACCGGCTGCAGGGAGGAGGACAGAGCGCTGAGCTGGGCCAGGGCGCGCACCAGATCGCTCTGCCGGTTCAGGCCCATCTTCTCGAACACCGCGCGCAACTGATTGCGCACGGTGTTGAGGGAGACGTTCAAATCCTCGGCCGCCTCCTTGAGGGTGAGGCCGTCCTTCAGACGCGCCGCCAGACGGGTCTCAGCCGGAGTCAGGCCAAAGCTCTCCCGGATGGTGCGCCACAGGTGATCGCTGGCCTCCAGGGCCGGAAAGATCAGCGCCGCCGAGGCGTTCCCGGCATGGGCGATATCAGCGACCATTTCCGGCGGGGTCGCCGAGATGGGCGCCATATAGGCGAAGTGCGGGTCGTCATCCCTGGCCTGGATGAACTTTACGATCACCTGTGCGGCGCCCGACTCGGCAAGGCGGGCGCGGGCGTGAGCCAGGGCCTCGTGGTTCGAGGGATTGAAGAACCTCAGGCCCCGGCTCTCCACCACCCCCAGCCGATCGCGAAACATCGCCTCGCCAACGCTGTTCCAGCCGACAACGCCGCCGGCGGGGGACAACAGGATCACGCCGAGGGCGGGCTTGGTCTCAGGCCCCACATCGTCCAGCCCAGGCAGATGCGACAAGGCCGCGCCTGCGGCGGGGCCAGCCGCGGCCGCAGCCCCGACGGCGGAAATGATCTCCTCCCACCGTTCCGGTCTGGCGGCGACGGCGTAGATGGTCTCGATCAGCTGAGCGACGTCAGCCTTCGGGGTGCGGGACGGGGGCAAGGGCGATCAGACCCAATCGGCTTGGGGGCCGTTCAGATTACACGGGTGGCCGTCTCAGCCAAGCTTGCGTCGATCGCCCTTGGCCTCAGGCCATGGCCGGGGTGCGGCCGCCCATCATCCGGGCGAGACGGCTCTCGATGATCTCCTCGGCCTCACGGACGATCCGGCTGACCAGCTCCTGGCAGGTGGGGATGTCGTGGATCAGACCCTGGATCTGCCCCGCCGACCAGATGCCATGCTCCGGGTCGCCGGTCTCATAGACCACCCGGCCGCGGGTCCCGGCCACCAGTTCGCGCACGTCTTCGAACTTGGCGCCGGAGCGCTCCAGCTCGACGACCTGGCGGCTGATGTCGTTGCGCGCCACTCGGCTGGTGTTGTGCATGGTGCGGAAGATGAGGTCGGTGGCGCGCTCGTCGTTCTCGACGATCTGGCGCTTCACATTCTCATGGATCGGGCTCTCCACCGTACACATGAAGCGGGTGCCCATATTGATGCCCTCGGCGCCAAGGGCGAGCGCTGCGGCCAGGCCGCGGCCATCGCCGAAACCGCCCGAGGCGATCATCGGGATCTTCACCTTGTCGGCGGCGGCCGGGATCAGAATCAAGCCCGGAATGTCGTCCTCACCCGGGTGGCCGGCGCACTCGAAGCCGTCGATGGAGATGGCGTCCACCCCCATCCGTTCGGCCGACAGGGCGTGGCGGACCGCGGTGCACTTATGGATCACCAGGATGCCGTGCTTCTTGAATTCCTCGACGTGTTCGGCCGGCTTGTTGCCGGCCGTCTCAACGATCTTGATGCCCGAATCGATGATCGCCTGGCGGTACTCCGCATAGGGCGGCGGTTTGATGGCCGGCAGGATGGTCAGGTTCACGCCGAAGGGCTTGTCGGTCAGGGTCCGACAGCGTTCGATCTCCTTGACCAAGTCCTTAGGGGTCGGCTGGGTGAGCGCGGTGATGAAGCCCAGGCCGCCGGCGTTGGCCACGGCGGCCACCAGTTCGGCGCGGCCAACCCACTGCATGCCGCCCTGCACGACCGGGTGCTCGACACCGAACATCTCAGTGAAACGGGTCTTCAAGGCCATGACGTCCTCCCAAACAATTGTTTGAAGCACTCAAACCCTTGAACGCCGTTCAGGCAAGCCACGCCGTAAGGGCAAGGTGATCCCGTAAGACGCCTGACGCGGCGGCCGGCCTCCTAGAGACCAGAGCGTCCAATGGCGTAGAAGCGCTCGGCGCGCTGGGCGCGGAGTTCATCGGCGGAGAGGCCCTCGAGCTGGTCCAGTTCCTCCTCCAGCGCATTCCCCAGAGACTGCAGCATGGCGGCGGGATCGGAGTGGGCGCCCCCCGCCGGCTCGGCCACGATGCGGTCGACGATCTTCATCTTCAACAGGTCCTGGGCGGTGATCTTCATCGCCTTGGCGGCTTCTTCAGCCGTACGCGAACCCCGCCAAAGAATGGAATTTGCCCCCTCCGGCGAGATCACCGAATAGATGGCGTGCTCCAGGATCAGCACCCGGTTGCCCGATGCGATGGCGATGGCGCCGCCGGAGCCGCCCTCCCCGCTGACCACGCAGATCATGGGCACGCCCAGGGTCAGGCAGCGCTGGGTCGATCGCGCGATGGCCTCAGCCACACCGCGCTCCTCGCTGCCCACGCCGGGATAGGCGCCGGCGGTGTCGATGAAGCTGATGACCGGCAGGTTGAAGTTCTCGGCCATGTCCATCAGGCGGATCGCCTTGCGGTAGCCCTCGGGGCGGGTGGAGCCGAAATTGTGCTTCACGCGGCTGGCGGTGTCGTGACCCTTTTCCTGACCAAGGATCATCACCGGCCGGCCGCGAAACCGGCAGAGGCCGCCAAGCAGCGCCTGATCATCGGCATATTTGCGGTCGCCGCGCAGCTCCACGAAGTCCTCGAACAGGCCCTGAGCGTAGTTGACGAAGTGCGGCCGCTCGGGATGGCGGGCGACCTGGGTCTTTTGCCAGGGGTCGAGCTTGGCGTAGGCCTTGACCCGAAGCTCCGCAGCGCGGGCCCGCAGGGCCTCGATCTCGGTGTCCATGGCGCCGCCCTCGGCGGTCTCCGAGAGACGCTGCAGCTCCTCGATCTTGGCTTCGAGGTCGGCGATGGGGCGCTCGAACTCGAGATAATGTAAGGCCATCGAGGTTAGTATCCCTGGCTGTGCGCGGAAACGCGGGAAGTTAGGCGGGAACCCACGGGGTCACAAGGCCCGTCTCCTGGGACGATGGCCCGCCGGGGTTCGGCGCCCCAGCAGGCGACCTAAGGCTGATCCGGAGCCTCCGGCGGCGCGATGGCGGGCTCTCCCTCTGCGATAGGGGTCGGATCGGGTTCCGGCAGCGGCCGGGCGACATCGACGGCGGCGTCGTTGGTGGTGGAGGGGGCCGGCGCGACATCCGGCTGAGTCGGCGGGGCGGGCGGCTTGAGCTGCAGGGCCTGGGTGGCCTCTTCGCCTTCGTGGCCAAACAGGCTGCGGATCCGAATGTCGCGCTGCGGATAGGGAATCTCGATGCCCGCCGCGCGAAGGGCGTCGTCGATGGCCCAGGTGTAGGCCGCCTGCATGCCGTTGGGCCGCTTGGCCGCATTGAGGTCTGGCCAGACCAGCAGCTCGAAGTTCAGCGCCGAGTCGCCAAAGCCCACCAGCCAGACCTGTGACTTGTGGACGTCGCTCTCAGGCAGGGTGAAGGGCATGGCCCGGGCGGCGGCCAGCACCGCTTCGCGCACCTTCTCCTTGTCGGCGCCATAGGCCACCGAAAAGGGGATGTGGATACGCCGGGTGTCCCCCTTCAGGGTCCAGTTCACCAGGGTCCCCTCAATCAGGTGCGAATTGGGGACGATGATGTCGATATTGTCGTTGTTGCGGATGCGGGTGGCCCGGGGCCCGATCTCCTGAACCTGCCCCCGTTGTCCGCCCTCCAACTCCACATAGTCGCCGATGTTCACCACCCGGTCGAAAATCAGCACCAGGCCCGAGACGAACTCCTTGACGACGCCCTGCAGGCCCAGGCCCACCCCGACGCCCACCGCGCCGGCGAAGATGGCAAGAGACGAAAAGTCGAGCCCAACGGTGGAAAGCCCGGCGATCAGGCCGATGATGACCACCCCGTAGGTGATCACCTTCTCGACAATATAGAGGGCTGCGCTTCCGTACCTGGCCCGGGCGCGCAGCCTGCGGAGGGTCAGGGAGGCGCCGCGGGCCAGCAGAAGCGCCACGAGGATCACCAAGGCGCCGGCGATGACCCCGCCCAGGGTCACCGGTGTCCGGCCGATGGTGAAGAGGACGAATTCGTCGACGCCTGAGAAGTCGGTCTGCATCTATCGCTTACGTCCCAGGGGGTGCTTGGTTTCGACCACCTGACGGAGATGGTCGCCGGCGAGGTGGGTGTAGATCTGTGTTGTCGCTATGTCGGCGTGACCCAACAGGGTCTGGACGACCCGTAGATCAGCGCCACCCTCAAGCAGGTGGGTGGCGAAGGCGTGGCGAAGCACATGGGGACTGACCCGGGCCGGATCGATCCCGGCGCCGGTGGCCGCCTCATCCAGCAACTGCGCCAGGCGTCGCGGGGTGAGCCGTCCGCCCTTGCCGCGGGAGGGAAACAGCCAGGGATTGGCGGCGTCACCCTTGGGCAGGAAGGTCTTGCGCACCTCCAAATAGGCCTTCACCGCCGCGCGGGCGGCGTCGTTCAGGGGGGCCAGCCGCTCCTTGCCGCCCTTGCCCTTGACGATCAGATAGGCCGGGTCCCGCGCCACAATGGCCAGAGGCAGGGCCGTCAGCTCTGAGACCCGCAGGCCGGACGCATAGAGCAGCTCCACCATGCAGCCCAGGCGCAGGCCCTGGGCGCCATCCCGGGCCGAAGCCGCCGCGATCAGCGCGTCCACCTCCGCCCGGCTGAGGGTGCGCGGAAGGGAACGCCCCTTCCGCGGCGCGTCCACCCGCCGCGAGGGGTCGTCGGGGCGCCACCCCTCACCCAGGACGAACCGGTAGAACTGCCGCACACTGGCGCGTCGTCGGGCGGCGGTGGCCGGCGCCAGACCGCGGACCCCCAACTCTGCGAAATAGGACTCCACCGCCTCAGCGCTGGCCTCAGCCAGACTGGTCCCCTGAGCGGCCAGGAAGGCCTGGGCGTCGGCCAGATCCTTGCCATAGGCCATCAGGGTATTGCGAGCGGCGGCCCGCTCCACCGACATCATCTCCAGAAAGGCCTCGACCCAGCCCTGGGCGGTCTGGGCGCTCATCGCAGGGCCAGCAGGCCTTCAACCGCAAAGGCGCGAGCATGATCGGCGAGGCCGACAGCGGACAGTGCGGCGATGATGCGGGCGCGATCGGCCGCGCCCGGTCCGCCGGGACCAGCCTCGGCGCTGGTCCAGAGGGCCAGAAGCGCCGTTTCGCCGGTCAGTCTGGCGGCGGCGGCCTGGTCCATGGCGAAAGACCGCGCCACCGGCGCCTTGGGCGCGGCGAGGTTGAAACTCACAAACTCGCCTCGGGCCTGCGGACCGAGGGGCGTGCCCAGGGCCGCCAGCAACAGCGCCGCCTCCTGGGCCCGTCGGCGATTGCGGGCCTCGCCCACCCCACCACGCTCCACCAGCCGGTCCAGGGTTGGCCGGTCCTGACGCCCGGACGCTGCGGCGATGAGAGCGTCCAGCAGGGCCAGGTCCAGGGCGCCCGCCTGAGGCACCTCATCCTGCACAAGGGTTCCACGAACCCCCTCGGCCAGGGCGATGTCCCCCTGGGCCAGCACCGCCATGGCCGCCGAGACAGGGCCTTCGGTGGCGATCATCGGCCACCGGGCCTGCGGAAGCGGGACTTCTCCCGAGAGGGCCGGTCCGACCCCTGGGCCTGGCTCAGCCGTGGTCAGGTCGAGCCCCAGGCTGCGCGAGAGGGCGAAGTCCAGGCCGTTCCGCAAGGAGGCTGCGCCCGGGTCGCCGGTCCCGGCCAGACGGGCGGCCATCAGGCGGCCAAAGACTGCGTCGCGGTCAACGCCCTGGGCCAGCTCATAGGTCAGGCGGGCGGCGGGGTCCTCTGCGCGAGCCTGGCAGTAGGCCCGCAGGCGCAACCAGTAGACCTGGTCGCGGGCGACGCTGAGGGCCTGGGCGATGTCGCAGGCCTCTTGGTCGGCGCCGGTCAACAGGGCGGCCTCGGCGCCGACCCGCGACAGGGCCTCGCTTCGCTCCAGGCCGCCGGATCTCCGCAAAATGGCCTGGGCCGCCGGCGCCTCCCCCAGGACGACCAGGGCCTGGGCGCGGGCCGCCGCGACCTCCGGGTCATTCCCCACCCCTTCAGGGCCCCGGGCGCCGGTGGCCAGGACGGATCGGGCCAGGGCCGAGGCCGCCGGTGACAGGGGCTTTTGCGCCAGCATGGGCAGAACGGATCGCGCGGTGGCCGCCGAGGCGCCGTCCCACAGCTCCGCCCCCAGCCCGGTTTCCCGGCCGGCGCTCGAAAACAGGTCCGGGGCCGGCAGGGCCATGGTCTCCACCACCTGGGCCGGGGCCGGTCCCGGCAAGGTAAGAGCCAGGAGAGCGAAACCAACGAGCGCGGGGGATCTGAAGATCAGCATAGGTCCACCTTAAAGCGGGTTTTGCGGGGGTCATGCCCCGACTGCAGTTTTGTTTGCGGATTTTGCATGACAGCCCCGAGGTAAACCGAGCTTCACTGGTTTCAAACCCAGATGCGAGGCCCCTATGACCACGTCCGCCGAGCCCACCCGTGATGATATGCAGCGTATCCTTGAGCGCCAGAAGGCCGCCCAGCTGGCCGAGGGACCGCCCTCTGAGCAACTGAGGCTGGCGCGGCTCGACCGCTGCATCGATCTGCTGATCGACCATGCCGAGGCGATCGCAGACGCCATCAATGACGACTTCGGCTCGCGCTCGAAGGCGGTGACCGGGCTGACCGACATCGCCGCCTCCATCGGCCCGCTGAAGCACGCCAAGTCCCACCTGCGGAAGTGGATGGCGCCGGAGAAGCGCAAGACCACCCCGGCCATCCTCGGCCTGTTCGGCGCCAAGGCGCAGCTGCAGTTCCAGCCCAAGGGCGTGGTGGGCGTGATCAGCCCCTGGAATTTCCCGGTCAACCTGACCTTCGGTCCCCTGGCCGGCATCCTGGCGGCGGGCAACCGGGCGATGATCAAGCCCTCGGAATTCACACCGAAGACCTCGGCGCTGATGAAGGCGATGTTCGCCAAGGCCTTCAGCGAGGACGAGATCGCCGTCTTCACCGGCGGACCGGACGTCGGTCGCGCCTTCTCCGGCCTGGCCTTCGACCACCTGATCTATACCGGCGGCACGGCGGTGGCCCGCCACGTCATGCGGGCGGCCGCCGACAATCTGGTGCCGCTGACCCTGGAGTTGGGGGGCAAGAGCCCGGTCATCCTGTCCGAGGGCGCCGACATGGGCCTGGCTGCGGCCCGGATCATGGCCGGCAAGACCCTGAACGCCGGCCAGATCTGCCTGGCGCCGGACTATGTTCTGGCCCCCGAGGGCCAGGTCGGGGCCTTCGTCGAGGAGGCGCGCGGCGCCGTAGCCCGCATGTTCCCGACCCTGAAGGACAATCCCGACTACACCGCCATCATCGCCCAGAACCACTATGAGCGGATCACCGGCTATATCGAGGACGCCCGGGCCAAGGGCGCCGAGGTGGTCGAACTCAACCCCGCCGGCGAGGACTTCAGCCAGCAGCCCTATCGCAAGATCCCGCCGACCCTGATCCTCAACCCCACCGACGACATGATGGTGATGCAGGAGGAAATCTTCGGCCCGGTTCTACCGGTGAAGACCTACCGCGGGACAAAGGACGCCATCGACTATGTAAACAGCCGAGAGCGGCCGCTGGCCCTCTATTGGTTCGGAACCGATGAGGCCGAAAAGGACCGGGTGCTGACTCAGACCACGTCCGGCGGGGCGACCGTCAATGACGTGATCTTCCATGTGGCCCAGGAAGAACTGCCCTTCGGCGGCGTCGGCCCCTCGGGCATGGGCTCCTATCACGGCCATGACGGCTTCAAGGAGTTCAGCCATCGCAAGTCGGTCTACAGCCAGCTGAAGAAGGACATCGGTCCGCTCCAGCGGATGCGGCCGCCCTATGGTCCAGCCATCGCCGGCTACCTCAAGGGCGCGGTCAAGCGCTGAGCGCGGACCCCGTCCTAAACGTCGCCCAGGCTCAGGATCGGGAATTCCTCGCCCTGGGACAGCGGAATATTGACCGTGCAACGAACGCCTTCTGGGGAATATTCCAGGCGGGTGCGGCCATCTCCGTCCTGACCAAAGCTCCGGGCGATGAGGCGCAGGCCAAAGCCCTCGCGCCCGTTGGGAGGCTTGACCGGAGGCCCGCCGCTTTCCTGCCATAGCAAAGTCATGCTGCGCGCGCCGCTGGCGTTGTGTGCGGTGTTCCAGGACAGGGTGACCTCGCCCTCGTCAGAGGACAACGCCCCGTATTTTATGGCGTTGGTGGTGAGCTCGTGCAGGACCAGGGACAGTGAAACAGCCTGCTGGGGACTGAGGAACACCCGGGGTCCCTCAATCCGAAAACGTCCCCCGCCAGCGGTGATGTGAGGCGCCAGGGCCTGATCAACGATGGAGCGCAGGTCAGCCCCGGCCCAGCTCTCGGCCACCAGCACATTGTGCGCCTGGGCCAGGGCGATGAGCCGCTCGGTCAGAACGCTGCGGGTCGCCGTGTCGATATGGGCCGCGCGCAGGGTGTTCTCCACGATCGACTGAACCGTGGCCAGGGTGTTCTTGATCCGGTGATTGAGCTCGTTGAGCAGCAGAATTCGCTGGTCTTCCGCGAGCTTGGCGGCGGTCTCGTCCCGGAGAAACTTGATCAGCTGGGGGCGGTCTCCCAGGGTCATGGTCACGCCGTTGGCCCAGAACCGCTCGCCACTTTGGCGAAGATGCCAGCGGGTGTCCTCGGCCCGGCCGTCTCGGTAGGCCTTGGCCATTTCAGCTTCGGGGATGCCGGCGGCCACGTCGGGCGCGAGGAACAACTCGGCGAACGGCAGGCCGATGGCTTGATGGGAGCTGTAGCCAAAGATTGTCTCGGCGCCAGGCGACCAGGCCGCGATGCGACCGTCTGGCTCCAGGGTAAAGACGGCGTAGTCGCGGGCGTTTTGCACAATCAGGAAGGCCAGGTCCGGGTCGATCAAGGCGAAGGCGCCCCTGTGTTGGAGTTCAGGACATCAACGCGCCATGGTTCGGAATAGTCTCGCCAAGACGGACAATCTGTCAGTGGGCCACGAATTGGCGGAACCTGGGGGCGGACGTCCGCTCGGTGGCGGTTGGCGCAGCGTCACCGCCTCGTGTAAAGCCTTGCGGCTCATGGATCGCTACGAACCCCTCCGCAACCGCACCATCGCCCTAGTGGGCCTGATGGGCGTCGGCAAGTCCAGCGTCGGCCGCAGGTTGGCCAACGCTCTCGACCTGCCGTTTCGCGACGCTGACGCCGAAGTCGAGACTGCCGCCGGCCGCGCCATCACCGAAATCTTCTCCGAACTGGGTGAGGCCGCCTTCCGCGACGGCGAACGCCGGGTGATTCAACGTCTGCTGGAAGAGCCGCCACACGTCCTGGCGACAGGGGGCGGCGCCTTCATGAACGACGAGACCCGCGCCCTGCTGAAATCCCGCGCGCTGGTCGTCTGGCTCAAGGCCGATCTGGATTTGCTGGCGCGCCGGGTGGGTCGCAAGGATACGCGGCCGCTCCTGAAGGACGCAGACCCCCTCGCCGTCCTGAAAGCCCAGGCCGAGCAACGTTATCCGATCTATGCTCAGGCCCATGTGATGGTGGAGACCGGAGACACCGCCCATCACGTGACGGTCTCCCAGGTGATCGACGCCCTCACCCGCTATCTCGCCGAGGAAGGCTCATGAGCCAGACTGTGAACGTCGGCCTTGGGGACCGCGCCTATGAGGTTCGCATCGGAACCGGAATGGTGGCGCAGGCCGGTCGCCACATTCGCCCGCTGCTCAAACGCGGGCGGACGGCGGTCATCAGCGACGAGACCGTCTGGAGGCTGCACGGCGAGGCCCTGACCCGTGCCCTGGCCGCAGACGGCGTGGAGGCCCGCCCCATCCTGGTTCCGGCTGGCGAGGGCTCCAAGAGCTTCGAGATGCTGGCCCAGGTCAGCGACGATCTGCTGGCCATGGAGTTGGACCGAGGCGACCTCATCGTCGCCTTCGGCGGCGGGGTGGTGGGCGATCTCGCTGGCTTCGCTGCGGCGATTTACAAGCGAGGGATCGACTTCGTTCAGATCCCGACGACGCTGCTGGCTCAGGTCGACTCCTCCGTCGGGGGTAAGACCGCCATCGACACCCCAAGGGGCAAGAACCTGATCGGCGCCTTCCATCAGCCACGGCTGGTGCTGGCGGACCTGGACATCCTGGCGACCTTGCCGGCCCGGGAGCTGCGCGCCGGCTATGCCGAGATCATCAAATATGGCCTGCTGGGCGACTTCGCCTTCTTTGAGTGGCTGGAGGTCCATGGCCAGGACGTCGTCAGCCTGGACCACGAAGCCGTCGCCAGGGCTGTGCGCCGCTCGGTGGAGATGAAGGCGGAGATCGTCGCTCAGGACGAGCGCGAAGCAGGCCAGCGGGCCCTGCTCAACCTTGGCCACACCTTCGGTCACGCCCTGGAGTCCGAGAGCGGCTATGGGGAGGCCCTGTTGCATGGGGAGGCTGTCGCCATCGGCATGGCCATGGCCTTCCGGTTTTCCGCACGACAGGGGCTCTGTTCGGTCCAGGACGCCGGGCGGGCGGAAGCCGCCATCGCTGCGGTGGGCCTGCCGGTGCGTCTGCATGACCTTGACGGCCATCCCTTCGACGCCGCCCGCCTGCTGGGGCACATGGGGCAGGACAAGAAGGCCGAGGGGGGCCGGCTGACCTTCATCCTGGCCCGCGCCCTCGGCGAGGCCTTCGTCGCCCGTGACGTCGACGCCGAGGCTGTCCTTGAATTTTTGATCGCGGAGGGCGCCCGCTCGGCGGGCGCAGCGGCATGATCACAGCCATCCTGGTCGGGCTCGCGCCCGCCATCTTCATCCTGCTGTTCTTCTCGGCGGTGATCTCGGCCACCGAGACCTCCATGACCGCGGCCAGCCGCAGCCGCATGCACAAGTTGGAGCGGGACGGCGACAAGGCCGCCGCCCGGGTCAACCGGCTGATCAGCAACCAGGAGAAGCTGATCGGGGCGATCCTGCTGTCCAACAACGCCATCAATATCGGCGCCTCGGCCCTGGCCACCACGGTGCTGACCGCCGCCATTCCGGGACCCACCGGGCCATTGGTCGCCACCGTCATGATGACCGCCCTGGTGGTCATCTTCGCCGAGATCCTGCCCAAGACCCTGGCCATCGCCCAGCCGGATCGCGCCGCGCGGCTCCTGTCGCTGCCCGCCACCTGGGTGGTGAAGATCTTCGGCCCCCTGGCCAACAGCGCCCAGTGGGTGGTGCGGCTGACCCTACGCCCCTTCGGCATCAAGCTCGACATGGAGACCGATGTCCTGGCCGCCCACGAAGAAATCCGCGGGGCTGTGGAGTATCACCACTCCGAGGGCCTGGTGGAGAACCGCGACCGCTTGATGCTGGGGGGGGTGCTGGATCTTGCGGAAATGGACGTCACCCAGGTGATGGTCCACCGCAAGTCGATCTCCATGATCGATATCGCCCTTCCCGTGCGCGAGTTCGTCGCCGCCGTCCTGGCCAGCGCCCACACCCGAACGCCGGTCTTTCGCGACGAGCCGGAGAACATCGTCGGCTTTCTGCACGCCAAGGACCTCCTGCGCGCCCTGGCCGAGGCTGACGGCGCCATGGACAGGGTCGATGTCGAGGCCATGCTTCGCGAGCCCTGGTTCATTCCCGACACGACCAACCTGAAGGATCAGCTCAACGCCTTTCTCAAGCGGCACAAGCACTTCGCCCTGGTGGTCGATGAGTATGGCGGGCTGAAGGGACTGATCACCCTCGAAGACATCCTCGAAGAGATTGTCGGCGAGATTGAAGATGAGCATGACGTGACCGTGCCTGGCGTCCGGCCCCAGCCGGACGGATCGGTCAGCGTCGACGGTTCAGTGCCCATCCGCGACCTCAATCGGGCCATGGATTGGGACCTGCCCGACGAGGACGCCGTAACCGTGGCGGGTCTGGTCATCCATGAAGCCCAGACGATCCCGCGGGTCGGACAGACCTTCATATTTTACCGTCACCGGTTCCAGATCGTGCGGCGCGAGCGCAACCAGATCACCGCCCTACGGGTCTCCCCGCCGATCGAGGCGCCCGTCGAGGAGTGATCCCGCCTCAGACTCGCTCGCGGCCCGGGAACCCGGGCCTTGGGGGGACGTTCATTGCAGTGAAGCTGGCTGGGAGACGACGGCCCAAATGAGCGACTCTTCCGTCCCCGAAAACGGGGTTCCGATGGCGCATGACCTTTGCCTTTTGTCGGAATTTGCTGCAAATATCTGCCCCACCCTTGGCCACCCGGAGCCTTCCCATGACTGACCTTGCCAAGCTTGCCGGCATGCGGGTCCTCGTCGTCGAGGATGAAATGATGGTCTCGATGCTGATCGAGGACATGCTGAGCGATCTGGGTTGCAAGGTTGTGGGTCCTGCCTCGCGGCTGGAGGAAGCGATCACTCTGGTGGGGTCGAGCGAACTCGATTGCGCCGTGCTCGACGTCAACCTCGGCGGCCAACCCATCTTTCCCCTGGCCGACATTCTGCGGGAAAAGGGCGCCCCCTTCGCCTTCGCCACCGGCTATGGGGACGCGGGCCTTCGCGACGTCGACAAGGGCACGCCTGTTCTACAGAAGCCCTTCCGCGAGAGCGATCTGGCCCGGGTCCTGGGCGAATTGCAGGCGCGGGTCCAACCCCTGATCGGCGGCTGATCGACGCCCCTTCAGGGGAGCGCCGCCAGCACCTTTTCCGGGTTCAGCGGATAGTCGCGGATCCGTGCGCCGCAGGCGTTGTAGACGGCGTTGGCGATGGCCGCGCCCGCGCCGGCGATACCCAGCTCCCCCACCCCCTTGATCCCCATGGGATTGGCTTTGTCGTCCACCTCGTCGAGGAACATGGCCGACAAGTCGACGATATCGGCATGGGCCGGCACGTGATAGCCGGCCAGGTCCTGGGCGATGAACGACCCGTAGCGGGGATCGACCTCGTTGTACTCATGCAGGGCCGTGCCGACGCCCCAGATCATGCCGCCGGTGATCTGGCTCATGGCGGTCTTGGCGTTGAGAATCCGGCCAGCGGCGAACACCCCGAACATGCGGCGCAGGCGGACCTCGCCGGTGTCGGGATCGACGCCCACCTCGGCGAAATGGGCGCCGTAGGTGTGCTGGGAATAGTCGCGGGCGTCGGCGGCGGGCGTGATCGAGCCCTCCACATAGACGCCCTCCGGCGCCGCCCGGGCCACCAGCCGCTCCAGCGGCTCGGCGCGGTTGTCCACCGCGATATTGCCGCCGCCAAAGGTCACCAGCTCCGGATCATCCCCATAGAGGGGCGAGTTGGGATCGCCGGTGGCGAGCTCGGCCAGGGCCTTGCGCAGGTTCATGCCGGCGGCGAAAGCCGCAGATCCGGCCGTCGCCGCGCCGAACTGGCCGCCGGAGCCTGGGGCCGGCGGGAAGTCTGAATCCCCCAGTTCCACCTTCACCTGCGCCAAAGGCACGCCCAGGGTTTCAGCGGTGATCTGGGCCAGGATCGTATAGGTGCCGGTGCCGATGTCGGTCATGCCCTGGCGCAGGGTGATGGTTCCGTCCGCGTCGATCCGCACGCCCGCCTTGGCCGGCAGCAGGAAGTTGCCGCGGATGGCCGCGGCCATGCCCAGCCCCACCAGCCAACGTCCGTCGCGAACCTGGCCCGGTTTCGGATTACGACGGTCCCAGCCAAACCGCTGAGCGCCCTCGGTCATGCAGCGGACCAGCTGGCGGGTGCTGAACGGCTTGCCGGTCTCGGGATCGGTCTCTGGCTCGTTGCGCAGGCGCAGTTCGATGGGGTCGAGGCCGAGCTTTTCGGCCAGCTCGTCCATGGCGCATTCCAGGCTGAGCATGCCTGAGGCCTCGCCCGGCGCGCGCATGGGGCCTGCTGCAGGGATGTCCAGCTTGACCAGCCGGTGACCGGTCAGCCGGTTGGGAGCGGCATAGAGGCTGCGGGCGAAGTTGGCCGCATGCTCGGTGAACGGCGCCTCGCGGCGGCAGTGGGTCACAGCCTCCAGGGCGAAGGCGTCCAGGCGGCCATCGGCCTGGGCGCCCAGGCGCACCCGCATGTGAACGGCCGGGCGGTGGATGGTGGCCTGGAACATCTGCTGGCGCGTATAGGCGACCTTGACCGGCTGGCCGAGTTCGCGGGCCGCAAGCGCCGCCAGGGTCAGGTCGTCGTAGGCCTGGCCCTTGCCGCCGAAGCCGCCGCCGATATAGCGGGTCACCAGGCGGACCTGGGTCGAGGGGATCATCAGGGTCTCAGCCAGGGTGTGCTGTCCGCCCTTCACCATCTGGATCGAGGTGTGGACCGTGACATGATCGCCGTCCCACCAGGCGGTGGTGGCGCAGGGCTCCATCTGGGCGTGGTTCTGCAGCGGGCTGACATAGGTCTCGTCGAGGCGGACGGGCGCGCCGGCGAAGGCGGCCTCGAAATCGCCAACCCGCATATCCTCCTCGCCCTCAGGCTGGTCGGCCTGGGCGAGGTTGTCCTCGAAGATCAGGTCGGCGGGCTCAGCGGCGTATTCGAAGCGCACCAGGGCCGCGGCGGCCTTGGCGTTCTCCAGGGTGTCGGCGACCACAAAGCCCACATGCTGGCCGAAATGCTCGATCTTGCCCGCCAGGGCGGGGTTGGAGCCCCGCTGGCTGCGGGGATTCATCTTGGCCCCGCGTTCGCCCTGGGCTGGCACATTGTGCGGCGTCCAGACCAGCCGGACGCCCGGGGCGGCCTGCGCCGCGGAGATGTCCGCCGCGGCGACCACGCCCTTGGCGATCGGCGAAGCGATCAGCACCCCATAGGCCGGCGGCGACGGCGCCTCGACCTCATAGGCGAAGGGCGCGGAGCCGGTGACCTTGAGACGGCCTTCGTAGCGGTCGACGCCCTTGCCGATCAGGCCGCTGCGGTTCTCGCTGATGGGGGTCGGCGCCGCCCAATCCTTGACCGAACTCATTGGCCGTCTCCTGCGCCGGTGGTGGTGAGGCAGGCCGCGCCGAGGCGGGCCATCAGCTTGAGCTTGAAGTCATTGTGGCCGTCAGGCTTGGCGGACGACAACTCGGCGGCCATGGCCTCGGCGGGGTTCGCCCCGTCGGCCAGGGCCTGTTCAGCCGCCCTGGCGCGCCAGGGCTTATGGGCCACCGCCCCCAGGGCGACCTTGCCGCCGGCCACGGCGACGCTGCCGATGGCGAAGGCGTAGGAGGCCCGCTCCCGGGCCTTGCGATAGATCTGGCCGCCCGGCGGGGGCGGCGGCAGGACGACGGCGGTGATCATCTCGCCGGGCTGCAGGGAGGTCTCGATGTGCGGGGTCTCGCCGGGCAGGCGGTGCAGGGCCTCAAGCGAAATGGCGCGCTCCTGCCCATTCGGGCCGGCGATCTCCACCTGGGCGTCAAGGGCGCTCATCGCCACGGCCATGTCGGAGGGATGGGTGGCGATGCAGGCCTCGCTGGACCCGAAGATGGCGGTGTTGGCGTAGATGCCGCCGATGGCCGCGCAACCGGCGCCGGGCTGGCGCTTATTGCAGGGCTTGGTGGTGTCGTAGAAATAGGCGCAGCGGGTCCGCTGCAGCAGGTTGCCGGCGGTGGTGGCCTTGTTGCGCAGCTGGCCCGAGGCCCCCGACAGGATCGCCTGGGCGAGGGCCGGATAGCGGGCGCGGACCTTCATGTCAGCGGCCACCTGGCTGTTGGTGGTGGTCGCCCCCAGGCGCAGGCCGCCCTCGGCCGTCTCCGCGATCTCGGCCAGGGGAAGCCGGCTGACATCCACCAGATGGGTCGGCTGCTCGATCTGCAGCTTCATCAGATCGACGAGATTGGTGCCGCCGGCCAGAAAGCGGGAGCCGGGGACGGCGGCCGCCATGGCCAGGGCCTCGGCCACGTCGGCGGGCCGCTCATAGGTGAAGGGCTTCATGCCAGACCTCCGGCGCTGCGGATGGCCGCCAGAATCTGGGGATAGGCCGAGCAGCGGCAGAGATTGCCGCTCATGCGCTCGCGAATCTCTTCGTCGGTGAGGACGGTGTCGGCGGTGAGGTCGTCGGTCGCCAGGCTGGCCCAGCCGTCGGCCGCCTCCTTCAGCATGCCGATCGTCGAGCAGATCTGGCCGGGCGTGCAGTAGCCGCACTGGAAGGCGTCGTGCTCCAGAAAGGCGGCCTGGACCGGATGCAGGGCCTCGCCCTGGGCCAGACCCTCGATGGTGGTGATCTCGTCGCCCTCATGGGTGACGGCGAGCGACAGGCAGGCGTTGATCCGCTGGCCGTTGACCAGGACCGTGCAGGCGCCGCACTGGCCGTGGTCGCATCCCTTTTTTGAGCCCTTCAGGTCCAGCCGTTCGCGCAGGGCGTCGAGCAGGGTCGTGCGCGGATCAAGGTCCAGGCTGGCGGCCTGGCCATTGATAGTGAAATGGGTCTTCAACGGGCGTCTCCCCAAACGCCGGACGGACATTGCCGCCCGAACAGAACAATATTTTTTCGGCCTCAGGACTCGCCGGGCGCCAGGGCCTTGAGCGACAGGGCGTGCACCGGCCCGGCCATCTCCTCGGACAGGGCGCGATAAATCATCCGCTGCCTGGCCACCTTCGGCGCGCCGGCAAAGGCCTCAGCCTCGATCAAGACATTGAAATGGCTCTCACCTCCAGGCCGCGCGCCAGCATGACCGGCGTGGCGCGAGGACTCGTCCTCGATCTCCAGGCGGGTCGGGGCGAAGGCTTGGGTGAGCTTTTGGTGAATGGCATCGAATATGGCGCCCATTGCTCAAATCTTCAATTCTTCAAAAGTGCGGCCCGTAGGCCCATACTTGGGGCATGCCCGGCGCGTTTCAATACAAGCCCAAGTTCGTCGATATCCGCGTTCGCCCCCCCAAGCCTGGGGAGGCTGAGCAGGCTGAGGACGTTTTTGCCCTGAAGCCCGGTGAACGCCGGTGCGATCATCCCGGTTGCGCCATGGTCGCCGCCGCCCGTGCGCCGAAATCCCGGGACATGATGAACGAGCACTATTGGTTCTGTCAGCCCCATGCGGCGGAATACAATCGCAACTGGAACTTCTTCGCCGGCATGAGCGAGGGCGAGATCAAGGCGCGCCAGGAGCAGGAGCAGACCACCGGCGGGCGGCCGACCTGGGACTTCAAGGCCAGCCGCAACTCCCGGGAGTCGGCCACCTTCACCAAGAACTTCTCCCGGGGCAAAGGCGGCTACCAGGATCCGTTCAACCTGTTTGGCCATGGGGGCGCCCATGGCCCCGGTCCCCAGGCTCAGCCCGCCCGCCGGCTGGGCAAGATCGAACGCAACGCCCTCATCGACCTGGATTTGGACGATAATGCTGACGGGCCGGCCATCCGGGCGCGCTACACTGAGCTGGTCAAGCGCTGCCATCCGGACGCCAATGGGGGCGACCGATCGGCCGAGAACAAGCTGCAAAGGGTCATCAAGGCCTATCAGGCCCTGCGCAAGGCAGGCATGGTCTAGGCGCAACAAAGGAGACGGGTCGTGTCAGGGGTTGAGGGCGGCGTCGCCCAGCAGTTGGCCGAACGTCAGGCGGTCCGCCGCCAGAAGTCCCTGGTCCGCCGTCGCACAGCCATTCGCCTGACCGCAGCGACCCTTGCGGTCGCAGCCCTGGGCGCCGGCGCCCTGACGCCGCCGCCTCCGACCATGGGCGCGGGTGAGGCGCCCATGGCCCAGTGGGCGGCCCTGAGACTCCCTGCCCCTGTTCCTCAGGCGCCAGCGCCGCTGCTCGCCCAGATCGAAGCTCTGGGGGCGGCCTTTGAGGGGCGAGCGGGCATCGCCGTGCGGGACATTGAGGGCGGCTGGACCGCGGCCCATGACGGCGATGGGCTCTATCCGCAACAAAGTGTCAGCAAGCTCTGGGTGGCCATCAGCGTATTGGATGCGGTGGACCGCGGCGTCCTGCGACTCACTGATCCCGTCACGGTGCGGCTTGAGGATCTGAGCATCTTCCACCAGCCTATCCGCGACCATGTGGGCCGGAACGGCTACCCCACCACCGTGGGCGAACTGCTGGCCAGCGCCGCCACCCGCAGCGACAACGCCGCCAATGACATCCTGATGCGACTGGTGGGCGGCCCCGACCATGTGCGCTCGGTGATGGCTGAGCGCGCCCTGGGCGCCATCAGCCTCGGCGACGAAGAGCGCTACTTCCAGACCCAGATCGCCGGACTGGAGTGGCGCCCGGAATTCTCCTTTGGGCGCAACTTCTGGCAGGCCCGGGCGGCCATGCCCCAGGACACCCGCCGCGCGGCCTTGGAGGCTTATCTGAACGCCCCGTCCGATGGGGCCAGCCCGACCGCGGTGGTGCGGGCGCTGGACCGCCTGGCCGCCGGGGAGTTGCTGTCGCCGGCCTCCACCGCCCATCTCCTCGACCTGCTGGCCCAAAGTCGCACGGGGCCGCAGCGGTTAGGGGGCGGCCTGGTCGAAGGCTGGCGCCTGGCGCACAAGACTGGCACGGGACAGGTGCTGGGTCCCCGGGCGACGGGGTACAATGATGTCGGCCTGCTGACCGCGCCCGATGGGCGGACCTATGCGGTGGCCGTGTTCATCGCCGAGACCACCCGTCCGGTGCCCGAGCGACAGGCTCTGATGCAGGCGGTCACCCGGGCGGTGATCGCCCAGCACCATGGCCTAGACCCGACCCAGGTTCAGGCCGAGGACTTCAACCTTCTGCCACTGATCGCCTCGCGCGATAGCGCCCAGCTCAACCTGAGACCGGATTTCCCAGCCCCGGTGGCGAGCCCTTGAGCCGAGCCTCGGCGTCCAGCCGATCCTTCGGCAGGACCTGGGGCATCTCGCTTTGCAGGAAGGCGATCATCTTTTCCCGCACCTCGCAGCGCAGGTCGAAGGTGGTCGGCGCATTGCGCGCGCTGACCAGACAGCGCACCTGCATGGTGCGCTCCGAGGTCTCGGTGACCGCCAGGTTGACCACCTGCCCGTCCCACAGGGGTGAAGCCCTGGTGATCTCTTCCAGCTTGGCGCGCAGCACGTCGACCGGGGCGGTGTAGTCCACATAGAGCATCACCGTGCCGATGAGGGAGGCGGTCTCCCGGGTCCAGTTCTGGAACGGCTGCTGAATGAAATAGGTGAGCGGCAGGACCATGCGCCGCCAGTCCCAGAGACGCACGACCACATAGGTGGAGGTGATCTCCTCGATCTGCCCCCACTCGTTCTCGACGATGACCGCATCGTCGATTCGGATCGGCTGGGTGGTGGCGATCTGCACGCCGGCGATCAGATTGGTCAGGAAGGGCTGCAGGGCGAGGCCGGCGATAATGCCCGCGGCGCCTGCCGAGGCCAGCAGGCTGATCCCGTACTGACGGACGCCGGGAAAGGTCATCAGGGCGAATCCCGCCGTCAGGATCACAATCAGTATGCCCGCCGTTCGCGTCAGGATCCGCGTCTGGGTGACATGCTTGCGCGCCAGGAGGTTGTCTTCGGCGTCCAGCTTGAAACGCCTGACATGGAGGAGGCTCCAGATGTCCAGGGCCGTCAGGGCGCTCCAGCCCACCAGGATCACAAAAGCCACAGCCAGGATCCGACGCAGGGCCGCCACCCCGCCCTCGCCCAGCTGGGCGAAGCTCGCCCCCACCGCCAGCCCGAGGATCAGGGCGGCCAGGCGGCTCGGCCGTCGAAGCTTGACGAGGAGGGTGGACCAGTAGGTGTCCTTGCCGCGCAAGCTGCGGCGGATCGCCCGCGTGACCAGCTCATGCAGAATGAGCCCCGCCACGGCGCCGAGCCCAAGGGCTGAGAGGTTAAAGAGCCAGAGGGGCGCCCATTCAGGACGAAAGGCGTAGATCGGGTCCGCCATGCGGTAGGGCCTCGCTGATAGCCGCGACAGGCCTCAAACGCGCAGCCAGGCCGACGGGTCGCCCCGCCTGCCCCACGACGCCGAAAGGGATGGCCTGGCGCCCAGACCCTGGGCGCCCTGACTTTCAGGGGGCGAAGCTGGAGCGGGCCTTGATCCCCCAGTGGCCGTCCTCGCAGGTCACCACATAGATGGAATCGAACCCGCCGATGATGCTTCCATCCTTCCGGTAGCGGGTGAAACGGGTGTTGAGGTGCACCTTGTCGTCGCCGGAATGGATGATCTCGCGCTTCTCCCAGGCCGAGTGGTCCCAGTCCTTCAGCGAGGCGTGATCGAAGGTCGCCTGGGTCTGGTCGCCCTTGTTTATGATCCGCATCGAGTTGGACGCCAGGCGGATCGAGGGGAAGTTGAAGGTCTGTTCGAAGGCCTCCATGTCCCGGGCGTTGAAGGCGGTCATGAAGGCGTCGAGGCAGGCCATGGCGGCGGCCTCGGATTGTGCGTTGCGGCTCATCGGCTCCTCCCGTCGGCCTGTGATCGGCCGTGCGGGAGGAGCTTAGACTTTGCTGGGAGGCGAGGCGACGGCGCTCAGCTCGCCGCTGGCGCCCAGCCACCGCCCAGCGCCCTGAACAGGGCGATCTGGGCGTCGGCCACCTGCGCCTGGGAGAGCGCCAGCTGGGCCTGGAGCCCGGCCAGGGTCCGCTCGGCGTCCAGGACGCCGAGGAAACTGTC
>NZ_JAUSBZ010000129.1 GCF_030651755.1 Phenylobacterium sp. | reverse complement strand
TGCAGGGCGACGTTCAACTCCTCGGGGACGAGGGGCTGGTTGTCCATGTCCCAGGGCTCATCGAAGTCGATGTACTTCTTGTCCAGCGGATCCCAGAAATGGTCATGGGTCGCGGAGATGATCTTGTCGAACGCGGTGGACCGCCCGTTGTAGCGGTCCAGGTCGAGCATGGACTCAAAGTCGTCCGGCGCCACTGCGTCGTAGATCAGGTCCTTGGTGATGTTGCCGTCGGCGGCCATTCGTTCCTCCTGGAATGATTTGGGATTGCCGGCGCCCTTGGTTCCGCATGCGGGTTGACCCCGCTGTCGCCACGGATGGGCGGCTCTGTCCTTGGGAAAAGAGCCTGACTCCCAGACCGCCGTTCGTCAAAGGAAACCGTGACGCCGGCGTCAATTTTGAGCAGGCCTGAAGGCAAGACGCCCGCCGGGGGACCGGCGGGCGCTGTCGTCAGATTCGAGAGACCCTTCGCCTTACTCGGCGGCGATGGTCACCGGGGCGGCGTGGCGATCCTTGAAGTTGATCTCCTGAAGATAGCGAATGCCCTCTTCGGCGATGTCGTCGCCGACCATGCGATCGCCCTCGGCCTTCAGCTCATCCATGTCCACATAGATGGCGTAGAAGGCCCGGGTCCGGTCGGTGATGATGCCGGCGTTGAGCAGGGTCTTCACCAGCACCCGGAAGATGTTGGTCTGCTCTTTCATATTCTCCCGGCGGGTCTCGTCGGTGACCATTTCGGCCATCTCGGCGATCACCTTGTCGGGGTCGAGGCCGAACTCCTCATAGAGGTCGCGCTGCTGGCTGGGCGACACCAGGTTGAACAGCAGGGTCTGGAAGCAGTGGGCCGCCCAGTCCTCGATGATGGCGTGCTCTTGCGGGTTCAGGTGCGGGATCGTCCGGTCGGCCCAGATCTTCCCGAACTTGTGGTGGAAGGCCTCGTCGGTCATCACCAGCTGCAGCAGCTTCTTGCCGGTCGGATCATTGATATTGTTGAAGAAGGTGGCGAAAGCGCCCATGGCCAGGCCTTCCACCAGCATCTGCATGCCGATGATCTTCTTATAGACCTCAGGGCTGCCGATGATGTCGACCAGCAGGGTCTTCAGCGTCGGGCCGCATTCCACCGGCCGGCCCCAGCGGGCCTTGATGTACTTGGCGAAGCCGGTGACGTGGCGGGCTTCTTCGCGGGTCTGGTTGGCGGCGTATTCCTGGGCGCCCTGGTCCTTCAGCACGTGGCACAGGCTGGCCGACAGGTTCAGCGCGCCCTGCTCGCCGTGCAGGATGGAGGAGAAGGACCGCAGGGCCGACTGGTTCACGAAGCGGACTCGGGTCTTCCAGTCGCTGAGGTGATTGGAGACATAGTCGGTGGACATGGAGATGATCATGTCCTCCGGCAGGATCATCTGGTTTTCCATGTCGAAGGGCTCGTCGAAGTCGATGTACTTCTTGTCGAGCGGATCCCAGAAATGGTCGTGGGTGGCTGAGATGATCTTGTCGAAGGCCGTGGAGCGGGCGTTGTAGCGGTCGAGTTCGAGCATCGACTCGAAGTCGTCCGGCGACACGGCGTCGTAGATGATGTCTTTGGTGATGTTGCCGTCAGCGGCCATGAAATCGTCCTCCAGGAAGATCGGGCAGGCTCTGCGGCCCCGGCTCCGCACCTTGCGGGCAGCCCATCTGTCTTCAGACCAGTCAGGCACATGAACGCCGTTCAGTCAAGAAGATGACGGGGGCGTCACCTTTATGACGGCGGCGGGCGGGGCTCAGTCGACGGCGGCCTCGATGGCGTCGATCTGGTCGTCGGAGAGCCCGAAATGGTGGCCGATCTCATGGACCAGGACGTGGCTGACCAGCTCCTCCAGGGTGACGTCGCCCCGGGCCGCCCACTCGTCGAGGATCGGCCGGCGATAGAGGAAGACCATGGACGGATGGGTCTCCGGGTCGAGCACCGAACGATGGGCCAGGTCGACCCCATGATAGAGGCCGGTGAGGTCGAAGGGGTCCTCGATCTCCAGGGCCGCCAGGGTCTCGGCGTCGGGAAAGTCATCGACCCGGAACATGACGTGGCCGGTCATCTGGCGAAAGGGCGCCGGCAGTCGCGCAAAGGCGGCCTCAGCCATGGCGGCCATGTCGTCGAGGCTAGGGGCGAGCCCCGAAACAGCAGACAGGGTCATTCGTCAGCGATCACAGTATCTGGGGCCTCGGGCGGACGGACTTCAAAGAGGCCGATATCCAGGGGCTGTTGAGGCCGGAGGGCGCGTAGGGGCTGGCGGGTCAGGGCGTTCAGGGTCTCCCGGTCCGCCTCCGCGCCGGCCCGGCGAACCCGGCGAGCCTGGGGGCCGTCCAGGGGCGTCTCAGCCGAGGCGCCGACCCGCCAGAACGAGACCTGCAGGCGCCAGACCGTCGCCACAGGCGAGGCCGGCGGGGCCGGCCAACGCCGGCCATCCTTCAGGACAGGCTTGGCCGCCTCTGGCACAGGCCGCCTGCCCCCCACCTGGGCCGCCAGTTCGGCCAGACGACAATAGCGATCTTCGGGCGGCAGGCTCACCAGCCGACCCGGGCGGTCGTCTTCGACCTTGCCGGCATAGAGGTCGAGGGCGGCTTCGCGGCTGGCGAAATCCGGCCCGACGGCGCGGGTGACGAAGGTGACGGCCTCGCCGCCGGCCAGGGCGCGGGCCTCGCGTTCGCGGGCGGCCCGGCCCAGGGGCGCAGTCAGGGCGGCGTCCGCATCGGCGGCGACCGGATAGAGAATGGCGCTCATCGGGCCATTGTCGCGCAAACCCGCGGCCCTGGGAACGGACCGCGCGTGCGACAGCTCGCTTTGGGTCCTATGTTGAACGGTGGGTGATTCGCATCGGCGCGACAGGCGCCGATGGAGCGGTGATGAATGCGGACGAACTGATCCTGGCGGCGGCCGCAGGCGCGGTGTGCCTGGCCATCTGCGCCACGCTCTGGGCGCTTGCCCAGCAAAGGCAGGGCCGCGCCCGTCTGGCTGGCCTGCAAGCGCGGGTCGCCGAGCTGGAAATGCGCGCCGAAGTGGCCCAGTCCTCGGCCGAGGCCTTTGACTCGGCCCTGCTGGCGGTGGAGGACGGCCGCGCTCTGCTGGCCTCGGGCGAGGAGAGCCTGGCCGTCTGTGCGGCCGCCCTCGATCTTAGCGAGCCTGACGCCCAAGGACTGGTCAACACCCTGATGCGGGCCGACCCTGATCATGCCCGACGGCTGCGGGGTCTGTTCGAGCGGGGCGAAGCCTGCGCCTTTGAAGTGCGCGGACCCTCCGGCGTGGTCTCGGTGGAAGGCCGGGCGGCAGGCGCGCTCGCCTGGCTGCGCCTGTCGGCGGTGATCGGCGAGGACGCGGGCCTGCCGACGGCCCCGCGGTTCGCCGCCCTGTTGGACGCCCGCCCGGGTCCGGCCTGGATCGCCTCGGCCGATGGGGCGCCGGTGTGGGTGAACGCCGCCTGGCTGGCGGCTGTCGACGCCGCGAGCCTGGATGAAGCCGCCGCCAAGGGCCTGACCTTCGACAAGGCCGCCGACGAGATCGCCAGCGAGGCCGCCAATCTGGCCCAGGTGCGCGAGACCACCCGCTGGCTGACGCTGGGCGGACGCCGCCGGGCCTTTCACATCACAGCCCGGCCGCTGGAAGGCGGCGGGGTGGGGGTCTGGGCCGAGGACGCCACCGAAACCGAGGAGATGCGCGAGGCGCTGAAGCGCCACGTGGCCGCCCACGACGAAACGCTGAACCACATCGCAGATGCGGTGGCCATCTTCGGCGCCAACAAGAAGATGATCTTCCACAATACGGCCTTCGCCGAACTGTGGGGCCTGGAGCCGGCCTGGCTGGGGGAGCGGCCCGGCCACGGCGAGCTGCTCGACCGCCTGCGCCAGCGCCGCCGCCTGCCGGAGACCGCCGACTATGTGAAGTGGCGCGCCGCCGAGCTTGACCGCTACGAGGCCCTGGGCTCAAGCCCCGACGACCTGTGGAGCCTGCCCGATGGCCGCACCCTGCGGGTGGTGCGCCAGCCCCACCCCATGGGCGGGGTGCTGCTGCTGTTCTCCGACATCACCGACGAGTTGAAGCTCAAGGCCCAGTACAACGCCCTGATCCAGGTTCAGCAGGCCACCCTGGACAAGCTCAACGACGCGGTCGCGGTGTTCGGTTCCGACGGCCGCCTGCGGCTGCACAATGAGGCCTTCGAGCGGTTCTGGAATGTCACCCCGACCCAGCTGGATCTCGCCGGCGACTTCGAAGGGGTGGTCGAGCTTTGCGTGCCCCGCCTGCACGACCTGAACTTCTGGCGGGAGCTGAAAGGCCGGGTCGCTGACCCCGACCCCAGCGCCCGGGCGCCGATCTCCGGCGAGGTGAAGACCTCGGACTCCCGGATTGTCGCCTACCAGTCCCGCCCCCTGCCCGATGGCGCGACCCTGATCGCCTTCACCGACGTCACCGACGCCCGCAAGCTGGAGAGCGCGCTCGCCGACCGGTCCGCGGCGCTCGCCGACGCCGAGCGGCTGAAGCGGGACTTCGTGGGCAATGTGTCCTACGAACTGCGCACCCCGCTCACCACCATCATCGGCTACTCCGAGCTGCTGGAGCGCTCAGGGGAGAACCTGTCGGAGCGGGGTCGGGGCCACGCCTCGGCGGTGCGCATGGCCGCCACCCAGCTGGCCCGGTCCATCGACGACGTGCTCGACATGGCCCAGATCGACGCCGACGAGATGGCGCTGGATCTGGAGGATGTGCGGGTCGCCGACCTGATCTCCGGCGCCGCCGGCCGCTGGGCCCGGGCCGCCGAGGAAGGCAAGATCATCCTCAAGGTCGACCATGCCGAGGAGATCGGGGTGATCCGCGCCGACGCCCATCGCCTGGGTCAGATCATGGATCACCTGATCGAGAACGCCATCCGCCAGACCCCGCCGGAGGGGACCATTTCCATCTCAGCCCGGCGGGCGCTAGGCGAGGTGAAGCTGCAGGTGACCGATACTGGCCGCGGCATCCCCTTCCACGTCCAGGCGCACATCTTCGACCGTTTCGTCGGCCGCGAGCGGGGCGGACCTGGCCTGGGTCTGGCGCTGGTCAAGGCGCTGACCGAACTGCATGGGGGTTGGGTGGCCCTGGAGAGCGAGCCGGGCAATGGCGCGACCTTCACCTGCCACCTTCCGGAGCTGGCCCAGGCCGAAGCCGCCACCCACCGGGAACTGGAATTCTAGGCGAGGCCTGAGCGGCGCGGGCGACCGGAAAGCCGCCCGCGCGCATCAGATATCCTAGTGCTGGCTTTCCGGCAGCCGGACCACAAGGCCGTCGAGGGCGTCGGAGACCTTGATCTGGCAGGAGAGACGGCTGTTGGGCTCGACGTTCTCGGCGAAGTCGAGCATGGACTCTTCCATGGCCGAGGACTCGCCGGTCTTGTCCTTCCAGGCGTCGTCCACATAGACATGGCAGGTGGCGCAGGCGCAGGCGCCGCCGCAGTCGGCGTCGATGCCCGGGACGTTGTTCTTCACCGCGCCTTCCATCACCGTGAGCCCCGTCTTCACGTCCACGACGTGCTCGGTCCCGTCGTGCTCGATATAGGTGATCTTGGCCATGACTCCCTTTCGCGCCGCGTTCAGGCGACGACCTCTTTCATTGAAACGCTGAGATCGGAAAGCTTCGCCTTGGAAACCGGTTTGCGGTTTCCGATCAGCTGCTTGCCCATCATGAATTCCGGGGGCGAGTTGATCGCCTCCACGGACTGGATCTGGTCTCCCTTGAGATGGAAGACCGCGAACTTGCCGCTGGCGGGATCGCCACGCAGCAGAACCTCATCGACGTCGAAAGCGTAGCCGGCGATCTGGAGCTTCAGGTCGTACTGGTCCGACCACTGCCAGGGCACCTCGCCGGCGGGCGCAGGCCGACCCGTGATGGCGCTGGCGGCCTGCTTGGCCTGTTCCAGCGCGTTGGGCACGCTCTCCATCCGGAACATGCGGTCATAGATCGGCATGGGCCGGTGGGCGACGTCGCCGATGGCGAAGATCGAAGGATCGGAGGTCCGCGCCTCCAGGTCCACCACCACCCCGCGGGCGGTCTCCAGGCCAGAGTCCGCTGCCAGTTCGTCATTGGGCGTGGCGCCCACCCCGATGACAGAGGCGTCGCAAGGCAGGGTGCGGCCATCAGCCAGGATCACGCCGGTGACATGGCCATTCTCGCCGACGAACCCCGTGACGCTGGCGCCCATCTCGAAGACCACGCCGTGGGTCTCATGAACGCCGCGGAAGAAGTCCGAGAGGGCCTCGCAGGCCACCCGGGCGAGCAGGCGGGACTCCCGCTCGATGACCACCACCTCGGCGCCCAGGGCGCGGCCCGAGGCGGCGACCTCCAGGCCGATATAGCCCCCGCCCACCACGGCCAGGCGCTTGCCTGGACCCACGGCGGCCTTCAGGGCCTCGGCGTCGGCCGCTGTGCGCAGCTCCAGCAGACCGGCCAGATCAGCGCCGGGGACCGGCAACTTGATGGCCCGGGCGCCGGTGGCCAGGATCAGGATGTCATAGGCGAGCGTCGAGCCGTCTGACAGCTCGACCAGCTTGTCCGAGCGCCGCAGCTTCACCGCCCGGATGTTGGGGCGGAAGTCGATCTGGTGCTCGGCGTAGAACTCCAGTGGCTTAAGCGCCAGGGAGTCGGCGTCGGCCTCCCCCTTCAGCCAGGCCTTAGAGAGCGGCGGGCGCTGATAGGGCGCCAACGGCTCGTCGCCGACCAGGGTGATCGGTCCGGTATGCCCATACTGGCGCAACAGCGCGGCGGCCGTGCCGCCCGCATGTCCCGCCCCCAGGATCACCACGTTTGCGCCCAATTCACTCATGCCGTCCCCCGATGCAGAAAAATGACGCCGGCGTCAACTTGGGAAAAGCAGAGTGACGACTTTAGATGACCCGGTCGACCAGCATCTTCTTCACCTCAGCGATCGCCTTGGCCGGATTCAGGCCCTTGGGGCAGACCTGGGCGCAATTCATGATCGTGTGGCAGCGATAGAGCTTGAACGGGTCTTCCAGATCGTCAAGGCGCTCGCCGGTGGCCTCGTCGCGGCTGTCGATCAGCCAGCGATAGGCGTGCAGCAGGGCGGCGGGGCCGAGATACTTGTCGCCGTTCCACCAGTAGCTCGGGCACGAGGTGGAGCAGCAGGCGCAGAGAATGCACTCATAGAGGCCGTCCAGCTTCTCCCGATCGGCCGGGGTCTGCAGCCACTCGCCCTGGGGCTCCGGGGTCTTGGTGTGCAGCCAGGGCTCGATGGAGGCGTACTGGGCGTAGAACAGGGTCATGTCCGGCACCAGGTCCTTGATCACCGGCATGTGCGGCAGCGGACTGATGGTGCAGGTCTGGCCGGGCACCTCTTCCCAGCCATGGGTGCAGGCCAGCGTATTGCGGCCGCCGATATTCATGGCGCAGGAGCCGCAGACCCCCTCACGGCAGGAGCGCCGGAAGGCCAGCGTCGGGTCCATGGTGTTCTTGATGTAGATGAGGGCGTCCAGGACCATGGGTCCGCAGGCCTCGACATCCACATCATAGGTGTCCCAGCGGGGGTTTTCGGTCCCCTCGGGGTCATAGCGATAGACCTTGAAGGTCTTGACCTTCTTGGCGCCGGCCGGGGCCGGGTGGTGCTGGCCCTTCTGAACGCGGGAGTTCTTGGGCAGGGCGAGTTCGACCATCGGAGGCTTTCCTTAGGCGAAGACCCCGGACCCCGCGCAGGGCGCGCGTTCGGTCCGAAGCCAGAAATGAGCGACGAGGCGGGCCACGAACCCGACCCTAGTAGACCCGCGCTTTCGGCGGGATGTAGGCGATGTCATTGCTGAGCGTGAAGGAGTGCACCGGACGGTCGTCCAGCTTCACCTTGCCGGTGGCGTCGTCGAACCAAGTGAGCGTGTGCTTCATCCAGTTCTCGTCGTCACGGTCGGGATAGTCTTCCCGAGCATGGGCCCCACGGCTCTCGGTGCGGTTCAGCGCTCCGTTCACCGTCACGGCCGCCTGGCCGATCAGGTTGTCGAACTCCAGGGTCTCGATCAGGTCGGTGTTCCAGATCATGCCGCGGTCGGTGACCTGGATGTCGGTGCGCTGGCCGTGGATTTTGTCCAGGCGGGCGACGCCCGAGGCCAGGCTTTCGCCGGTGCGGAACACCGCGGCGTCCTCCTGCATGGCCTTCTGCATGTCCAGGCGCAGCTGGGCCGTCGGCGTGGCGCCCTTGGCGTGACGCAGGCGGTCGAAGCGGGCCAGATGGGCGTCGGTCTGGGCCGGCTTCAGGTCGGGCTGCTTGGCGCCCGGCGTCAGGATGTCGGCGGCGCGCAGGGCGGCCGAGCGGCCGAACACCACCAGGTCGATCAGCGAATTGGAGCCCAGGCGGTTGGCGCCATGGACAGAGACGCAGGCGGCCTCGCCCACGGCCATCAGGCCGGGGATGACGCTGTCGGGATTGTCGCCGTCGCGGGTGACCACCTCGGAATAGAAGTTCGTCGGGATGCCGCCCATATTGTAGTGGACGGTCGGCAGCACCGGGATCGGCGCCTTGGTCACGTCCACGCCGGAGAACACCCGGGCGCTTTCGGAAATGCCCGGCAGGCGCTGGTGCAGCACCTTGGGATCCAGATGGTCCAGGTGCAGGAAGATGTGGTCCTTGCCAGGCCCCACCCCGCGGCCTTCGCGGATCTCGATGGTCATGGCCCGGCTGACCATGTCCCGCGGCGCCAGGTCCTTCACGGACGGCGCATAGCGCTCCATGAACCGCTCGCCCTCGGAATTGGTCAGATAGCCGCCCTCGCCCCGGGCGCCTTCGGTGATCAGGCAGCCGGCGCCATAGATGCCGGTGGGGTGGAACTGCACGAACTCCATGTCCTGCAGGGGCAGGCCGGCCCGCAGGACCATGGCGTTGCCGTCGCCGGTGCAGGTGTGGGCGCTGGTGCAGGAGAAGTAGGCCCGGCCATAGCCGCCGGTGGCCAGGATGACCATCTGGGCCTGGAACCGGTGCAGGGTGCCGTCGTCCAGCTTCCAGGCGGTGACGCCCCGGCAGACGCCGTCTTCCATGATCAGGTCGAGGGCGAAATACTCGATGAAGAACTCGGTATTGTTGGCCAGGGACTGGCCATACATGGTGTGCAGCATGGCATGACCGGTGCGGTCGGCCGCCGCGCAGGTGCGCTGGATCGGGGCCTCGCCATAGTTGCTGGTCATGCCGCCGAAGGCGCGCTGATAGATCTTGCCGTCCTCGGTGCGCGAGAAGGGCACGCCCCAGTGCTCGAGCTCATAGACGGCGGCCGGCGCATTGCGGCACAGATATTCGATGGCGTCCTGGTCCCCCAGCCAGTCCGACCCCTTGACGGTGTCGTACATGTGCCAGCGCCAGTCATCCTGGCTCATGTTCCCGAGGCTCGCCGAGATGCCGCCCTGGGCGGCCACGGTGTGCGAGCGGGTCGGGAAGACCTTGGAAACGCACGCGGTGCGCAGGCCGGCCTGGGCGCAGCCCAGGGCCGCCCGGAGGCCAGAGCCCCCGGCGCCGACGACGACGACGTCGAACTTGTGGTCGATGAATTCGTAGGAAGCCATGCTCAGTAAGCTCCGCCCGAGAGGGCGACCTTCAGGATGGAGAAGAGGGCGAGCGCGCCGAACAGCGCGCAGACGAAGAGGTTGAGCAGCAGCAGGCCGGCCTTGGTGATCCGCCGGTGGATATAGTCCTCCACCACGACCCGCATGCCCGAATGCATGTGCATCAGACTGACCACGGCCAGCAGGGCCAGCAGCACGGCGTTCACCGGCGAGGCGAGCCAGGCGACGGCCATCTCATAGTCGCTGCGGGCCAGGCGCAGAACGGCGAAGACGCCCCACAGCACCAGCGGGATCAGGGCGACCGAGGAAACGCGCTCGGCGATCCAGTGGCTGACCCCATGGCCGGCGGCGCCGAGGCCCTGGGCCCGGGAACGGGGGGTGCGGAAATCGGTCATGCTCAGAGCGCTCCCGTCATGGCGGCGATGATCCAGACCACCACGGTGGCCACCAGGGCGAAGGCCAAGGTCGCCACGGCGCCCGCATTGGCGGCCGGCACCTTCAGCGCCAAGCCCGTATCCCAGATCAGGTGCTGCACACCCTTGGCCAGGTGGAAGAAGACCGCAAAGCTCAGGCCGAACATGACGAGCTTGCCGAGCGGCGAGCCCAGAAGGCCCATGTAGCTGGCATAGGCCTCCGGCCCGAAGGCGAGCGCGATGGTCCAGCCGGCCAGGATCAGGGTCCCGCCATAGAGGGCCACGCCGGTGATCCGGTGCATGATCGAGGTGATGGCGGTGAGATGCCAGCGCCACACCTGAACGTGGGGTGAGGTGGGCCTGGCCCGGATGGTCTTCGAGACGTCCGACATCGGTTCTACAGCCGCTCCCTGTTGCCCTGCGAATGCCCGGCCGCTTTTACGCCGCCATCTGGGGGTGTCAACGAAGGCCACTCGCCAGGGCGCACCCGCCGCCCTTCGCAGATCGGCGAACATCTTCGGTTTCCAACTCCCGGGCAATGCGTCTTTGCTGTAGGCTTCCTTCGCGGGAGGCGAAGGATGAGGTTCGATCTTATCGATCTGCGGCTGTTCTGCGACGTGGTCGAGGCCGGCTCCATCACCCGCGGCGCCGAGCGCGCGGCGCTGGCTCTGGCGGCGGCCTCCACCCGGATCCGGGCCATGGAGCAATCACTTGGCGCTTCGCTGCTGACCCGCTCCCGCCAGGGGGTGACCCCGACGCCGGCCGGCCTGCTGCTGCTGAAGCACGCCCGCGCCCTGCTCGAACAGAGCGCCCGGATGCAGGACGAGCTTGGCGTCATGGCCGAGAGCGGCGCGGCCGAGGTGCGCGTCCTGGCCAACACCAATGCGCTGACCGAATTCCTGCCCGAGGCCCTGTCCTCCTTCCTGGCCGACCACCCGCAGGTGAGCGTCGACCTGGAGGAGCGCCTGTCCGACGAGATCGTCGGCCTGGTGGCCGAAGGCGCCGCCGATGTGGGCATTGTCGCCGGCACGGTGGATGTGGGAGCCCTAGAGACCTTCGCCTTCCGCACGGACCGGTTCGTCGTGGTGACCGCCCTTGACCACCCCCTGGCGCAGAATGTCAGCGCCGCATTCGCCCAGGTTCTGGACTACGACCTGGTGGGCCTCGATCGGGCCAGCTCCCTGCAGCGCTTCCTGGCCGCCCGGGCTGGCCGAGAGGGGCGTCGCCTGCGGCTGCGGGTGCAGCTGCGCAGCTTCGATGCGGTCTGCCGGCTGGTGGAGTGCGGCGTCGGCGTCGGCGTGGTGCCGGAAACCACCGCGGCCCGGGCCGTCTGCACCATGAGCCTGGCCATTGTGGCGCTGACCGATGACTGGGCGGTGCGGGAGCTGAAGATCTGCGTCCGCAGCCTGGAAGAGCTGCGCCCCATCGCCCGCCAGCTGGTGGAAAGCCTGCGGGCTGCGTAACCCGGCGCGCAGCACAAATTTGAGTTCAACCACGAAGATCACCAAGGACACGAAGCGACCCTGCGCACGGCGCCTTCGTGCGCTTCGTGTGCTTCGTGGTTCAATCCTGACGCGCCTTCGGCGCGACGGCGCAAAACCTAGCCCCGGTCGGTGAGCCAATCAGCGGAGCGCATCTCCTGCAGGCGCGAGGCGGTCCGTTCGAACTCGAAGGCCCCGTCACCTTCCGGATAGAGCTTGGCGGGTTCGGCCTCAGCCAGGACGATCAGCTTGGCGCGGGCCTCGTAGAGCGCATCAATCAGGGTGACGAAGCGCCTGGCCTCTTCCCGGCGCGCCGGCGTCAGGCGCGGCACGCGCTCCAGGAAGACGGTGTGGAAGCGTTCGCCCAGGGCCAGGTAGTCGTTGGGTCCGAGCGCCACGCCGCACAGGCTGGCGAAACTGGCCCGCAGCAGGCCGCCGGTGGCGTGGGGCAGGTGAATCTTGCGGCCCAGGACCTCAAGGGTCTCCCCGAGCTCCTCATCGCCGTCGAGCATCTCGCCCCAGAGAGCGTCGTAGGTTCGCACATTGTCGGGGTCGATCGGCGAGAACCAGACGCCCGCCGCCCGCAGCCGGTCGAGGCGATAGTCATGCTCGCCGGCCACTGAGACCACCTCCGTCTGCGCCTTCAGAAGGTCGATGAAGGGCAGGAAGAGCTGGCGGTTGATGCCGTTCTTGTAGAGCCCCTCAGGCACGCGGTTGGAGGTGGCCACCAGGGTTACGCCCCGGTCGAACAGGGCGGTGAACAGGCGGCCCAGGATCATGGCGTCGGCGATGTCGGTGACCTGGAACTCGTCGAAACAGAGCAGCCGGGCCTCCCCGGCCACCACATCGGCCGCCGGCGGGATCGGATCGTCCCCCCGATGCTGGCCGAACTTCGCCTTGCGGGCGGCCGTGTCCCCCTTACGCCAGGCGTCGATGAGCCGGTGGACCTCGCCCATGAAGACGTGGAAGTGGACCCGGCGCTTCTTGGCCACCGGCGCGGTCTCGTAGAACAGGTCCATCAGCATGGACTTGCCCCGCCCGACCGGCCCCCACAGATAGACGCCGCGCTGGCTCTCGGGCTTGCGGAAGCGCCCCAGCAGCCCGCCGGGCTCGCTGGCGACAAGGTCGGCCTCTAGCCGCGCCAGGGCCGGCAGGGCGGCGGCCTGGGCCGGATCGGGTCGAATCTCCCCGCGCTCCAGGCGGTCGCGGTAGGCGGCTTCAAGGGCGGATGTCATGTCCCGCCCCCTAGCCTGACAGGCCGCTGATCACAATCAGCCAGACGCGACATTGACCAGCTTGGGCGTCGGAACAGCCCCGGGCGCCGACCGGTTGTCCCTGTAGAACCGCAACAAGGAGGAGAAACGGCCATGGCCGACGAACCCCGCAGCTTTGATCCTGACACCACCGAGGCCAACCGCACCCGGCAACAGGGCGGCGGCATGGGCCAGCGAGAAATGGATCAGCAGCGCGACCCCAACCGCGACAGTGAAGCGCCCCCGGCCCAGCCCCAGCAGCAGCAAAAACGGCCGGATGACCGCGCCGAACCCAAGCTTGCGGTTTCACGCCAGGATGGGACGCGGCTTGAGCCCCGCAATGGGACCGGTATGGGCGACACCGGAGGGGACCTGGGGGCTGGAACCCCGGCCAATGTCGACATCCACGACATCGACCAGGACGACAATCCTCAGGCCGAGTGGGGCCAGGACACCGACGGCGCGGCCGTCCACTCGGCGAGCCGCGGCGACCGCGCGCCCGGCAAGAGCCAGGGCCCGAAGACCCAGGCCCGCGCCAAGGAGATCAACGCCGGCGGCCAGTAGACGATCCTAGATGGACGCCGGCTCTGCGGGCGCCTCGGGGGGCGGGGCGATCGCCCCGTCTTCCTCGCCCGCGGGCGTCAGGGGCGTGTCGCTCTTCGCCGGCAGGCCGAGATCCTGCCGCAGGAAGCGGTAGGTTTCCCGCCGCTCGCAGGCGCAGGCCTTCATCTGGCCCTCCTGGTCCCACCAGACCAGCAGCGGATAGGCGAAGTCGACACCGTTGGCCTTCAGCAGGGGAATGAGTTCGTCGACCATAGACCGTCCGGCCTCCACCACGGCGGTGCGGGCGGTGTCGCCGTCGGCCGGGGGAATGCCCGGCGCAGTCCACGCCGAGACCGGGACGCTGACCCAGCGTTCGAACAGGCTCCAGTCACGGTTGAGCCACAGCTCGGCCACCGTGGCGCGCTCGGCCGGGGTGGAGCGCTCCAGGCCGTTCATCTCTCGCCGCGCCACCTCGATCACCCGGGTGTCGATTCCCGCCGCATGCAGGTCGGGAAACTGCTCGGCCTTGAATCGCAGGCAGTCTGGGCAGCTGCGGAACGAAACCATGTAGATGGCCCGCCCCTCGATGCCGGGGGACACCCAGCCGGACCCCTCCAGCAGGCGGGCGATCTCGGCCTGGTTCTTGGTCACGGTGGCGGGCCTCCAGCGCAGTTCGAAATTCCAATAAGCGATGGCGCCCGCACCGGCCACCACCAGGACAAGGGCCAGGATGGCCCAGAGGCGGAAGTTCTTCATGTGCGGTCGCTCCTGCTTTTGCCCGGAAAGGGCCAGATCTCGTGTCGAAATGGGCCTATTTCATCGTCGGGATGACGAAGGCCTGGTCGCTTGTCTCGCCCTCGGGCCATCGGGCGGTGACGGTCTTGACCTTGGTGTAGAAGCGGACCCCCTCCATCCCGTGCTGGTTGGCGTCGCCAAAGGCGCTGCGCTTCCAGCCGCCGAAGCTGTGATAGGCCACCGGCACGGGGATAGGCACATTGATCCCGACCATGCCGACATTGACCCGCGAGGCGAACTCCCGGGCGGCCCGGCCGTTGCGGGTGAAGATCGCCACCCCGTTGCCGTAAGCGTGCTGTGACGGCAGGGCCAGGGCCTCTTCGAAGGTGTCGGCGCGCACCATCTGCAGCACCGGACCGAAGATCTCGTCCTGGTAGGACCTCATCGTCGGCTTCACATGGTCGAACAGGGTGGGGCCGATGAAGAACCCCTGCTCATGGCCCTGCAGGGAGAAACCCCGGCCATCGACCACCAGCTCGGCGCCCTCGTCGACGCCCATCTGGATGTAGTCGGTGACGCGCTGGCGGTGGGCGGCGCTGACCACCGGGCCATACTGGGCGGCGAGGTCCGAGGAGACGCCGATCTTCAGCGTCTCGATCTTGGCGACCATCAGCTCGCGAAAAGCCTCCGCCGTCCCTGTCCCCACCGGCACGGCCACCGGCAGGGCCATGCAGCGCTCGCCGGCCGAGCCGAAGGCGGCGCCCAGGATGTCATTGGCGGCGGCCTCCAGGTCGGCGTCGGGCAGCAGGATCCCGTGGTTCTTGGCCCCGCCCATGGCCTGGACCCGCTTCCCGTGGGCGGCGCCGGTGGCATAGACATACTGGGCGATGTCGGAGGACCCGACGAAGCTGACGGCGGCGATACCCGGGTGGGTCAGGATGGCGTCGACGCAGACCTTGTCCCCGTGGACGACGTTCAGCACACCGGCTGTGTCGACGCCGGCCTCGGCGCCGGCCTCCATGAACAGTTCGGCGAGCCTGACCGGCACGCTGGGGTCCTTCTCCGAGGGTTTCAGGATGAAGGTGTTGCCCACCGCCACGGCGACCCCGAACATCCACATCGGGATCATGGCCGGGAAGTTGAACGGGGTGATCCCGGCGGCCACGCCTAGGGGCTGGCGCATGGAATAGACGTCGATCCCGGGGCCTGCGCCTTCGGTATATTCGCCCTTGAGCGCGTGGGGGATTCCGCAGGCGAACTCGATCACCTCCAGGCCCCGCTGGATGTCGCCTCGCGAGTCGGCGATCACCTTGCCGTGCTCAGAGGACAACAGGGCGGCTAGCTCATCCATCCGCGCCTCGACCAGGCGCTTGAAGGCGAACATCACCCGCGCCCGGCGCTGCGGATTGACCGCGGCCCAGGCGGGCTGGGCGGCCAGGGCGACCTGGACGACGGCGTCCAGCTCGACGGCCGAGGCCAGGGCCACGCGGGCCTGGACCTCGCCGAGATTGGGATCGAAGACCTCCCCGTAGCGACCGGAGGTTCCAGCCGCCGCGCGGCCGGCGATAAAGTGGCTGATCTCACGCATGGGTCGAAGCTTAGGCCGCCATCGCGCCTGCGCCTAGCGCTTGCCCAAATTGCGGGCTCAGGCGCATTCTGGCGCGACATGAGCGTCGCTTCGTCCTCGGAAATCCTGCGCCCCGCCGCGCGGCGTCACGACCACATCGTGGACGTGCTAATCGCCGAACGTGCGCCAGCCCTCAGCCGTCACCCGACGTGGCCGGCTTTGCGGCCCCTGCTCTATGGGTTGCTGGACTATGGCAAGGCCCGGCGGATGGCCGACGCCATCGCTCCCCTGCCGGGCCATGAAGCCCTGGAGCGGGTGTCGGGGCTGCTGGACGTACGGTTGTCAGTGAATGGGTTGGAGCGGCTGCCGAAACAGGGACGGGTGGTGGTGATCGCCAACCACCCCACCGGCATCGCCGACGGGGTGGCGGTCTATGACGCCTTCAAGGCTCGCCGGCCCGACCTCTGCTTCTACGCCAATTCCGACGCCCACCGGGTGGCGCCCGGCTTTTCCGACGTGCTGATTCCCGTCGAATGGGTGGAGGAGAAGCGCACCCGTGAGCGGACCCGCCTGACCCTCCAGCGCACCCGCGAGGCGATGGAGGCCGAGCGCGCCCTGGTGATCTTTCCCTCCGGGCGACTCGCCCGGCGCCAGCCCGACGGGCTGCTGGCCGATCCCCCCTGGATGAGCAGCGCAGTCTCCATCGCCCGCAAGTACGAGGCGCCGGTCGTGCCCCTGCACGTGACCGGCCCCTGGTCGACCCTGTTTCATCTGTTCAACCGGGTCTCCGCCGAGTTGCGGGACATCACCCTCTTCCATGAACTGCTCAACAAGCGGGGCGGCCAGTATGGCCTGACTCTGGGCGCCGCCATCGCGCCAGACGCCCTGTCCGGCGATCCCCAGACCGCCACCGAGGCCTTGAAGGCCTATGTGGAGCGCAGTCTTCCCGCCGATCCGGACCGGCCCTTCGCATGAGGCTTCCCCTCGACGGCGACCTGCGTCTGGCGGACGAGGCGGCCACCGCACGCCTGGGCGCGGCCCTGGCCGAGGTGCTGAGCGCGGGCGAGGCCATCTGCCTGACCGGGCCGCTGGGCGCCGGCAAGTCGACCCTGGCCCGGGCCCTGATCCGGGCGCGCACCACGCCGGACGAGGACGTGCCCAGCCCGACCTTCACGCTCGTACAGTTCTATGAGGGTGATGGCATGACGCTGGCCCATTTCGACCTCTACCGGCTGACCAGTCCCGATGAGGCCTATGAGATCGGCCTGGACGAGGCTCTGGAGGATGGGGCGGCGATCATCGAGTGGCCCCAGCGCCTGGAGGGTCGCCTTCCCCCCCATCGCCTGGATATAGAGATTGCTCTGGACGGGGCGGCGCGCCGGGCGCGGCTGACGCCCCATGGCGCCTGGGAAGGACGTTCGATTGAGTTCTGACCGTGAGGGCCTGAAGGCCGAGTTCCTGGCCCGACATGGCCTGGCCGACGCCGAGCGCATCCCCCTGGCCGGGGACGCCTCGACCCGACGCTATGAGCGGCTGTCGCGGCCGGGCCAGGCCAGCCTGATCTTCATGGACCAGCCGCCGGTGGAGACCGCCCCCTGTCCGCCGGGCGCCAGCCCCGATCAGCGGCGACTGGCCGGCTACAACGCCATGGCAAGGCTGGCGGCCGGCCGGGTGGACGCCTTTGTCGCCACCGCGGGCTGGCTGCGAAGTCAGGGCCTGTCGGCGCCGGAAATCATCGCCCATGAGGCTGGCGAGGGCCTGGCGGTGCTGGAGGACCTCGGCGATGACCTCTATGCCCGGCTGATCGAGACCGGAACCGACGAGACGCCCCTCTATGAGGCCGCCGTCGAAGTGCTGGCGCAGCTGCACGAGGCCGTCCCGCCGCCGGTGCTGGAGGCGCAGGGCGCCGCCTGGCCCTTCCTGACCTATGACGACCTGGCCCTGCGGACCGGCGGCGACATGTTTCTGGAATGGTGGCCGAAGTTCTCCGGGCTCGCGCCCTTCTCGGCCGACGCCGAAGCCGAATGGGAGGCGCTGTGGGCGCCCATCCGCGCCCGGGCTGAGGCCGGCGCCAGCGTCTTCTGCCACCGGGACTATCACGCCGAGAACCTGATCTGGCTGCCAGATCGCACAGGGGTGGCCCGGGTCGGCCTGCTGGACTTCCAGGACGCCGTGCGCGCCCACCCGGCCTGGGACTTCTCCATGCTGCTGCACGACGCCCGCCGCGACGTTTCGCCCGAGCGGGAAGCCGTAGCGCTGGCCCGCTACCTGGAGATTCGCAGCGACATCGACGCAAACGCCTTCCGCGCCGATTATCATGCCCTGGGCGCCCTGAACTCGGCCCGCATCCTGTTCATCTTCGCCCGCCAGGTGGCGGGCTTTGGCAAGCCGCGCTACGAGGCCTTCATGCCCCGCACCTGGCGCTATCTCGAACGCTGCCTGGCCGATCCGGCGCTCGCGCCGATCAAGGCCTGGTTCGACGCCCACGTGCCGCCCGAGGCCCGCCGGTGAGCGCGGGCGGATTCCCCAAGACCGCCATGGTCATGGCCGCGGGACTCGGCACGCGCCTGCGCCCCCTGACCGACCACAGGCCCAAGCCCCTGGTGGAGGTGGCCGGCCGCGCCCTGGTGGACCACGTGCTGGACCGCCTGGTGGAGGCCGGCGTCGAGACCGCCGTGGTCAATGTCCACCACTTCGCCGACCAGATGGTCGCCCATCTGGCGCGGCGCGACGATATCCGGATCAAGATCAGTGACGAGCGCGCCGCCCTGCTGGATTCCGGCGGCGGCATCGCCCACGCCCGACGGCTGCTGGGGGACGAGCCGATCCTGGTGGCCAATATCGACTCCCTCTGGACCGGCGGCCAGACCCCGCCCCTGCAGACCCTGGCGCAGGCCTGGGATCCGGAGATCATGGACGTCCTGCTGTTGCTGGTGCCGCGGGGGCAGGGCCTCGGCTTTGAGGGCCCCCAGGGCTTCTTCCGCGATGCGGCTGGCCGCCTGACCCATTCGGCCGAGCCGGAGCCCCCGACCCCCTTCGCCAATGTCGGATTCCAGATCATCAAGCCGCAGATTCTCGATGGTGTTCGCGAGGAAGCCTTCTCCATCGTGCCGATCTGGCGGCGCCTGGCCGAGCAGGGCCGCCTGCACGGGGCGGTGATGGACGCCTTCTGGATGCATGTGGGAGATCCCGCCGCCCGGGAGGCCGCCGAAGCCAAGCTGGCCCAGTGAGCCGGTCGTCGCTGTTCGAGGGGCCCCGGCCCCGCTGGTTCAACATCCCGGCCCACCGGCCCTTCGTCCACGACCTCGCCCGGGGCCTCTATGCGGCCCTGGCGCCGCTGGGACCCGAGGCCCTGTCCCAGGCCACTGTGCTGACCCCGACCCGCCGCGGCGCCCGGGCCCTGGCCGACGCCTTCCTGGCGGCCGGCGGCGGTCAGGCCCTGCTGCCGCCGCAGATCCGACCGCTGGGTGACCTGGACGCCGGCGAGCCCCCCTTTGAGCCGGGCGACCTGGCCGCACGCCTGCCGGCCGCCATAGATCCCCTGCGGCGGCGGCTGGAGCTGACCCGACTGGTCAAGACCCACGAACATCTTCTGTCGCGGGATCTGGACGCCTCGGCCGCCCTGGAGCTGGCCGACGCCCTGGGCGGTTTCCTCGACAGCCTGCAGATCGAGGAGGTGGACGCCTCTGGCGCCCTGGCCGGCCTGGTGGACGTCGAACTGGCCGAGCACTGGCAGGTCTCCCGCGCCTTTCTGGAGACCGCCCTGGCGGCCTGGCCCGAGCGGCTGGCCGCCCTGGGCGTCGTCGACACCAGCCAGCGCCGGGTCGCCCTGCTGCGGGCGCTGGCCGAACAATGGGCTGTTCGCCCGCCGGAAGGCGTCCTGGTCGCCGCCGGCTCCACGGGCACGGCGCCGGCCACCGCTGATCTGCTGGCCGTCATCGCCGAGGCGCCGCAGGGCTGCGTGGTCCTGCCCGGCCTCGACGAAAGCCTCGCCGACGCCGCCTGGGACCAGGTGGATGAGCAGCATCCGCAAGGGGCGCTCAGCCGCCTGCTGGCCAGGGCGGGCCTCACCCGCGAGGCCGTCGAGATCTGGCCGGCCTCGGCGCCCTATCAGAGCCAGGGCCGCTGGCGCCGGCGGGTGATCAATGAGGCCCTGCGCCCAGCCCAGGCCACCGCCGACTGGTTGAACGTCATCAGCGCCCTGCGGGCCGAGGGCGCCACAGAAGGGGTCGATCCCATCGCTGAGGGCCTGGCCGGCCTGTCGGTCGTCACCGCCCGCAGCGAAGAAGAGGCCGCCACGGTGGCCGCCCTGCTGCTGCGCGAAACCCTGGAGATCCCCGGCGCCACCGGCGCCCTGGTGGCGCCCGACCAGAACCTGGCCCGCCGGGTGTCTCTCAAACTCGCCCGCTGGGGCGTCGTCCCGGACTCTTCGGTCGGCGCGCCGCTGATGGCCTGTCCGGCCGGCGTGCTGGCGGGCCTGGTCGCCAGGCTGGCGGCCGAGCCGCTCAATCCGGTGCTGATGCTCGGCGTCCTCAAGCATCCCCTCACCCGCCTTGGGGAGAGCCGCGAGGCCCTGGAGGCCCGCCTGATCGACCTGGAGCGCCATGGCCTGCGCGGACCGCGCCCGGCCGACTGGGCGGCGCTCACGAGACGCCTGGATGAGAAGCTAACCGACGCGACACGCAGGGCTGGCGCGGCCGGACTGATCACCGTCCTGCGCGCGGCGCTCACGCCCCTGACCGACATGAGCGAGCCCAGCCCCGCCGCCGAGCGGGCCCGCGCCCTGGCCCTTGCCCTCGAAGCCCTGGCCGCCGACGGCGCCGGCGCCTCTGGCCGCCTGTGGGGCGGGGCGGGCGGGGAGGCCCTGTCGCAGCTTATGGCCGGGCTGATGGCTGAGGCCGGCGCCCTGCCGCCGGTGACGCCCAAGGGCTTCGCCGACCTGCTGGTGCGGCTGATGGGGGATGAGACCGTCCGCGTCGGCGGCGCCACCCATCCGCGCCTGCGCATCCTCGGCGCCATCGAGGCGCGCCTGGTGCGGGCTGACCGGCTGGTGGTGGCCGGCCTTGAGGAGGGCGTCTGGCCGCAGGGGGCGCCGCTGGATCCCTTCCTGTCGCGGCCCATGCGCGAGCGTCTGGGCCTGCCGCCGCCCGAGCGCCGGGTGGGCCTGGCCGCCCACGACTTCGCCCAGGCCGCCTGCGCCCCCAATGTGGTCCTGCTGCATTCGGAGCGTCGGGATGGCCAGCCGACGGTGAAGTCCCGCTGGCTCTGGCGGCTGGAGACCCTGGCGCGGGGCGCCGACCTCACCCTGCCGGGCCGCCCCGACCTGCTGGACTGGGCGCGCGCCCTGGACGCCGCGCCGGACTACGAGCCGATCGGCCGGCCCGCGCCGCGCCCGCCTGTGGCCGACCGCCCGAACCAGTTCGCCGTCACCCGGATCGAATCCCTGACCCGGGACCCCTATGCGGTCTGGGCCCGCGACATCCTGAAGCTCTACCGCCTGGAGCGGCCGGACGAGCCGGTGGAGGCTCGCGCCCGGGGCACGGCCATCCACGAGGCCTTTGAGATCTTCGCCAGGCGCCACCCCAAGGCCCTGCCGCCGGAACCGGCCCGGGAATTCGCTGCGCTCTATCTGGAGGCCCTGGTCGCCGCCGGCGCGCCCCCGGAATCCCTTGCCCGCGAGCAGGCCCTGGCCCAGGAGGCGGCGGCCTGGGTGGTCGCCCTGGAAGCCGAGCGAAGGGCCGACGGCCGCGACATTCATGTGGAGGCCAAGGGCGAGATCACCGTCCGCGCCGGCCTGCGGGACTTCACCCTGACCGCCAAGGCCGACCGGATCGAGACCGGCCCGGACGGCTATGCCCACGTCCTCGACTACAAGACCGGCCAGGCGCCCTCGAAGAAGATGGTCGAGACCGGCTTTTCCCCGCAGCTGACCCTGACCGCAGCCATTGTCGCCCGGGGCGGGTTCAAGGACGTGCCGGCCAGGCCGCCAGGTGATCTCGTCTATCTGCAGGTCACCGGCCGCAAGCCGGCCGGCAAGGTGGAAATCCGCGGGGCGGCAGGCGACGAGAGCCATGACGCCGCCGAGCAGGCCCTGGCCGGCGCCCTGCGTCTGCTGGCCCAGTTCGATGATCCTGAGCGGGCCTATCTGTCGCGGACCGCCCCGCAGTTCGTCCACGACTATGCCGGCGACTACGCCCACCTGGCCCGGGTGTTCGAGTGGTCCACCAGCGGCGAAGACGGCGAGGGCGAGGCATGAGCCCAGTCATAGACATCGGCATCGATCCCCAGCGCACGGCGGCTGATCCGAACCTGTCGGCCTTCGTCACCGCCAATGCCGGCTCGGGCAAGACCAAGACCCTGATCGACCGGGTGGCCCGGCTGCTGCTGGCCGGCGCGGCGCCCGCCGCCATCCTGTGCGTCACCTACACCAAGGCCGCCGCCGCCGAGATGCAGCGCCGGCTGTTCGACCTGCTGGGCCAGTGGTCGGTGTGCGATGACACGGCCCTGCGCCAAGCGCTGGCCAGGCTGGAGGGTCGCAAGGCCAGCGACTATGACGCCGCGCGCCTGTCGGCCGCGCGCGCCCTGTTCGCCCAGGCCCTGGAGACCCCGGGCGGCCTGAAGATCCAGACCATCCACGCCTTCTGCGAGAAACTGCTGCGGCGCTTCCCCTTAGAAGCCGGAATCTCGCCGGGCTTCCGGGTGATGGACGATCCGGCCGCCGCCCTGATCGCCCGCGCCGCCCGCCAGGACGTGGCCCGCCACGCCCTGACCGGAACCGGCGCGGTGGCCCAGGCCTATGCGCGGCTGTCGGTCAGCCTCGACTTCCGCGCCTTCGAGCAGATGTTCGCCACCTTCGAGGCCCGTCGCGGCGCCCTGGACGCCTTTGTCGCCCGCGAGGGCGGACTGGAGGGCGCGCTCGCCTGGATCTGGCAGACCTGCGGCTTTGACGGCGAGCAGGATCCCGAGGCTGTCGCCGCAGACGCCATGGCCGAGCTTGACCGGGCGCTGTGGCGGGAGGCGGCCGAGGTCCTGGCGCTCGGGGGCAAGACCGACCAGTCCTGTTCGCAGACGCTCCTGGCCGTGGCGGCGGACCCGCACGCTGCGCTTTCCGACGCCCTGAAGGCCCTGTTCACCCAGGGCGGCGAGGGCACGCCGGCCACATGGGTGGCCAAGACCAAGGCCCTGGCGGGCGCCGAGCCCCTGCGCCAGGCCCTGCTGGACGAACAGGACCGGCTGGCCATCGCCCGCGATCAGGTGCGCGCGGCCAACATCGCCTGGGACAGCGCCTATGTGCTGGTCTTGGCGAAGGCCTATCTGACAGCCTACGGCCAGGAGAAGGCCGCGGCCGGGGCGCTGGATTTCGGCGACCTGATCGAGAAGACCCGGGCCCTGGTGGCCGAGCGCCCCATGGCCGCCTGGGTGCTCTACAAGCTGGACGGCGGGATCGACCACATCCTGCTGGACGAGGCCCAGGACACCGCGCCGGAACAGTGGGAGATCCTCAGCGCCCTCACCGCCGAGTTCTTCGCAGGCCAAGGCCGCGAGCGCGAGGCCCTGCGCAGCCTGTTCGTGGTCGGCGACGAGAAACAGTCGATCTACTCCTTCCAGGGCGCCGCGCCCGAGCGCCTGCGCCAGGAGACCGAGACCTATCTCGCCCGCATCAGGGACGCCGGCGCGCGGGCCCAAAGCGTGCCTCTGGCCGCCTCCTGGCGCTCGACTGTCGATGTGCTGAGCTTTGTCGATGCGGTCTTCTCCGCGCCTGAAACCCAAGGGGGCGTGCCGCCGGCCCGGGGCGAGGACGCCGTGCGCCACATCCCCATGCGCCGCGACCACCGGGGCTGTGTCGATGTCTGGCCCCTGGAGCGGGAGCCCGAGGGCGAAGAGCGCGAGGCCTGGGACGCGCCGCTCGACGTGGAAGGCCCCACCAGCGCCAACCGCCGGCTGGCCGAAAACATCGCCTGTGAGATCGAGGACCTGGTCGCAAGGGGCGATGGGGTGTTCGACAAGGACCTGGACGCTCCCGACGGAACCCGCGGCGCCTGGCGGCCGGCCCGCTATGGCGACGTCCTGATCCTGGTGCGGCGGCGCAAGGCCCTGTTCGAGGACATATTGCGGGCGCTCAAGCGCCGCGGCGTGCCCGTGGCCGGCGCCGACCGGCTGGCGCTTTCGGAACACATCATCTTCGATGATTTGCTGGCCGTGGCCCGCTTCGTGCTGTTCCCGCAGGACGAGCTGAACCTGGCGGCCCTGCTGAAGAGCCCCTTCTGCGGCCTGGACGATGACGCCCTCTACGGCCTCGCCAAGCCCCGCAAGCCCGGCGATCTGTGGAGCGCCCTGCGGGCCCGCGCCCATGAGCGCCCCGACTGGACCGCGGCGCTCGCCTTCCTCACCTCCGCCCGCGAAGAGGCGCAGAAGCGGCGGCCCTTCGAATTCTATGGCCGGCTGCTCACCCTTCGCGACGGCGCCGGCGCCTCCATGCGCCAGAGGATCGTGCGGCGGCTGGGGACCGAGGCCGAGGACGCCCTGGACGAGTTCCTGGCCCAGGCCCAGGCCGCCGAACAGCGGGGGATCTGCGACCTGGAGGGTCTGGCTGACGCGCTCGCCGGCCTCAACATCACCGTCAAGCGCGAGATGGAGGCGGCCCGCAATGAGGTCCGCGTCATGACCGCCCACGGCGCCAAGGGGCTGGAGGCGCCCATCGTCTTCCTGCCCGAGACCACCCTTTCGGGGCTGGGCCGCGGCTCCCCCCTGCTGGAGACCGAAGATGGCGGCTTCCTCTGGTGCCCGTCCAAGACGCTGGACTGTGCGGCCTCGACCACGGCGCGGGAGCTGCGCGCCCGCAAGGACGAGGAAGAGGCCTACCGGCTGCTCTATGTGGCGCTCACCCGCGCCCGCGACCGGCTGGTGATCTGCGGCCGGATCGCGGCCAAGACCAAGGAAGAGAACCTCAAGGGCTGGTGGGCGGCCATCCAGGCCGGCTTCGCCCATGAGATGATCGGCCCCCACCTGCGCCCCGCCGCCTGCGGCCAGGTGGAGGCGAGGCGGTTCGGCGAGGACCCGCAGGTGCTGGGCCGCGGCGCCGCGCCGAGCGAAACCACCGCCCCCCTGCCAGACTGGGCGCGGGCCGATGCGGCCCTCGATCCCCTGGCCCGCTTTGCCTCGCCCTCGGACCTGGGCGAGGCGGAAGAGATCCTGGCGCCCTCACCGCTCGCGCGGGTGGGCGGGCTGGGCCGGTTCCGCCGGGGCGAGCTGATCCACCGGCTGTTGCAGATCCTGCCCGACCTGGCCTTGGGCGAGCGCGACGCCGCAGCCAAGGCGATCCTCGCCCGCGAGCCCGACCTGACCGACGACCAGCGGGCCGAGATGGCGGGCGCGGCGCTGGCCGTGCTGGCCGACGCCCGCTTCGCCGACGTGTTCGCAGCCGATGGCCGGGCCGAGGTGGCCATCGCGGGGCGAGCCGCCGCCCTGCCGCAAGGCCTGCAGATCTCCGGCCGCATCGACCGCCTGGTGGTGCGCGCAGAGAGGGTTCTGGTGGCCGACTTCAAGACCAACCGCCCCTCGCCCGCCCGCATAGAGGACGCCGATCCCGCCTATATCCGCCAGATGGCGCTCTATGCCGCCGTGCTGGCCGAGGTCTTCCCCGGCCGGGCCATCGAGGCGGCCCTGGTGTGGACCGATGGTCCGAAGCTGATGGCGGTTCCAGAATTCCTGATGGCCCAGGCCCTGGCCGATCTCCGGTCCAGGAGTTGATCGCCGGCCGCCTGCGCCTTAAATCCTGGATCGAGAAGCGCCCGCCGCACGTTGTCGCCGGGTCGCAATAGGAGCTTCCATGAGCACCGTCACCGTCACCGACGAGTCCTTCGAGAAAGACGTGCTGCAGGCGCAAGGCCCGGTCCTGGTGGACTTCTGGGCCGAGTGGTGCGGCCCCTGCAAGCAGATCGCCCCGGCCCTGGAGCAGATCTCCGACGACCTGGCCGGCCAGGTCACCATCGCCAAGCTGAACATCGAAGACAGCCCCACCACGCCCTCGCGCTACGGCGTCCGCGGCATCCCGACCATGATGCTGTTCAAGGACGGCCAGATGTCGTCCATGAAGGTCGGCGCCATGCCCAAGCAGAAGATCCTCGAATGGCTCTCCGAAGCCGGCGTGCCGCCGGCGGCGTAAGGCGGTCGGACTGAGGCCTGAGAGACTGCAGAAGGGGTCGGCGAAAGCCGGCCCTTTTTCATTGGCTCACCTACCCGAAAAGGTCCCATTGATCCTGGGGCTGCTCAGCCATCCTCCCCAGTTCCGCGATGAGCACGTCATCGCTCAGCGGTTCCGATAGGCGAGTGCCGTTGAACTCGAGGACGCGCAGGACTCTGCAGTTCTTGGGCTGATCCGGCCTGCCTTGAAACGCCCACTGCACTGTCATCTCATCGATGAAATGCGTGCTGATCGCGTCTGTGCTGACGCGCCGCCAAAAGGCATCATCCTCAATGCGGAAGTAACGGTCGCGCCCCTGATGGTCCCGCCCTTTCCACTGCCTGGTCCGGTCGTCTCGATCCCAATTGGGTGATGTCACCTTTAGGACCACAACCCCGACCGACCACGGCGGCTCGACTTCGTCC
>NZ_JAUSBZ010000098.1 GCF_030651755.1 Phenylobacterium sp. | reverse complement strand
AACATCCTCTACGACTCTCGGGTTCGGCGGATAAAGGCGCTTGATCCCCGGGGCCTGGTCGGGGCGCGACCGACCCTCTATGGCGACAGCCGCTATGATCTGGCCAAGCTGGCCCACTCCATCGTCGGCCGCTACGACCAGATCATCGCCGGCCGCTACAGGGTGAGCCAGAACGGCGACGACTACGCCATCGACTTCGAGGACATCCCCGCCCAGGCCTGGCTGCAGGACGCCTTGGCCGACATGTCCGTGGACGGGGTCGGCGGCCTCGACACCACCGTGCGGGCGGTGATGGTCAGCCTGTTTCTCTCAATGCCGCCGCTGCATGCCGACCGCCCCGACCGCCAGCGGGCTTTCGTGGCCAACGCCCTGCGCCTGTGGCGAGACCTGGAGGCGGCGTGATCGTCATCCCCATGGCCGGACGCTCCCAGCGCTTCTATGACGCGGGCTACGCCGTGCCTAAGTTCATGCTCGACCTGAATGGCAAGAGCGTCTTCGCCCATGCGGTGGAGAGCTTTCGCACCCTGTTCGACCAGACGGCGTTTCTCTTCATCCTGCCGCCAGGAGAGGAGGCCGCCGCCTTTGTCCGCGCCGAATGCCAGGCCTTGGGTCTGAAGGAGGTCACCCTCGTCACCCTGGACCGGCCGACGGCGGGCCAGGCCGAGACGGTCGAGCTTGGTCTCGACTCTGTCGCGGCGCCGGACGCGACGCCCCTCACCATCTTCAACATCGACACCTTCCGCCCGGGTTTCACCCTTCCAGACGGTCTGGAGTCGGCGGAGGGCTGGCTGGAGGTGTTCCGGGGAACAGGCGCCAACTGGTCCTATGTCCGCCCAGGGCCAGGCCCTGAGCCCCTGGTTGTGGAGACCGCCGAGAAGCGCCCGATCTCCGATCTGTGCTGCACCGGCCTCTACCACTTCGCCCGCGCCGACCGTTTTCGCCAGGCCCTGGCGGCCGAGCGCGCCGCGCCGCAGGCCGCCGAGCTCTATGTGGCCCCGATCTACAACCATCTGATCGGATCGGGCGCCCAGATCGCCTACCGCCTGATCGAACGCCAGGAGGTGATCTTCTGTGGGACTCCGGCCGAGTACGAAGACCTGCAGACCCGGACTCACAAGGGCGGCTGATCCCGGCCTAGCCTTAGCTGCTCAGCGCGCCAGCTTGATCGTCTTGACCAGGCGGGCGGCGCGGTCCCGCCACTGGTGCTCGGCCAGGGCCTTCTTGGCGCCGGCGCGGGCCATGGCGGCCAGCCCCGCCTCGTCGGCCAGAAGCGCCGTGATCTGAGCCGGGACCGCCTCCAGATGGGGCCAGGCGAAGGTCGCGATCTCGCGCCCGTCCTTGAAGGCCTCGGCATAGAAGCGGCTCTGGTCGGAGATCACACCGGCCCCGGCGCTCATGGCCGTAAAGACCCGCTCATGGCCGCCGGCGACAAAGCCATTGTTCGTATTGAGGGCCAGGCGGGTCCGCCGGAGCAGGGCGAGGGTCTCCTCGAAGCTGCCGACACCGCCATGGTCGAAGCTTGGATAGCGGGCGACCATGGGCTCCCAACCGGCGCCATAGACCCGCAACGGTACGCCTGCGTCGCCCAGGACGTTCAGCAGCCGGTCGCGTTGATAGGCCTCGCTATAGGCCTGAACGCTCTGCATGAGCGGCGCCACCTGGTCGAGAAGGTCGGTGGTGAGCTCGCCCCCCTGGCGGACCAGGGTCTGTTTCAGGGCGTCGAGGATCGATAGCAGGCCGTCGGCCAGCATCCGCTCGCCCATCTCGGCCAAAAGATCGCGCGCGGGACTGGCGGGCCAATCGGCCCAGGGGGCCGTGGGCGGCCCCCGATAGGTTCCGGTGAACAGCAGTGGAATGTCCCGGGCGGCGAAGGCGGCGTCCGATGTGTCTGGCGCCTCGCCCTGGATATTGGCGCCGCAGGGCAGGAAGCCGAGCTGGCGGAAATCGCGCCCATGGCTCCAGGCGCTCATAAACTGGACGTGACTGCGGTCGAGGAAGAGGGCCGCTTTTTTCTGAATCGGCTGGGCCAGCCGGGCCAGATGATGAAGCGGGTGGTCGACATAGAGTGAGGCGTAGACCACGCCGAGGGCGTCGTAGATCGACACGCCTTCCGACTGGAGTTCGTAGCCCACGCCGCTGAAGCCAAAGAAGGCCTCGGGCGGATCGGCCAGGGCCGCATTGATCGCAGCGATTCGATCCGCCCTGGCGAGATCGACGATGGTCGCCTGGTGTCCGAGCCCCTCCAGCGCCGCTGCAAGCTGATCGATGTGCAGCCGCAGCGAGCCGTACTGGGACTCCCCCTTGAACAACACGATGCGCATGGCCGCCCCCCGGTCGACGCAAAAAAGGGCAGGGTTGGGCGATTCCGCGGAACCGCCCAACCCTGCCCGTCAGGGACATCCGGGGAGGAGGCCTTAGAACGTCTGGGAGATCTCGACGTAGCCGAACAGGGGCTCGGCGCCGGTGGCGTTGGGGGCGTTGTCCAGGAACTCGCCGTTCACCAGCTTGGCGAAGCCGAATTCAAGGCGGGTGGCCTTGGGCACGACCCAGTAGCGGGCGCGGGCCTCCAGCTGGTGACCGGCGAAATCGCCCGAGCGACCGGTGGCGTCACGCACGCCGGTGCTGGCGAAGGAGTCGCGGGCCTCGTCCAGCCACAGGGCGCGATAGAAGACCATGGCGTCCCAGCGCTTGTTGGGGACCACCTCGACGCGGACGCCGGGTGAGTTGAAGTTGGAGCGTCCCAGCGGGCCGTAGGCGCCGACTGGGCCGAAATCCGGGCGCCGGGGGCCAAACAGGCCGTCGAAGCGGTTGTATTCGCCGTCGGCGCTGCTCTTGTCGCCGCTGGCGAAGTCATATTCCAGCGAGACCCGCGGCGACCAGGCGGCCTCGAAGGTCTTGCCGACCTCCAGGTGCAGATACTGGGCGTCGACGTCCAGGTCGCGACGGTCGGCGGCGCTGGTGGAGTTGCGGGCCTTGCCCGTCTGCCAGCCGCCTTCGAACTCATAGTCCCACTGGCCGGCCGCCGGGTTGCGAACGAAGCGCCCGCCCACGGTGGTCAGGCGACGGTTGCGGGTGGCCACCCGGGGGGAGTCTTCCTCCTCCAGACGCAGGGCGAAGACTTCCAGCTGGCCGCCATCGGCGAACTTCGGCGTGGTGTAGATGCCGCCCCAGAAGACCAGGTCGTCGTTCTGCCGGTCGGTCCCGATCTCGTTGTCGAGGATGCTGGCCCGGTCCGACGGACGCTTCTGGAGGGGATAGGTGTAGAACAGGGTGGCCGCCCCGGCGGACTTGGCGCTCCAGTCGGCGCGGATGCCGGCAAAGGCGTTGGTCGCATTGCCGTACGAGGAACGCCCCACCAGACGGCGCGAACCGATGTCCAGGGTGAAGCGGCCAAGCGTGGCCGAACCCTTGGAGCCTGCGACGAACAGGTCGTTCACATCGGCGGCCACATAGGCCTGGATCAGCTCCAGGGCGTTGACGTCGCCGGTGCTGGTGGGCGAGCCGCTGTCGTTCAGATAGACCCGGGCGTCGATGATCTCGCCGCCGATGCGCACCGGCTTCAGGTCCAGCTCGGCGAACAGGGTGGAGCGCAGGACCAGCCCCTGATCCGAGCCGTCTCCGAAGGCCGGGCGGTATTGGCCGTCCAGGGTCTCATATCGCGCCCGGACCGTGCCCGAGAGCTTCAGATTGTCCGGCGCGCCCACGGCCTCATGCAGAGTCCAGGGCGCGGACTGCGCCGCGGCGGGGCCAGCGGCGACGGCGCCGGCCAGCACGATCAGGGAGGCGCCAAGGGCGCGGGGGGTCTTCAGCGTCATGAGGTTCAGAATTCTCTCTGTTCGGACGAGGTCCGTCTGCGAAAGGCAGCTAGGGCGGAAAGATTGCCTGAGGCTTAAGCTTCACCTTGGGTGCAATAGGTAGCTCCGCGGGGCCAGACGGACCTCAATCCCAGGCGCTGCAAGGGATTGAGGGGCCTCGAGGACGAGGGTTCGGCCCCCGATCTCACAGGTCGCGCGCGACAATCCGCCGCGTCGGAGAACGCTGATCACCCGGGCGGGCACACCCTCGGCATGGGGCGGGAGCATGTCCGTGTTCTCCCCGCGGAAGCTCATTGTGACCGGACCTGGGAGCGCGCCGACGGGCGCTGGCGTGCGCCATCCTTCGACGGTCAGCACCCCACCGGCGACTTCGCCAGGCGCCTGGACCCCATCGCCGACGAAATCGAAGACGAAGGCCGAAGCCGGCGCCTCATAGATCTGCTCGGGCGTGTCCACCTGCTCCAGGCGCCCGTCCCGGAGGATGGCGACCCGGTCAGCAAGGTCCATGGCCTCCTCCTGATCATGGGTCACGAATATGGTCGTGAGCCCGGTCTCATCGTGGATTCGCCTGAGCCAGCCCCGCAGGTCGCGGCGAACCTTGGCGTCCAGGGCGCCGAAGGGCTCGTCCAGCAGCAGCATTCGCGGCTCAATGGCCAGGGCCCGGGCCAGGGCCACCCGCTGCCGCTGTCCGCCAGAGAGCTGGGCTGGATATCGTCCCCCCAGACCCTCCAGTTGCACGAGGGACAGGAGGCCCTCCACCCGATCGCTGATCTCGGCGCGCGACGGTCGCGTCTTGGCGGGACGAACCTGCAGCCCAAAGGCGATGTTCTGCGCGACGCTCATGTGCCGGAAGAGCGCATAGTGCTGGAACACCATCCCGATCCGGCGGGCCCGGGCGTCCATGGTCAGAAGGTCTTCGCCGCCAAACCGGACCATTCCCTGGTCGGGTCGCTCCAGGCCCGCCAGGACCCGTAGCAGCGTGGTCTTGCCCGAACCCGACGGTCCGAGGAGGGCAAGAAACTCCCCCTGACGCGCCTCCAGGGAGACGCCGTCCAGAGCGGCATGGTCGCCAAAGCGCTTGGCCACGTTCTCGATGCTGAGCGACATGGCGGGGTCAGTGGCGACGGGTGGCGGCGAGTTCGCCGGCGTGACGCCATTCGAGCGCAGATTTGAGGATGAGGGTGACCAGGGCGAGCCCGGCCAGGACGGTGGCGACGGCGAAGGCGCCGACGAAGTCATACTCATTGTAGAGGATCTCCACATGCAGCGGCATCGTGTTGGTCAGGCCCCGGATGTGGCCGGAAACCACGGAAACGGCGCCAAACTCGCCCATGGCCCGGGCGTTACAGAGCAGGACGCCGTACAGCAGGCCCCACTTCACATTGGGCAGGGTGACGCGGAAAAAGGTGGTCCAGGGGCCGGCGCCAAGGGTGATGGCGGCGATCTCCTCGTCGGCGCCCTGCTGTTCCATCAGCGGGATCAACTCACGCGCCACGAAGGGCAGGGTCACCAGGACCGTCGCCAGAACGACCCCTGTGACATTGAAGATCACCCGCACGCCAAGCTCCTGGAGGAGCGGCCCAAACCACCCGTTGACCCCAAACAGCAGGACCCAGACGAGGCCTGAGACCACCGGCGAGATGGAGAACGGCAGGTCGATCATTGTGACCAACAGGCTGCGGCCGGGAAATTCGAACTTGGCGATCGCCCAGGCGGCGGCCAGGCCGAACACGGCGTTGAGCGGCACAGAGATGGCGGCGACCAGCAGGGTCAGACGCATGGCCGACCAGGCGTCGGGCTCCGAGAGGGCGGCCAGATAGGCGCCCGCCCCCTGGCGGAAGGCCTCATGGAAGACCATGGCCAGGGGCAGGACGACGATCAGGCCGAGGGCGACGAGGGCCGAGGCGATCAGGGCGAGCCCGGCCGGCGCGAGGGGGCGATGATTCATGCTCGCCCCCGTCGTGCGAGCACGCCCTGCAGGGTGTTGAGCAGCAGCAGGCCCGTAAACGACAGGGCCAGCATGGCCAGACCTACGGACGCGGCGCCGGCATAGTCAAACTGCTCCAGCTTGATGACGATCAGCAAGGGGGCGATCTCCGATCTGAGGGGCATGTTGCCGGCGATGAAGATCACCGAGCCGTACTCTCCAGCCGCCCTGGCGAAGGCGAGGCCCACGCCCGTGAGCAGGGCCGGGGCGAGGGCGGGCAGCACCACCCGCCAGGCGGTCTGTCGAGGCGTGGCGCCCAGGGTGCGCGCGGCCTCCTCCACCTCGCGGTCGAGGTCTTCGAGCACCGGCTGGACGGTCCGGACGACGAAGGGCAAGCCGACGAAGATGAGCGCCAGAACGATCCCCAGGGGCGTGTAGGCGATGCGAATCCCGAGCTCGGCCAGGGGCGCGCCCAGGGGGCCGTTGGGGGCGTAGATGGCGGTGAGCGCAATGCCAGCCACAGCGGTCGGCAGGGCGAAGGGAAGATCCACCAGGGCGTCGACCACCCTGCGCCCCGGGAAGGTGTAGCGCGACAACACCCAGGCGATGAGCAGGCCGAGGCCGGCGTTGATGGTGGCCGCCAGGGCCGCGGCGCCGAAGCTGATCCTGAGGGCGGCGAGCACCCGGGGGTCGGTGACCACGGTCCAGAAGCCAGACAGGCCAAGTTCCCACGGGCGAAGCAGCAGGGCGCTGAGGGGAAGCAGGAAGATCAGGCTAAGCCAGGTGAGCGTGATCCCGAGCGCCAGAGGAAAGCCCGGCAGAACGGAGTCCTTCCGCCAGGCTCGGCGTGGCCGGCCCGTGAAGGGGGGTGAAGGGGCGAGGCTCATTGCGGGCGATAGATCTGATCGAACACGGCGCCGTCGGCGAAATGCTCAGCCTGAGCCGCAGGCCAGCCGCCGAAATCTGCGATGGTGGACATCTCAAGCTGGACGAACTTGTCCGCATAACGGGCTGAGACCTCAGCATTGCGCGGCCGGAAGTGGTGGCGCGCCGCCAGGTCCTGCGCCTCTGGCGCGTAGAGACCCGCCAGATAGGCTTCGGCCAGGTCGCGGGTCCCGCGGCGCTCGACGATCCTGTCCACCACAGCGACCGGCGGCTCGGCGAGGATGGAGGTCGGGGGCGCAACGATGTCGAGGCCGCCGGCCCCCAGTTCCTTGATCGCCAGGAAGGCTTCGTTCTCCCAGGCCAGCAGGACGTCGCCGATTCCGCGCTGGGCGAAGGTCGTTGTCGAGCCTCGGGCGCCGGTGTCGAGAACCGGAACCTGCCGGAACAGGGCGCTCACATAGTCCCGGGCTGCGGCGGGATCGCCGCCGCCCTGCTTCAGCCCATGGTCCCAGGCGGCCAGGTAGTTCCACCGGGCTCCGCCGGAGGTTTTGGGATTGGGGGTGATGACCTCGACCCCGGGCCGGATCAGGTCGCTCCAACTCCGGATGGCCTTGGGGTTTCCCTTTCGAACCAGGAAGACGATCGTCGAGGTGTAGGGCGCGCTGTTGTTCGGCAACCGGCCAGCCCAGTCTGGGGCGATCAATCCCCGCTTGGCCATTTCGTCGATATCAGCGGCCAGGGCGAGGGTGACGACATCGGCTTCAAGGCCGTCGACGACGGAGCGCGCCTGCTTGCCCGAGCCCCCGTGGGACTGTTCGACCCGCACTCCGCCCGCCAGGGCCGGCTGCAACTGCGCAAAGAGCGCGTTGTAATCCCTGTAGAATTCCCGCGTGGGGTCGTAGCTGACATTGAGAAGGGTTGCGGCGGCGGCGTTTGGGCGGGGGGCGCAGGCGGCCAGGGCTCCGGCGCTGGCCAGTCCGCCGATCAGGGCGGCCCGGCGGTTCAGATTGATCATCATCTCGCTCTCCCGTTCGAGGATGAGCCAATCAAACATATTCAATCCTATCGGGATAGTAGGAAAATAGAGGGGCGGCTTCAGAGTTTCTGATGGCGCCGTCTACGAGGCCCGCGATCAGGGCAGGACGATCTCGAACCAAAAGTCGAAGCGGTCGAGGGCGGCCAGCAGGGCGGCGAGGTCGTCGGGGCGCGGGGACTCGACCTCGCCCCCGGCCAGAGCCGCGGGCAGGTCGGTCTCCCCCAGGACCAGGGCCACCAGGGCCCTGCGAGTCAGGAGGACTGGGGTCGCGCCGGCCGTCATCCGATCACGGGCGTGGTGCAGGACGGCGTTCTCGACGCTCAGACCAAACCGCTCGCCGGTGTCGGTGAAGGTGAGGTCGAGGGCCACCTCCAGGGTCCCGGCGCGCTCGCCGTTCAGCCGCACCGACAGGGAGTCCAGCAGCTGTTCGGCCGGCAGATTGCGGATCTGGCCCGCCGCCCCCTGACGCGGGGTGGGAGAGGGCGGCCGCACATGCCGCAGCTCCTGGGCGCCGGTCAGGTAGAAGGCCCGCCAGGGACCGGACTCCGCCTGATAGCCCATCTGCTCCAGGGCGTCGGCCTGCAGCTCCCGGGCCTCGGCGTTGTCGGGCTGGGCGAAGACCAGATGGTTCACCAGCTCGGCGGTCCAGCGGTAGTCGCCGGCTGCAAAAGCCTCGCGCGCCTTGGCCAGCAGCGGCTCGGCCCCGCCGGCCAGGTCCACATAGCGCTTGCCCGCCTCCACCGGCGGATGGGGATGCAGGTGGGCGGGATTGCCGTCGAACCAGCCGAGATAGCGCTGATAGACCGCCTTGGCGTTGTGGTTCAGCGTCCCGTAATAGCCGCGGGTGTACCACTCGGCCTCCAGGCTCGGCGGCAGCCTGAGCGCCTCGCCGATCTCCAGCGGCGTCATCCCGTGATTGGCCATCCGCAGGGTCTGGTCGTGGATGAACTTGTAGAGGTCGCGCTGCTTCTTCAGGAACTTGCGCGCCCGGTCCTGGCCCCAGCGGGGCCAGTGGTGGCTGGCGAACAGCACCTCGGTGCGGTCGCCGAAAAGGTCGGCGGCCTCGTCGATGTAGAAGGCCCAGCGCTTGGCGTCGCGGACCTGGGCGCCGCGGGGCGTGTAGATGTTGTGCAGGTGGCAGGAGCAGTTCTCCGCCATGCAGAGCGCGCCGAACTGCGGGAAGAAGAAGTTCATTTCCGCCGGCGCCTCGGTGTCTGGAGTCACCTGGAACTCGATCTCGATCCCGTCGATGGTCAGCTTCGTGCCGGTCTGGCTGATGCTCTCGGTAGGCGGGATCAGGCTGACCGAGCCCATGGAGGTGGTCTTGCCGAGGCCAGAGTCCACATGCCCCTGAGCGTTGCGCGGCAGAAGCGCGCCATACATGTAGGTCGCCCGACGACCCATGGCGTTGCCGGCCAGGACGTTCTCGCTGACGGCCTCCTCCAGGAAGCCTTCGGGGGCGATGATGCGCATGCCCGCAGCGATATCGGCGTCCGAGATCACCCCGCGCACCCCGCCATAATGGTCCACATGGCTGTGGGTGTAGATCACGCCGGTCACCGGCTTGTCGCCGCGATGCTGGCGCATCAGGGCCAGCGCCGCGGCCGCCGGCTCGGCCGAGATCAGCGGGTCGATGACGAGGTAACCCGTCTCACCCTCAATGAAGGTGATGTTGGACAGGTCGAAGCCCCGGACCTGATAGACGCCCGGCGTCACCTCAAAGAGGCCGTGCAGGGCGTTCAGCCGGGCCTGACGCCATAGGCTGGGATTGACCGTCGGCGGCGCCTCTTCGGGCTCCTCAAAGGCGAAGGCGCCCATGTTCCAGACCACGCCGCCGGTGGCGTTCTCGATCTTCGCGTCGGGGATGGAGCCCAGATAACCCCGCCGGGCGTCGACCCAGTCCTGACCGTCATCGACCGGCAAGGTGGCCCGCAGGGCGGCATGGGCCCGCAGGGTGGCGTCCGTGGCGTCCTTGGGCGTGGTCATCGTCCCGCTCTCCCCGACCGGTCTTCTTATGGTGACGCTTCTAGAGCATTTTCCGATAAGTGCGACGCGGTTATCGGACCAAAAATGCTCTAACTTCATGATTTAGAGCCCTTTTTATCCGATCTGATAAGCAATCAGATCGGAAAGGGCTCTAGTAGTTGCTGCCCGGCTTGTCCTCCACCGCCTGGCCCCGGGCGGGGATCAGCATGTCCCGGCGGAAGGTGGCGATGATCTTGCCGTCCTGGTTCTTGCCCAGGGTGCGGATGGTGACGATCCCCTGGCCGGGCCGCGACTTGCTCTCGCGCTTGGCCAGGACCTCGCTCTCCCCATAGAGGGTGTCGCCGGCGAACACCGGCGCGGGGAACTTGACCTCGTCCATGCCCAGATTTGCGATGGCCTTCTGGGAGCAGTCGCTGACGCTCATGCCGATCAGCAGGGCGAGCGTATAGGTCGAGACGATCAGGTTCTGGCCGAACTCCGTCTGCTTGCCGTACTCGGCGTCGAAGTGCAGCGGGTGGGTATTGAGGGTCAGCAGGGTGAAGAGGTGGTTGTCGGCCTCGGTCACTGTCTTGCCGGGACGATGCTCGTAAACATCGCCGACGACGAAGTCGTCATAGTAGCGGCCGAAGGTCTCCCGATAGCGCCCCGGCGCGATCTCCTTGATCGTCTTCATCCGTCTAGTCCTCTCGCCCGTTCCAGGATGCGCCGCGCGGCGCGGGCCACGGGCAGTTCGATCAGCTTGCCGTCCAGCAGGGCCGGTCCGCCGGCCGCGGCGTCGAAGGCGGCGATCACCGCCTGGGCTTTCGCCACCTCGGCGGCGCTGGGGGTGTAGGCGGTGTTGATCGGCGCTGCCTGGGCCGGGTGGATACAGGCGCGGCCGGTAAAGCCCAGCCGCCGGGCGCGATCGGTTTCCGCCGTCAGCACCTCGGGCTCGCCGATGGCCGCCGGCGGCGCATCCAGAGCCTGGACACCGGCCCGGGCGCAGGCTGCGGCGATCTGGCTGCGGGCAAACAGCAGCGGTTCCCAGCTCATGTCGCAGCCCACCTCGGCGCTGAAGTCGAAGGCGCCGAACAGAACGCCGGCCACGGCGGGCGCCGCGGCGATCTCCCAGCAATTCATCAGCCCTTCGGCCGTCTCGACCAGGGGCCAGAAGGGGCGCGCCTCACCGATGGCCCGCTGCAGCATGGCGAATTCCCGGGCGCCGGCGGCCTTGGGAATCATGAAGAAGTCGGCCCGGGCGCCGGCGGCGGCCTTGAGATCGTCATCAAACCAGCCGCTGGCGCGGCCGTTGAGCCGCAGGCCGACCTTGACGGCCGATGGCGGTCGGGTCGCCAGATAGTCCAGCGCCGTCGTTCGGGCGCTGGCCTTGTCCGGCGGCGCGACAGCGTCCTCGAGGTCCAGGCAGACCGCATCGGCGCCGCTGGCCAAGGCGCTTTCAAAGCGGTCGGGGCGGCTGGCCGGCGTGAACAGGAGCGAACGGAACTGGTCCAAACATCCTCCGAGCGGCATTGCGAGTCGTCGGTTGAGGTTATGACACTGACCAGCGGCGATCGGCCAGGGCGCCCCCAACGTCAACCGGTCCCCATGCTAAGGCCGGGCGTCTGACGGCGCGAAGCTACGGGAGGAATACGCCCATGTACGACCTGTTGAAGGGCCTAACCGTGGTCGAGGGCTCGGCCTTCATCGCCGGCCCCACCTGCGGGCTCTATCTCGCCCAGCTTGGGGCCGAGGTGATCCGCTTCGACAATATCGGCGGCGGCCCGGACTTCCGCCGCTGGCCGCTCGCCCCCAACGGATCAAGCCTCTACTGGGAGGGGCTGAACAAGGGCAAGAAGTCGGTCGCCCTTGACCTATCGCGCCCGGAGGGCCGCGAGATCGCCCAGCGCCTGGCCGCAGCCCCTGGCGAGGATGGCGGCCTGTTCGTCACCAACTTCCCCGTCGAGGGCTTCCTCGCCTATGACCGGCTGAAGGCTCTCCGCGGCGACGTCATCTGTGTCCGCGTCATGGGCTGGGCCGATGGCGGGCCCGGCGTCGACTACACGATCAACAGCGCTGTCGGCGTGCCGCTGATGACCGGTCATCCGGACGATCCGCGGCCGGTGAACCACGTCCTGCCGGCCTGGGACCTGCTGACCGGCGCCTACGCCGCCTTCAACATGGTCGCGGCCCTGCTGGCGCGGATGCGCACCGGCCAGGGGCGTGAGATCCGCATTCCCCTGTCGGACGTCGCGGCAGCGACCCTCGCCAATATGGGCATGACCGCCGAGATCCTGGTGGGCGAGGGGGAGCGGCCCCGACAGGGCAACACCCTGTTCGGCGCCTTCGGCCGCGACTTCGTCACCCGCGACGGCAAGCGCCTGATGGTGGTGGCCATCACGCCGCGCCAGTGGACCGGCCTGATCGAAGTGCTGGGCGTCGGGGCCGACGTCGCAGCCCTGGAGTCCGCGCGCGGCGTGGACTTCCGCAAGGATGAGGGCCTGCGCTTCGCCCAGGCTGACGCCCTCATGCCGATCTTCGAGGCCGGCTTCGCCCGCGCCGACAGCAAAGACCTCCTGCCCCGGTTCGATGAGCTGGGCGTCTGTTGGGGTCCTTACCAGACCCTCGAACAGGCCCTTGAGGACCCGAGGCTTTTCAAGGGCAATCCGATCTTCTCGGACCTGGCCCAGGTGAGCGGCGCGACCTATCCGGTTCCCGGCTATGCGGCCACCCTGCCACAGGACGCCCGGGGCGACGCCCGCCCGGCCGCGCGGCTGGGCGAGCACACCGAAGAGGTGCTGGCCGGTCTCCTGCGCCTGGACGCAGGCGAGATCGCCCGCCTGCACGACGCCGGGATCGTCGCCTCGGCCTGAGGCCTCAGGCCTTGGGCTTGCCCAGATTGGACAGGGCCGCCCCCAGGTCGATGGGCATGGGGAAGACGATGGTGGTGTTCTTGTCCGCCCCGATGTCAGAGAGCGTGTTCAGATAGCGCAGCTGCATGGCCTCGGGGATGGTGGACAGGGTCTGGGCGGCTTCCAGCATGGCGTGGGCCGCTTGCTTCTCCCCTTCGGCGTTGATGACGCGGGCGCGGCGGTTCCGTTCGGCCTCGGCCTGGCGGGCGATGGCGCGGATCATGCTCTCGTCGATGTCGACATGCTTGATCTCCACATTGGCGACCTTGATGCCCCATTCCTCGGTCTGGCTGTCGAGGATGGCGCGGATGTCCTGGTTCAGCTTGTCCCGTTCAGCCAGCATGTCGTCCAGGTCGTGCTTGCCGAGCACCGAACGCAGGGTGGTCTGGGCCAGCTGGCTGGTGGCGTCCATGTAGTTTTCCACCTGGATCACCGCCCGGTCGGCGTCGATGACGCGGAAATAGATCACCGCCGAGACCTTCACCGAGACGTTGTCGCGGCTGATCAGATCTTGGCTGGGCACGTCCAGCACGATGGTCCGCAGGTCGACACGGACCATCTGCTGGATCACGGGGATCAGCAGGATCAGGCCTGGCCCCTTGACCCCGGTGAAGCGGCCCAGGGTGAAGACGACTGCGCGTTCATATTCTCGCATCACCTTCACCGCCTGCAGCAGGATGATGATGAGGAGGACGGCTAAGGCGCCGTAGCTGGCGATATCGAACATGGGCTTGATCCTTCTCCGCCCTAGGCGGGGTTTTCGGGTTCGACGGTGAGGGTGAGGCCGTCACGGGCGGCGATGCGCACCGGCTGGCCGGGCGAGAGGGGGACGGCCGAGCGGGCGTGCCAGTCTTCCCCCTGGGCGTGGACATAGCCCCGATCGCCGTCCCAGCTCTTGACCACGGCGTGGGCGGTGAGCAGGGCGGCCTGGCCGGTGGCGACGGCGCGCCGGGTGGACTGGGCCACGGCCCGCAGGGCGATGACGAAGAAGGCGAGGCTGAGCCCCACCGTGGAGAGGATCACATAGGGCGACAGCTTGAAGCCCGGGGCCTCGCGAAACAGCATCACCGAGCCGAGGGCCAGGGCGATGGCGCCGGCCGCGCCAAATATGCCCAGCCCTGGCGCGAGGGCCTCCAGCAGCAGCAGCCCCACCCCGAGCGCCATCAGGGCGACCCCGGCATAGTCCACCGGCAGCATGTTGAGGGCGAACAGGCCAAGCAGCAGCGAAACCGCGCCCACCGCGCCGGGCCCCACGGCGCCGGGCGAGGTGAACTCGAAGATCAGCCCATAGACCCCGACCATCATCAGCAGATAGGCGATATTGGGATTGGTGATCACCGCCAGGACCCGGGCGCGCCAGTTGGGCGCCAGGGTTTCGACCTGGGCGCCGGCGGTGTTCAGCACCCGCGCCTGGCCATTCACCATGACGGTGCGCCCGTCGGCCGCCGCCAGCAGACCGTCCAGGTCGCGGGTGAGGATTTCGATGACCCCCTGATCCAGGGCCTCCGTGGCGGTGAGGGTTTCGGCCCGACGCACAGCGCGTTCGGCCCAATCGGCGTTGCGGCCATGCAGCCCCGCCAGGCTGCGGATATAGGCCACCGCGTCATTGGTGACCTTGGCGGTCATGGCGTCGGGCTGGGCGGCATCATCGCCCGCGGCGTCGTCGCCCTCACGGCGCTCGGGCATCAGCGGGTTTGACCCGCCCATCTGCACCGGTGTGGCCGCCCCCAGATGCGCGCCAGGGGCCATGGCCGCCAGGTGGCTGGCATAGAGGATGTAAGTGCCGGCGCTGGCCGCACGGGAGCCGGCGGGCGTCACGAACACCGCCACCGGCGTGGGCGAGGCCAGGATGTCGGCGATGATCTCCCGGGTGGAGGAGTCCAACCCGCCCGGCGTGTCCATCAGGATCACAGCCAGCTCGGCCTCACGCGCCGCGGCGGTTTCCAGACCTCGGCGCAGATACTCCGACGTCGCCGGCCCCACCGCCCCGTCCAGGTCGAACACCAGCACCAGGGGAGCATCAGAGGTCGCGGCCGTGGGGGCCTGGGCCGTGGCGACGGCGGGGCCGCCCAGCAGCAGGAACAGCCAGGCCAGGAACGTCAGGGCCAGTCTCGACCTTGCGATCGTGGTCGGCCGTCGGCCGGGCATGGGCGTCTCCTCTGACGATCGCGGGCGCAGGCTCCACCCGCCAAGGTGGCGTTCATCATAGCACCGAAGTTCGCGCCGAGGTCGACTTCTCGCTGTGCTCCGGCTTGATCCGGCGGGCGCAAGGCGCCACCCAGGGGGCGTCCACTCCAGGGAGCCCCGCCATGAAGACCCGCGCCGCCGTCGCCTTTGAAGCCAAGAAGCCCCTGGAGATCGTCGAGCTGGATCTGGAAGGTCCCAAGGCCTTCGAGGTGCTGGTGGAGATCAAGGCCACTGGCATCTGTCACACCGACGCCTACACCCTGGACGGCCTGGATTCCGAAGGGGTCTTCCCCTCGATCCTGGGCCATGAAGGCGCGGGCGTTGTGGTCGAGGTGGGACCCGGCGTGACCAGCCTGCAGCCCGGCGATCATGTGATCCCGCTCTACACCCCCGAATGCCGCCAGTGCAAAAGCTGCCTGTCGCGCAAGACCAACCTCTGCACGGCGATCCGGGGAACTCAGGGCAAGGGCGTCATGCCCGACGGCACCAGCCGGTTCTCCTATCGAGGCCAGATGGTCCACCACTATATGGGCTGCTCGACCTTCTCGAACTTCACGGTCCTGCCGGAGATCGCCCTGGCTAAGATCCGGTCCGACGCCCCCTTCGACAAGGCCTGCTACATCGGCTGCGGCGTGACCACCGGCGTCGGTGCGGTGACCAACACCGCCAAGGTTGAGCCGGGCGCCAACGCCGTGGTCTTCGGCCTGGGCGGCATCGG
>NZ_JAUSBZ010000095.1 GCF_030651755.1 Phenylobacterium sp. | reverse complement strand
CGACTGGACCACGGCTTCGAGCACCGGCAGCAGGGGCTGCAGGGTCGACAGCTTCTTTTCGTAGAGCAGGATCAGAGGCTCTTCGAGATCGGCCTCCATCTTGTCGGCGTTGGTGATGAAGTAGGGCGACAGGTAGCCGCGGTCGAACTGCATGCCTTCGACGACGTCGAGTTCGGTCTCGGCGGTCTTGGCTTCTTCAACCGTGATGACGCCTTCGTTGCCGACCTTGTCCATGGCGCGGGCGATCATCTCGCCGACCTCGGTGTCGCCATTGGCCGAGATGGTGCCGACCTGGGCGATCTCGGAATTGGCCGAGACCTTCTTGGAGGTCGCCTTGATCTCTTCGATCACCTTGGCGACGGCCTTGTCGATGCCGCGCTTCAGATCCATCGGGTTCATGCCGGCGGCCACCGACTTCAGGCCCTCGACCACGATGGCCTGGGCCAGAACGGTCGCGGTCGTGGTGCCGTCGCCGGCCTTGTCGTTGGTCTTCGAGGCGACTTCGCGGATCAGCTGGGCGCCGAGGTTCTCGAAGCGGTCAGCCAGTTCGATTTCCTTGGCCACCGAAACGCCGTCCTTGGTGGAGCGCGGGGCGCCGAAGGACTTTTCGATGACCACGTTGCGGCCCTTGGGGCCCAGGGTCACCTTCACGGCGTTGGCGAGGGTGTTGACGCCGCGGAGCATGCGGTCGCGGGCGTCAGCGGAGAAATAGACGTCTTTCGCAGCCATTTCTTCTTCTACTTTCTTTGAAGGCGAAGGCGGCGCCCCGGATCATCCGGGCGGCCGGCCTTGGCCATAGGTCTTGCGCCCGCCCGGGGGCGAGCGTGTCGGCGAGGGCCGGCGGTCTTAGTCGAGGACGCCCAGGACGTCGCTTTCCTTCATGATCAGCAGGTCTTCACCTTCGAGCTTGATCTCGGTGCCGGACCATTTGCCGAACAGGATGCGATCGCCGGTCTTGACGTCCAGGGGCTGGACCTTGCCGCTCTCGTCACGGGCGCCGGGGCCCACGGCGATGATCTCGCCTTCCTGCGGCTTCTCTTTCACCGTGTCGGGGATGATGATCCCGCCCTTGGTCTTTTGTTCTTCCTCGACGCGCCGGACGAGGACGCGGTCTCCCAAAGGACGAAACGCCATATTTGGTCTTGCTCCATTCGGAACTATTGGAATTGCGATGAGGTCAGCCCCCGTGATCGGCGCTTATTAGCAGCCGCCAACCCCGAGTGCTAACGCGGTCTGGAATTAGGAAGGACGGGGCGGGGAGTCAAGCGGCGCTGCGGCATTTCGCCCTTCGTCGGACTGGGGCCGACGTCAGGAATTCTGTCGGAAGCTTAACTGGATAGGCGCCATGGCCGTGCCTATCTATGGGTCATGGTCAAGCTCTTCAAACTCGTTCCGGCCCTGGTGGCCCTGGCAGGCGTGCTCAGCCTGTTCCTCCTCACCCGCCCGGCCACCCTCTGAGGCGGCCGCACCCGGACGCTTGACGATCAGGCGTTCGCCGTCCTCCACTGGCGACATGGCGAAGTCATCCGACCCACCGGCCGGGGCGACCCGGGGCCGCAGGCCCAAGGGCAAGGGCCCAGACCTCCGCGAAGCCATATTGAACGCCGCCGAAGACCTGTTCTCCCGTCATGGCTTCTATGGGGTGACGGTGCGCCAGGTGGCGGCCGAGGCCGGCGTCGACACCGCCCTGATCCACTACTATTTCGGGGCCAAGCGGGAGCTGTTCGACGCGGTCTTCGCGCGGCGGGCAGAGATCCTCAACCGAGAGCGGCTGGAAGCCATGGCGGCCTATCAGGCCGCCCACCCCGACGATCTGCGCGCCGAGGGGGTGATCGAGGCGTTTATCGGCCCCCTGCTGGACCGCTCCATGACCCAGGAGCCTGGCTGGAAGAACTATTTCCGCCTGGTGGCCCTGGTGAACAACACCCCGGCCTGGGGCGGAGAGACCATGCACCGGTTCTTTGACCCGGTGGTGCACAAGTTGATCGACACCCTCAAGGTCGCGCTTCCCGAAGCCGAGATCGACGATCTCTACTGGTGCTATCAGTTCCTGACCGGGGCGATGATGCTGGCCCTGTCCGAAACGGGACGGATCGACCAGCTGTCGGACGGGCGGTGTCGGTCTTCGGATCTCCAGGCGGTGCGAGAGCGCCTGTTCGCCTATTGCGCCGCCGGTCTTGAAACGGTGGTCCGCCGCCGGGCCTGAGCCCGGGCGCAAGCGTCAGTGTTGCGAAAATTCACCATCTGGCCAAAAATTCGAATCCGACTCCCATCTTGGCTCTGGCGCAACAGCCCAGGTTGCGCGCACAGTCCCCCTAATTCACCAGGTGGTGAGTTTTGTGACGACGCCGTGCTCAACGAACGGCGCGTTGGGGAGGATGAAATGAATACCCTTTTCAAGGCTGCGCTCCTTGCGAGCGCGGCGATGGCGGTCGCGCCAGCCGCCGCCGTGGCCCAGGCTCCTGCCCAGGGCGTCTCGGTGGTCGAGGAGCTGGTGGTCACAGCTCGGCGCCGGGAAGAGACCCTCAAGGACGTGCCCGTCGCCGTCACCGCGGTGACCGCCGAGCGTCTTGAGGCCACCGGCGCGGCCGATATCACCCGACTTCAGCAATCGACTCCCAACCTCACCGTCCAGGTGGCCCGGGGGTCCAACTCCACCCTCATCTCGTTCATTCGCGGGGTGGGCCAGCAGGACCCCCTGTGGGGCTTTGAGCCCGGGGTCGGTCTCTATGTGGACGATGTCTATATCGCCCGCCCACAGGGTGCGGTTCTGGACATCTTCGACATCGAGCGGCTGGAGGTCCTGCGGGGACCCCAGGGCACGCTCTACGGTCGCAACACCATCGGCGGGGCGATCAAGTACGTCACCGCCAAGATCGATGGCGAGCCGGAGATGCGGTTCAAGGGCCAGCTCGGCTCCTACAACCAGCGCGACTTCATCGGTTCGGCCAAGGGCATGGTCAGCGACAACCTCGGGGTCGGCCTAACCTGGGCCAGTTTTGACCGGGATGGCTATGGGACCAACCTGACCACCGGCGCCGAGCACTATAACAAGGATGTCAGCGCGGCCCGGGCCACGGTGGAGTTCTCGCCGACGCCTGACCTCTTCTTCCGCCTGGCCGGCGACATCGTCACCGACCGGTCCAACCCCCGGCATGGACACCGCGAGACCGCCGCCTTCAACATCGCCAATCAGCCGATCCCCGGCGGCGAAGTGCTGCCCAATGTCTATGACACCCGGGCCGGCGCCGGCGACAAGAACCGGGTGGATAGCCGCGGGGTCTCCCTGTTGGGGGAATGGGCCGCCAGCGAGTCCCTGACCTTCAAGTCCATCTCGGCCTACCGCACCGGGGAGACCGCCGGTGAGATCGACTTCGACACCCTCCCGGCCCCCTATCTGGACATTCCGGCCCGCTATAACGACCACCAGTTCACCCAGGAGCTGCAACTGCTCTATTCCGGCGATCGGGTGCAGGCGGTCGGCGGTCTCTTCTATCTGAACGCCACGGCGGCGGGCGCCTTCGACACGGTGCTGAGCCAGGCGGCCCTGACCATCGCCACGGCGGGTCATGTGGACACTGAGAGCTGGTCGGCCTTCGCCGATGTCAGCTTCGACCTCACCGAAGCCCTGACCCTTTCCGTGGGTGGTCGCTACACCCGCGACGAGAAGACCGGCGTGGTCTATCGCCAGAACTTCACGGGCATCCGTTCGCCCCTGTTCGGCAATCCCCTGGCCACGCCGGGCCTGGTGCGGTCGAACTTCACCAGCACCGACACCTATGAGAAGTTCACCCCCCGGGTCAGCGCCAGCTACGACTTCGGTTCCGAGCTGACCGGCTACGCCTCCTACAGCCAGGGCTTCAAGTCCGGCGGGTTCGACATGCGCGCCGACGCCATCCTCACCCCCACCTCCCGGGACGGCTATGCGCCTGAGACGGTGGATTCCTATGAGGCGGGCCTGAAGGGCTATTTCTTCGACCGCCGCCTGAGCCTGAACACGGCGGTCTTCTACGCCCAGTATCAGGACCAGCAGGTGACCCTTCAGACGCCCGTGGGCGCCTCCATCGCCAGCCAGGTGCTGAATGTCGGCGAATCCCACATGTCGGGGGTCGAGGTGGAAGGCGTCGCCTATCTGACGCCCGAGCTCAGCGCCAACTTCGCCCTGGGCTATATCAAGGCGGAATTCGACGAGTACCGGGCGCTCAACCCGCTGACGGGCCAGATCGAGGACTTCGCGGACAGTCGGGTCTTCCAGAACACCCCGGAATGGACCGGCGCCTTCAGCCTGACCTATCGGCGTGACATGGGCGACAAGGGGAAGATCAGCTTCATCCCCTCGGCCTCCTACCGCTCGTCCTTCTCGATGTTCGAGATCCCGTCCCGGCTCGATCAGGGCGCCTACTGGCTCTATGACGCCAGCCTGATGTGGACCTCGGCGGACGACCGCTACCGGGTGGGCCTGCACGGCAAGAACCTGGGCGAGGAAACCTACCGGATCGGGGGCTACAACTTCCCCGGCGGCCTCTTCGCCAATTCGGTCACGGCCTATTATGGCCCGCCCCGGACGGTGACCCTCTCCCTCGAAGCCAAGTTCTAGTACAGCTTTCCAGGCCCGGCTCCTCAAGGAGTCGGGCCTTCGTCTGTTTACGGAGCCCTGATGGACACCTCCCCCGACGCCGCGGCCGCAGCCCCAGTAGGGAGCCGGACTGATCGCTATCCGATCACCGTCCTTGGGGTGCTGATCGTCGCCTACACCTTTAACTTCCTCGATCGTCAGATCCTGGGAATCCTGGCCGGTCCCATCAAGGCCGACCTGGGGCTCACCGACAGTCAGCTGGGGCTGATGGGGGGGCTGGCCTTCGCCCTCTTCTACACCGGCCTGGGCATCCCGGTGGCCTGGCTGGCGGACCGCTGGAGCCGCACCTGGATCATGACCGCGGCCCTGACCCTCTGGAGCGGCTTCACCGCCCTGTGCGGCTTCGCCACCGGCTTCTGGAGCCTGTTCCTGGCCCGCATGGGCGTGGGGATCGGCGAGGCGGGCGGCGTGGCGCCGGCCTATTCTCTGATCGCCGACTACTTTCCCAAGAGCCATCGGGCCCGGGCGCTGGCGGCCTATTCCTTCGGCATTCCCATCGGCTCGGCCCTGGGAATCCTCTTCGGAGGCCTGATCGCCCACGCCATCGACTGGCGGGCGGCCTTCATCATCGTCGGCCTGGCCGGCGTGGCCTTCGCCCCCATCTTTCGGCTCATCGTCAAGGAGCCCAAGCGCGGCGCCTATGACGAACCTGTCGTCGCCCCCGCGCCCCGTCTGGCTGAACAGCCGCCTGAGGCGCCGCCGCCCGGAACCGTCGCCCTGCTGCTCCGCAAGCCCAGCTTCTGGCTGATCTCCCTGGGGGCGGCCGCCTCCTCGGTCTGCGGATATGGCATCGCCTTCTGGCTTCCCTCCTTCTTCGAGCGCAGCCTGGGCATGAGCTTGGTGGACCGCTCCCTCTTTCTGGGGGTCATCACCCTGGTGGGGGGGGTGATCGGCGTCTGGGCCGGCGGCTGGCTGGGCGACCGGCTGGGACCCAAGCGTCCAGGCGCCTATCTGCTGGTGCCGGCCGGGGCCTTCCTGATCGCCCTGCCGTGCTTCTTCCTGGCCATCCAGTCCCAGTCCCTGGTGCTGGCCTTCTTCCTGTTCATCATCCCGCAGGGCCTGAACCTCGCCTGGCTGGGTCCGGTGATCACGGCGGTGCAGCATCTGGTGCCGGTCGCCCAGCGCTCAGTGGCCTCGGCCTGCTTCCTGTTCGTCAACAACCTGATCGGCCTGGGTCTGGGCACCTGGTATTTTGGCGCCGTCTCAGACGTTCTGACCCCGCGATTTGGGGATGAGGGGCTGCGCTATGCGATCTATTCGGGCCTGGCCTTCTATCTGGTCGCCTCGGCCCTGTTCATCCTGGGATCGCGCCGGCTGAAGCACGACTGGGTCGCCTGAGCGCGGCCCAGCCGGTCTCCGCCGCCGGGCAGGGCCTCAGCGTGAGCCCACGGGCACGCGCTGAGCGTCCTGCTCGGCCGCCAGCCGGCCCTTAAGGTCGCCATACTTGGCCAGCTCCATCCGGGCGATGGTGCGGTTGTGGACCTCGTCAGGACCGTCGGCCAGCCGCAGGGTGCGTTGGCCGGCATAGGCCTTGGCCAGGCCGAAATCGCTGGTGACGCCCCCGCCGCCGTGCGCCTGGATGGCGTCGTCGATGACCTTCAGCGCCATGGTCGGGGCCTGGACCTTGATCATGGCGATTTCCAGACGGGCCACCTTGTTGCCGGCCTTGTCCATCATGTCGGCGGCCTTCAGGCAGAGCAGGCGGGTCATCTCGATATCGATGCGGGCCCGGGCGATGCGCTCCTCCCAGACCGAGTGTTCGGAAATCGCCTTGCCAAAGGCGGTGCGGCTCTTCAGCCGGCGGCACATCTTCTCCAGGGCCACCTCGGCCGCGCCGATGGTGCGCATGCAGTGGTGGATGCGGCCGGGGCCCAGGCGGGCCTGGCTGATCTCGAAGCCGCGGCCTTCCCCCAGCAACAGGCCTTCATGCACCGGCACCCTGACATTCTCCAGCACCGCCTCGGCGTGGCCATGGGGGGCGTCGTCATAGCCGAACACCGGCAGCATCCGCACGATCTTCACGCCCGGCGCGTCCATGGGCACCAGGACCTGGCTCTGCTGCTGGTGGCGAGGGGCGTCGAGGTCGGTCTTGCCCATGACCACGGCCACCTTGCAGCGGGGATCGCCCATGCCGGACGACCACCACTTGCGGCCGTTGATCACATAGTGGTCCCCGTCGCGGACGATGCGGGTCTCGATATTGGTGGCGTCGGAGGAGGCCACCTGGGGCTCGGTCATCAGGAAGGCCGAACGAATCTCACCGTTCATCAGGGGGCGCAGCCAGCGCTCCTTCTGGGCGAGGGTCCCGTAGCGGTTGAGGATCTCCATATTGCCGGTGTCCGGCGCCGAGCAGTTGAAGACCTCCGAGGCGAACTCCACCCGGCCGGTGATCTCGGCGATGGGCGCATATTCCAGATTGGTCAGCTGCTCGCCCTCGAAGACGAAGCTGTCATCCACATGGGCGACGCCAGACGACGGCGGCATGAACATGTTCCAGAGCCCGGCGGCCTTGGCCTTGGCCTTCAGCTCTTCGATCACCGGCAGGACCTTCCAGCGCTCCCCTTGCGCCTGCTGGGCCTCATAGGTCGGGACCGCCGGGATCACATGCTCGTCCATGAAGGCCTCGACCCGGGCGATCAGGGCCTTCTGCCGTGCCGAATAATCGAAATCCATGGGGCGCGCCTTCCATTCAAACAAATGTTTGAACGCCTTTTAGGCCACCCAGACGAACAGGCGTTTGATTTTCAGCAATTCTGCGCCAATGGTGGGGAAGAGATCGATCCGGGCGCGTCCTGGCCCCCCGCGGCCAGCCCCCGGCGCCCCAGCTTCAACGCCAATGTCCCGGGAGGACCGCCATGAACATCGCCGCTGAAAAAGCCCAATCCAGCTTCGCACTGAACCCGCAGGACGCGCTGAACGACCTCCGCATCTCCGACAAGGCGGTGCCCCTGCTGAACCATGTGAAGACGTTCATCGCCGAGGTGGTCCAGCCCATGAGCGTGGAATTCTATCGCCTGGGCGAGGGCAAGACCGACATCTGGTCCTATGCGCCGGGCCAGCTGGAAGTCCTGGAAGCGGCCAAGGATAAGGCCAAGGCTGAGGGTCTGTGGAACTTCTTCCTGCCCAACGCCGAGACTGGCGAGGGCCTGTCGAACCTGGACTACGCCTATATCGCCGTCGAGCTCGGCAAGAATCCGATGGCCTCGGAGACCATGAACTGCGCCGCGCCCGACACCGGCAACATGGAGGTCCTCGAGCGCGTCGGCACGCCCGAGCAGAAGGAAAAGTGGCTGAAGCCGCTGCTGGAAGGCAAGATCCGCTCGGCCTTCGCCATGACCGAGCCGGACATGGCCTCGTCGGACGCCAAGAACATCCGCATGCGCGCCACCCTGGTCGGCGACGAGTACGTGCTCAATGGCGAGAAGCACTACATCTCCGGCGCCGGCGACCCGCGCTGCAAGGTGATGATCACTATGGTGCAGACCAGCCCCGAGGGCCCGCCCCATCTGCGCCAGTCGCAGATCCTGGTGCCCATGGACACCCCTGGGGTGAAGGTGATCGGGCCGATGAATGTGTTCGGCGATCCCGACGCGCCCCATGGCCACATGCATATCGTGTTCGACAATGTCCGCGTGCCGGCCTCGAACATGCTGCTGGGCGAAGGCCGCGGCTTTGAGATCAGCCAGCTGCGCCTGGGCCCCGGCCGGATCCACCACTGCATGCGCGCCATCGGTCAGGCCGAGAAGGCGCTCGACCTGATGGTCACCCGCGGCCTGACCCGGGAAGCCTTCGGCAAGCCGATCATCCAGCTGGGCGGCAATGTGGAAATCGTCAGCCGCGCCCGCATCGAGATCGAGGCCATGCGCCTGATGGTGCTCAAGGCCGCCAAGGCCATGGACGTGCTGGACCGCCAGGAAGCCCGCATCTGGATCCACATGGTCAAGGCCATGGTGCCCGAGCGGGTCTGCCAGATCATCGACCAGGCCATCCAGATGTACGGCGCCACCGGCGTCTCGCAAAAGACCCCCCTGGCGCGGATGTACACCTCCACCCGCACCCTGCGCCTGGCTGACGGTCCGGACGAGGTCCACCACATGGTGGTCGGCCGCAATGAACTGCGGCAATACCGCGAAATGCCCCATGATCCGTCCACCGCAGCGGTGTTCCGGAACTAGGCCTGGACCATAGCTGGACGTTAGACCCCAAGGCCCCGGCGCCACAGCCGGGGCCTTTCGGCGTTCTGGCGGCCAAGCTTTGGCGGGTGTATGCGGTTGGCCATGAGCCTGCCGATCCGATTCCGCCGCCTGACCGCCGCTGAAGCCCGGGCCCATGCGGACGCGCTGGGCGAGCTGCTGGCGGTCTGCGTGGCCGGCGGCGCCTCGGTGTCGTTTCTGGCGGGCCTTGAGCCTGATCGCGCCAGCCAGTGGTGGGCCGGGCAACTCGGCGCCGACGACGGTCGCGCCATCATCGTCGGCGAGGACGAGACCGGGCTCTGCGGCGTGGTCCAGGTGATTCCGGCCGGGCCGGAGAACCAGCCCCATCGCGGGGACGTGGCCAAGATGCTGGTCCATCCCCGGGTCCGCCGCCAGGGCGTGGGCGCGGCCCTGCTGGCGCAGGCCGAGGCGGCCGCCCAGGGCATGGGCCTGAGCCTGTTGGTGCTCGACACGGTCACCGGCGGCGACGCCGAGCGGCTCTACGCCCGCGGCGGCTGGGTCCGCGTCGGCGTCATTCCAGATTTCGCCCTCTCCACGGACGGCCGGCCCGAGGCCACCACCGTCTTCTACAAGGCGCTCGCCCAATGAGGCTTGCAGCGCCAGCTCCGTCCCGCGCGCGACGCGCTGCGGACCGTTTCCCGGCGGCGGCCTGTGCCCGCCGTTCGGGGCCGGCCGCCCAACTGGAGGCTACCCCTCGTGACCCTACCCATTGCGATCTTCATCCTGGCGTCCGCCTTTGCGACCGCCGCCCTGTCGGGCGTCTTCGGCATGGCCGGCGGCCTGGTGCTGATGGGCGCCCTGGCGCTCGTCCTGCCGGTCTCAGCGGCCTTCGTCACCCACGGCATTCTACAGCTGGTCGCCAACGGCTGGCGGGCGATCCTCCATAGACGACACGTCCGCTGGGACATTGTCGGCTGGTATGCGCTCGCCTCCCTGATCGCCGGCGTGCTGGTGTCGCTGGCCGCCTTCACCCCGTCCAAGCCCTTCCTGTTCCTGATGCTGGGCCTTGTGCCCTGGCTCACCTGGCTGCCGACGGGCTGGCTGAGGCTGGACGCCGCCCGGCCGCCCCAGGCGTTTGCTTCGGGCTTCCTGGTCACCGGCCTGAACCTGATGGCCGGCGTCGCTGGCCCGCTCCTGGACATCTTCTTTGTCCGGACCGAGCTCACCCGCCACGCCATCGTCGCCACCAAGGCCGCCACCCAGGTCTTCGCCCACCTGGCCAAGATCGTCGTCTACGGGGCGCCGCTGATGGTCGGGGCAGGGAGGGCCGAAATGCCGCCCTGGTGGCTGTTCGCTCTGGCCATCCCGCTCTCCATGGCCGGCACCTGGTGCGGCGGCCTGATCCTGGAGCGAGTGAGCGACGTGAACTTCAAGCGCTGGACCCGCTGGATCGTCACCGCCGTCGGCGTCCTCTACCTGATCCAGGCCGCCCAGCTCCTGGCAGGCGGCGCTTGAGCGGGCTGAGCATCGGCCTGGTCCTGGCCGCGGTCTTCGCCGCCTCGGCCATATCGGGTCTGTTGGGCATGGCCGGCGGTTCGCTGCTGATGGCGGTGCTGACCCTGATCCTGCCGGTCGCCGCAGCGCTGGCTCTGCACGGGGCGGCGCAGCTGGCCTCCAACCTCGCCAGGGCCGGGTTCAACGCCCGGCACGTGCGCTACCGCACCGTGGGATGGTTCGGCCTCGGCGCCGTCGCCAGCATGGCGCTGCTCTCCTTCGTCGCCTTCCAGCCCTCCAAGGCGGCGGTCTTCATCGGCATGGGGCTTCTGCCGATCCTGGTCTGGCTCCCGCTGCGCCTCATCCCCCTGGACGCCGCGCGGCCCACCCACGCTGTGGCCGGGGGCTTCCTGGCCACCGTCATGGCGCTCACCGTCGGCGTGTCAGGTCCCTTGAGCGAGCTCTTCCTGGTCCGCAGCTCGCTCAACCGCCACGAGGTGATCGGCACCAAGGCCGCCTTTCAGGTCTTCGCCCATCTGGCCAAGCTGATCTTTTATGGCGGGGCGCTGTTTTCGCTCGGCGGCCAGGGGGAGGGGTTGGCCCTGGGCTTGGTGGCGGGCGTTGTCCTGGCCGCAGTGGCCGGCGCGGCGGTGGGGCGACGGTTCCTGGACGTGATCTCCGAGCACCACTTCCGCCGCTGGCGCCGCTGGATCTTCACCGCCTTGGGCGCCGGCTTCCTGATCCAGGGCCTACGCCTCCTGGCCGGGGGCTGAAGACAAAAAAAGAGCCGCGTCCATGAAGGGCGCGGCTCGAAAGTTTTAGGGAGGAAACGCCCAAAAGGGCCAGGCTGAGATAATCCCCCCCTGGCCAAAGGCAAGGGGGGTGGTGAAAGATTCTTCGCGTCGTTGCGTCACAGGGGGTGAAATGCAGCTGGAAGCCCGGAATTCGCACAATCGGCATGTTCGGCTGGAACCCTTGGCCGAACACCATCGCGCCGAACTGCAGGCCGCCTGCGCCGCCGACCTTTCGGTTTGGCGCGACCTCTATCCCCATTCCATGGCGCCGGAGCATTTCGACGCCGGCTGGGACCGGATGATGGCCCAGGCCGTCGACGGGAGCTGGATTCCCCATGCGGTCCTGGTCGAGGGCCGCTGCATCGGCATGACCAGCTATATCTCCCCCGACGGCGCCAATGCGACCGTCGAGATCGGCGGCACCTACTACCATCCTGACCAGCGCGGCGGGCCGGTGAACCCGGCGGCCAAACGGCTGATGCTGGAGCACGCCTTCGAGTCCGGCGCCCGGCGGGTGCAGCTGAACGTCGACGCTATCAACCTCCGCTCCCGCGCCGCGGTCCTGAAGCTGGGCGCCGTGCAGGAGGGAATCCTCCGCCATCACCGCGTCGTCTGGACCGGCCGCATCCGCGACACGGTGGTCTTCTCCATCCTGGCGGCGGAGTGGCCCGCGGTCCGGGCGCGGCTGGATGCGCGGTTGGAGGGGTACTGAACGCCCTGCCGCCGCACCTCGTCCTTCGAGGCCCTGCGGGCGCCTCAGGATGAGGGCGGAATGGGAGGGCGTCAGCCTCCACCCACCTCCTCATCCTGAGGTGCGAGCGCAAGCGAGCCTCGAAGGACGCAAGGCCGCGCCGCGCCCGCCTCCTAAGCGCTGGCGGCGGTGCGTTCAGCCGCCGCCGGGAAGAACACCTCCTCGGCGTGCTTGGCCACGTCCTGGGCGGTGTAGGGCTTGCCTGGGTTGAAGCCGTCGGTCTGGACCATCTTGATCTCGCGCACGCCGCGGGAGGAGACCCCCAGCACCTTGCCCGAATGATCGGCGGCCAGATCGGAGACCATGTAGAGCACGCCGGGCGCGATGTTCTCCGGCAGGCTCATGGCGTCAGGCTCCTTGCCTTGGCGGCCCGGCAGGTCGGAGGTCATGCGGGTGAAGGCGCCGGGCGCCAGGCCCATGACGCGGATGCCGTACTTGCGGCCCTCGATCGACAGCACGCGCATCAGTCCATAGATGCCGGCCTTGGCCGCCCCGTAATTGGCCTGGCCGAAATTGCCATAGAGGCCCGAGGTGGACGAGGTCAGCACCATGACGCCGGGATGGTTGTTGTCCTTCATCCATTTCCACACCGGCCAGGCGCAGCAATAGGTGCCCTTCAGGTGCACCTTGACCACCAGGTCCCAGTCGGCCTCCGACGTGTTGGCGAAGGTCTTGTCGCGCAGGATGCCAGCGTTGCAGACCAGGATGTCGATCTTGCCCCAGGTATCCAGGGCGGTCTTGAGGATGTTCTCGCCGCCTTCGACGGTGGAGACGTCGTCCCCATTGGCCACGGCCTCGCCGCCGGCCGCCTTGATCTCGTCGACCACCTTCTGGGCGGCGCTGCGGTCGGCGCCCGACCCGTCGCGGGTTCCGCCCAGGTCATTGACCACCACCTTGGCGCCTTCCTTGGCGAACAGCTTGGCGTAGGCTTCGCCCAGGCCGCCGCCGGCCCCGGTCACAATGGCCACTTTTCCGTCGAGCAATCCCATGGTCGTCTCCCTAAAATGTTTGAATTCTTATGGGAGCCATCATCCGACCGGGCAGGGGGCCTTGGCAAGGTGGGCGGCGCCTATGTGTGCTCCGGCGGGGTAGGCGCGGGCTTGCCCCGCCGCGCACGGAAAAACCCGCGGAGCAGAGCCGCACTTTCGTCGGCGAGGATCCCGCCGGTCACTTCGGGCCGCCAGTGGCAGGTGGGCTGCTCGAAGTATTTCGGGCCATGCAGGATGGCCCCGCCCTTGGGGTCGTCGGCGCCGAACACCAGGCGGCCGATGCGGGCGTGGCTGATGGCGCCGGCGCACATGGCGCAGGGCTCCAGCGTCACCACCAGGGTCAGGCCGGTCAGACGGTAATTGCCCAGCTTGCGGGCCGCCTCGCGCAGGGCGACGATCTCGGCATGGGCGGTGGGATCATGGCTCCCGATGGGGCCGTTGGCGCCGATGGCGATCACCTCGCCGGTGGCCGGATCGACCACACAGGCGCCCACAGGGGTTTCCCCGCGTGCGGCGGCGTCTTGCGCGGCGCGCAGGGCGATGCGCATGGTGCGTTGATCATGGTCCACGAACGGCAACGAACTCCCCGACCCCCCTCCGGTCAAGCCCCAGACGCCCACGACCCCACCGCGCCCGACGGGGCCGAGGGCGGCGGCGAACGCGTGGCCAAGGCCCTGGCCCGCGCCGGCGTCGCGTCGCGCCGGGAGGTCGAGCGCCTGATCGAGGCCGGCCGCGTAGCGCTGAATGGCCAAGTTCTGACCACGCCCGCGGTCAAGGTCGAGGCGAACGACATCCTCACCGTGGACGGCGAGGTCGTGGACGACCGCGAGCCGGCCCGCCTGTTCCGGTATCACAAGCCCGCGGGCCTGGTGACCACCCATTCCGATCCGGCCGGCCGCTCCACCGTATTCGAGACCCTGCCCGAGGGCCTGCCCCGCCTGATTTCCGTCGGCCGGCTGGACTTGAACACCGAAGGCCTGCTGCTGCTGACCAATGACGGGGCGCTGGCGCGGTCCCTGGAGCTGCCGGCCACCGGCCTGCAGCGCCGCTATCGCGCCCGCGCGCACGGCCGCATCACCCAGGACAAGCTGGACGGGCTGAAGGATGGGGTGACCGTCGAAGGCGTCCGCTACGGTCCCATCGAGGCCCGCATCGACAAGGCCCGGGAAGGCGCCAAGGGCGCCAATGTCTGGATCAGCCTGACCCTGACCGAGGGCAAGAACCGGGAGGTCCGGCGGGTGCTGGAGTCCCTGGGGCTGCAGGTCAACCGGCTGATCCGCCTCTCCTATGGGCCGCTGGCGCTCGGCGTGCTGGAGGCCGGCGAGATCGAGGAGGTGGGGCCCCGGGTCCTGCGCGAACAGTTCGCCGGCTTCATTTCCCCTGAGGACATGCCCAAGGGCGACCGGCCGGCCTATTCGCCGCCCAAGCGCAATCGCGCCGCCGGCGCCGCCCGCCGTGCGGCCGCCGAGGTGGAGCAGGTCGTCGTCAAGCCTGTGGAAAAGAAGGCCTATAAGCCCGGCTGGGCCAAGGCCAAGATCACGGTGCGGCCCAAGGGCGCCCCCAAGGCCAAGCCCGCGCCCAAGGTCAGCGGCCGCGACGCCGCCCTCGCCGAGGGCCGAGTGATGATCAACAAGGCCAGGGTCCAGGCCGCCCGGAGCGCCGCCGCCAGCGCCGAGCGGGCTGAACGACCCGAGCCCGTCCGGACCGAGCGGAGCGAGCGCCCCCGCCCTGAGCGACCCAAGGCCGAAGCGCCAAGGTCTGGCCGCCCCGAGCGGACCCAGGCCGACCGTCCGAGGCCCGCGCGTTCCGCCCCTGAGCGGACCGGCGGAGACCGGCCCAGGCCCGAGCGCGGCAAACCAGCCGGGTCCTCCCGATCAGATGGCCCCCGCTCAGATGGACACCGGGCGGACCGGTCCAAGGCCGCGGCTCCGCGGTCTCAGGCCCCGAAGACTGAACGGCCGGCCGCCGATCGCCCCCGCACGGCAGGGCCTGGCGCCCCGCGATCCCGCGCCGCCCCCGGCAAGGCCAAGCCCGGAGGTAAGCCGACGTCCGACCGCAAGCCGTCTGGCGGCGGCAAGGGCGAACGGCCCGCCGGTCCGGCCCGTGGCGGGCCTCGTCCTGGCGGACCCGCCCGGGGCTCAGGCGGCCCCCGCGGACCCAAGTCCCGGGGCTAGGCCGTGCGCATCGTTTCGGGAGAGTTCCGCGGCAAGAGCCTGGCCGCGCCGCAGGGGGTGAATACGCGGCCGACTTCCGACCGCGCCCGCCAGGCCATCTTCAACATCCTCGAACACGCCCCCTGGTCGGGCGGCCTGAGGGATCAGCGGGTCATCGACCTGTTCGCCGGCTCAGGGGCGCTGGGCTTCGAAGCCCTGTCCCGGGGGGCGAAGTTCTGCCTGTTCGTGGAGACCGACGAGGAGGCCCGCGGCGCGATCCGGGAGAATGTGGACAGCCTGGGCCTGTTTGGCCGCACCCGGGTCCACCGCCGCGACGCCACCGATCTGGGCGTTCGCCCGGGGGGCGACGGGCCCGCCTTCGACCTGGCCTTCCTCGATCCGCCCTATGGCAAGGGCTTGGGCGAGGCCTGCCTTCCCTCCCTGGCGGAGGGGGGCTGGCTCAGTCCCGGCGCCCTGATCGTCTGGGAGCGGGGGGCGAGCGAGCCGCCCCCCACGGTCACAGGCTTCCAGGAGCTGGACGCCCGCGACTATGGCGCCGCGCGCGTCCACTTCCTGAAATACTTACCAGAGGCGTGAGGTCGTTCGGTTGTCCTGCCGGCTACGCAGGTTGATCAGGCCTTCCCGGGTGATCCGGTAAGGCCCGCCGTTGCGGCTGGCGATGAAGCCCCGCCGCCGCAGGGCCTGGAAGACGGCGAGGTCACAGTCGGTCAGCCGCCAGCCCTCCCCGGTGATGCAGTCAACGTCGATGATATGGCCGCGGTGGTCACGGACAGGGCGAAGGGTCGCCCCCTGGGCGAGGGCGTGCAGCGTCCTTTGCTGCGGTTTGGGAATGTTCACGGAAGGTCGTCCGGTGGTCAGGCATAGCCAAACCCTCCGCGCGCCGACGCGACGCGGATGGCGGGGTTCGCACCTGAATCCCGGCCGGACGTTCAACACGTCCGCCCCGACGGCTCAGGCTCGGCGGCTCATCACAACGGGAGACATAAAACCCTCTTACAGTGGCGCTCAGGCTAGCAGGATGGCGCCGCCAGGCAAGGCCGGGCGTTCAGACGAAAGCACGTGCCAGACTGACCGATTGAAGGCGCTTGACCCTCACCTTTCGTGAGGGCCCATCTGCCTTGTCCATCGGCTAGGACGAGGTTTCGTGACGGATTTTACGGTCAAGACAGTGGCTCGGCTCTCGGGCGTGAGCGTGCGCACCCTGCACCATTACGACGAGATTGGCCTGCTCAAGCCTGCGCGGGTGGGCGCCAACGGATACCGATATTACGGGCGGGAGGATCTGCTGCGGTTACAACAGGTCCTCTTCCACCGGGAGCTCGGCATGCCGCTGGCGGCCATCGCCGCCCTGCTGGACGATCCCGGTTTCGACCGGGTCGCGGCGCTGCGATCCCATAGGGACCGGCTCCGCCAGCAGGTGGATCGCGGTCGTCAACTGATCGAAACCATCGACGCCACCCTCGCCGACCTTCAAGGAGAGACGAAGATGGACGAGACGAAGATGTATCTGGGCTTTGAGCCCGAAACGCAGGCGCGCCATGAGGCTTGGCTGACCGAGCGTTACGGCGGCGACATGGGGGACCGGGTCGCCCAGTCCAAGGCCGGACTGGGGGCCATGGGGCCGTCGGCCGCGCAGAACATGATAGCGCAGGGCGAGGCTCTGGAGGCGGAATTCGCCCGCGCCCTGCAGGCTGGCGCGCCCGCCGACTCTGAGGCGACACAGGCCCTGGCCAGGCGCTGGTGCGACTGGATCGCCCGCGCTTGGAACCGTGCGCCTGATCGTGCAGCCTTCGATGGCCTCAGCCGGCTCTATGAGGACCATCCGGAATTCCGCGCCCGGTACGAGGCCCGGTGCGCCGGCCTGACCGAATATCTCGGCGCGGCGATGCGGGCGTTCGCTGAGCGGGAACTCGCCTAACGCCGGCCGAACAGCCGCTCGATGTCGGCGAGCTTAAGCTCCACATAGGTGGGTCGGCCATGGTTGCACTGGCCTGAATGGGGCGTAGCTTCCATCTGGCGGAGCAGGGCATTCATTTCCTGAGCCGTCAGCCGCCGGCCGGCCCGGACCGAGCCGTGGCAGGCCATGGTGGAGCAGACCTCCGCCAAGCGTTCCTTCAGCGCCAGGGCCTGGTCGGTTTCGGCCAGGTCGTCGGCGATGTCGCGCACCAGGCCTGCGGCGTCCGTCGTGCCCAGCAGGGCCGGGGTCTCCCGCACCAGCACCGCGCCGGCGCCAAAGGGCTCGATGATGAGGCCGAGCGCCGCAAGCTCCTCGGCCCGGGCCACGACCCGTTCAGCCTCGGCCGGGTCCAGCTCGACCACCTCGGGGATCAGCAGGGCCTGGCGGGCCACCGCGCCCACCGCCATTTCGGCCTTCATCTTCTCATAGACCAGCCGCTCATGGGCCGCGTGCTGATCGACGATGACCACCCCGTCCCGGGTCTGGGCGACGATATAGGTCTCGTGCACCTGGGCCCGGGCCGCGCCCAGGGGGTAGTCCACCAGATCAGGCGCGAGGGCTGGAGCGGCGTCGCCCTCGGCGACCCCGAAGCCCTGCGGTGACGGCTCGTGGACCGGCTCATGGCGAGCCGATGTTTCGCTCAGGCCCGGAATGGCCTGGGCGAGCGCCGGACCCCAACCGCCGCCGCTCCAGCTGGAGAAGCCGGCCGCCGAGGGGCCCGGGCGATAGGGAGGCGCAGGCGTCATGCCCGGCCGCAGGCCCTGCAGGGCGTCTGTGGCCACGGTGGTCGAGGCCCGATGGCCGGCGCCGGCCAGGGCGTGGCGCAGCCCACCGACAATCAGGCCCCGCACCAGGGCCGGGTCGCGGAACCGCACCTCGGCCTTCGCCGGATGGACGTTCACATCCACCAGGGCCGGATCGAGCTCCAGGAACAGGGCCGTCAGGGGATGGCGATCCCTCGCCAGGAAATCAGCATAGGCGCCGCGCAGGGCGCCCTGCAGCAGGCGGTCGCGGACTGGCCGGCCATTGACGAACAGGTACTGGTGGGCCGCGTTGCCGCGGTTCAGGGTCGGCAGGCCGGCATAGCCGGACAGACGCACGCCCTCGCGGACATGGTCGATGAGCAGGGCGTTTTCCGAGAACTCCCGGCCCATGATGGCCGAGAGCCGCGCCAGCCGGCCCACATCGCCATGCGGCTCGGCGGGCAGGCGCAGAACCTTTCGCCCGTCGATGTCCAGGGTGAAGCTGACCGCCTCGTGGGCCATGGCCTGGCGCTTGATCTCCTCGGCGATGGCCATGGCCTCGGCCCGCTCGGACTTCATGAACTTCAGCCGCGCCGGCGTGGCGTAGAACAGGTCGCGGACCTCCACCCGCGCCCCGTGAGGGCCCGGGAAGGCGGCCGGCGAGACCTGGCCCATCGCCCCGCCATCCACCCGCAAGGCGTAGGCGTCGGCGGCGCCCTTGGCCCGGCTGGTGATGGAAAGCCTCGCCACTGAGCCGATTGACGGCAGGGCCTCCCCCCGGAAGCCGAGGGTGGCGATGCGCAGCAGGTCATAGTCGCCGGCGTCGTCGGGCAGGAGCTTGGAGGTGGCGTGGCGTTCGACGGCCAGCAGAAGTTCGTCCGGCGAGAGGCCAAAGCCGTCATCGGCCACCAGGATGCGGGACAGGCCGCCGCCGTCCACCTGCACCTCGATCTGTCGGGCGCCGGCGTCCAGGGCGTTCTCCACCAGCTCCTTGATGGCGCTGGCAGGCCGCTCGACCACCTCGCCGGCGGCGATGCGGTTGACGGTTTCGGGGGGAAGGCGGTGGATGCGCATGTTCGAGCCTGGGTCCAAAAGGCGTTATAGGACGATTCAGGCTGCGGGGGCGGCTCTTGAGGAAAGACATGATGCGCCTGACCGCTCTCGTCTGCGGACTGCTGCTGCTGGCCACACCCCTGGTGGGGGCGGCCCAGACCCCCGACAGCCTGCCCCAGGATCCCGATGCGGTCCTGATCGAAGAGCTGGTGGTGACCGCCCGCGAGATCGGCCCGGCCTGGTGGCGGGTCTCGGACGGGGATTCTACCGTTTATGTGATGGGCGTCCCCTCGGTGATCCCCAAGGGGTCGGGCTGGGACGCCAGCGTTCTGGAGCGTCGGCTGGAGGGCGCCAACCGGGTGATCCTGCCGTTCAACAATGCCAGCGTGAACCTGCTGACGGCGCCCGGCGCGGTGGTCAGCCTGGTCCGCCTGCGGTCTTCATCCCCGTTTGAGGAGAGCCTGGGGGAGCCCCTGCGCGCCCGCTTCGTGGCCGCCCGGACCCAGGCGGGTCAGGGGGCCGATCGCTACAAGACACGCAACGGCATGGCCGCCGCCCTTCTATTGGTCAGCGACTACCGCGACGCTGCGCGTCTGACCGCTGCTGATCCCGCCAAGACCATTGGCCGGATGGCTGCGGCCCGGGGAATTCGGGTGGAGGCCAAGACCTATGACGCCGCGCCCCTGTTGGCCGCCGTGGTCCGCACCCCGGCCGAGGCCCAGCGGGCCTGCGTCCTGGAGGCCCTGGCGGCGGTGGAGGCTGGTCCCGGCTCAGCCCAGGCCGCCGCCCGGGCCTGGGCCTGGGGACAGGTGCGGGACGCGCTTGGCGGCGAGCGCAGCTACGAACGGTGCATCGCCGCCGCGCCTGGGGCGGCGGACCTGGACGCCCGGCTGAAGGCCGATCAGACGGCCGCTATTGTCGCGGCGCTGCGCCAGCCGGGTCACAGCATTGCTGTGGTGCAGCTACGGCCTCTGCTGGCGCAGGGCGGCGTACTCGATCGCCTCGGCGCTCTCGGATACGAGATCCGGACCCCGGCGGAGGACTAATTTTTGGGCCTCAGAGGCCCGGCAGCTTGATCCGGCTGCCGGCTTCACGGCGGATGACCACATTACCGCCGCCAGTGATGGCGTTGATCCGGGCCTGTTCGGACTCGGCGTCGATGGGGCCGGAGAGGTCGGGACCCGAAGCCTGCGCCGGGGCGTCTCCGCCGCGCCAGAACATCACGCGGTCGGCGAAGCCCTTGTCCTTGTGGGCGATGCTGCCGAACTCGTCGTCGACCACATAGCGAATCAAGGGGTCGGCGCCGGCCAGGCCAGCCCTGGCCACCAGTTGCTGCTCGCCCTGGCTGCGATTGAGGCCTTCGCGTTCGCCCAGCAGGGCCGCGCGGCCAGCGCTCTCAGGACGCAATTCCTGAGGCTGGGGCTCTCCCGGGGCGGGCGGGCGCAGGGAATAGTCGGGCGGAACCACCAGGGGCGCCTTGGTGACGACCCGGAATTCGTCAGGGGTCACCTTGGTCATGCCAAGGGCCGAGCGGGTCGAGCTGCAGCCAGCCAGACCGACGGCTGCGACCAGGGCGCCGGCGAGAATCACGCGGTTGAGGGTCATGACAAAACGCTCCCTAGGGCCGCCCCCGGCCGGAAAGTCCATTGCCTTAGCGCAAACAGGGGGCCGGCGCCAACGTCCTTAGGCCTTGGCGTCGCGCCGGAGCCCATCAATCAGCAAGAGAACCACGCCAACCGAGATGGCGGCGTCGGCGATATTGAACACCCACGGGAAATAGAGTCGCGAGACGTCCAGGAAATCGACCACCGCCCCAAACCGCGCCCGATCAATCGCATTGCCGATGGCGCCCCCCATGACCAGGCCCAGGGCCGCCGCCATCAAGGGCCGGTCGATGCGTCTGGCCCACACGGCCAGGGCGATGGCGACAAGGACGGAAAATCCCACCAGAAGCCAGCGCCCCAGGTCCTGATCGGCCCGCAACAGGCCAAAGCTGACCCCCTGATTCCACACCATGGTCAGGAAGAAGGGACCCGCCACCTGTTCGCTGATCCGGGCGGGCAGGTCGTAGACGAACAGGATCCAGTGTTTGGACATCTGGTCCAGCACAATGACTGTGAGCGCCAGCCCGTAGGCGGTCCAGCCGTGGCGATTGATCAGCGCGGAAAGGCTCATGCCCGCCTCGCCTCAGGTCGCGCCGCGGGCGGCGTCCCAGGCCGCCACGGCCTCGGCGTCACGCAAGGACAGGTCCGGATAGCGGGGATCCTCGCCCACCTCGGGCAGGATCCGCCAGGACCGGGCGCATTTGCGACCTTGCGCTCGCAGGGGCTCGACGGCCACGGCGGGGCTCTCGGCCAGACGGAAGGCGCCCGCAGGCCCTTCGCCGCTGACCAGGGTCGCCTGGCTGGTGCGGAACACCTCAGCCGCATCGAGACCCTCGAAAGCGGCCAGCAGGGCCGGGTCGCTGATATGGACCACCGGCGCGGCCTCAAGGGCGGCGCCCAGGCGCTTCTCGCGACGCTCGACCTCCAGGGCGCCGGTGACGACGGCGGTGACCGCCTGCACCTTGGCCCAACGGGCGGCTTCCTCCGGGCAGGCCCAGGCGGCGGGTGTCTCCGGGAAGATCCGCAGGGCGTTGGAGCCGGCGTCCGGGAATCGCAGGGTCCAGGCTTCCTCGGTGGTGAAGGGCATCAGCGGGGCGAGCCAGACGGTCAGGCGTTCGAAGGCCGCGTCCATGACGGTGCGCGCGGCCCGGCGGCGCAGCGCCGTCGGCTGGTCGCAATAGAGGGCGTCGCGGCGGACGTCGAAGAACAGGGCCGACAGGTCCTCCTGGCAAAACGCGATCAGCGGCCGGATGACGTCCTGGAAGGCGTAGCCGGCATAGGCGTCACGGACCTCGGTATCCAGCGCCTGCAGCCGGTGCAGGATGTAACGCTCCAGCGGCGGCATGTCCGCGAGCGCCACGGCTTCCTCATCCGAATAGCCGGCCAGGGCGCCCAGGAGATAGCGCAGGGTGTTGCGCAGCTTGCGATAGGCGTCGGCGGTGGTGGCCAGGATCGTCTTGCCGATCCGCTGGTCGTCCGAATAGTCGACCATGGCCGCCCACAGACGGATGATCTCGGCCCCGGACTCCTTGATCACCTGGTGGGGATCGACGGTGTTGCCCTTGGACTTGGACATCTTCTCGCCGTTCTCATCCATGGTGAAGCCATGGGTGAGCACCCCGTTATAGGGCGCGCGGCCTCGGGTCCCACTGCTTTCCAGAAGCGAGGACTGGAACCAGCCGCGGTGCTGGTCTGAGCCTTCCAGATAGAGATCGGCGGGCCAGCGTGTGTTCTCCCGGCCCTCCAGGGTGAAGGCGTGGGTGGAGCCGGAGTCGAACCAGACATCGAGGATGTCCTCGACCTTTTCGTAGCGGTCGGGATCGTGGGGGCCGAGGAAGTCTGTGACCGGCCGGGTGAACCAGGCGTCGGCGCCGTCGGCGGCGATGGCCGCGATGATCCGGGCGTTGACCTCTTCGTCGTGCAGCGGCTGGCTCGTCTCCTTGTCGACGAACATGGCCAGTGGCGCGCCCCAGGCGCGCTGCCGGCTGATCAACCAGTCGGGGCGGCTCTCGACCATGGTGCGGATGCGGTTGCGCCCTGCCTCGGGATAGAAGGCGGTGGCCTCGATGGACTCCAGGGCGGTCTCGCGCAGGGTGCGGCCGCCGTGCTGGGCTGAGTCCAGGGGCTCGTCCATGCGGATGAACCACTGGGGCGTATTGCGGAAGATCACCGGCGCCTTGGAGCGCCAGGAGTGCGGATAGGAATGCTCCAGCCGTCCGCGGGCCAGGAGGCCGCCGGCCTCGATCAGCTTGTCCATCACCGCGCTGTTGGCGGGGCCGAACTTGCCGGACTTCTTGCCCTCGGTCTCCAGCACCTTGAGGCCGCCGAACAGCGGCACGTGCGGATAATAGGCGCCGTCGGCGTCTACCGTCTCGGGGATCTCCCGATGGCCGTGGGACATCCACACCACATAGTCGTCGGCGCCATGGCCCGGCGCGGTATGGACGAAGCCTGTGCCGGCCTCCTCGGTCACATGGTCGCCGGCCAGCAGGGGAACGGAGTAGCCATAGTGGCTGTCCAGCGCCGCCAGCGGGTGGGCGCAGACCATGCCCTGGCAATCAATGGCCTCGATCCTGCGCCACTTGCCGATCTTGGCGGCCTTGAAGACCTCCTCGGCCAGCTTGTCGGCGACGATCAGCTTGTCGCCCGGCTTGGCCCAGGGCTCGAATTCCAACCCCTCTTCCAGGGCCTCGACCTGATAGGCGCCATAGGCGATGGACTCGTTATAGGCGATCGCCCGGTTGGCCGGGATCGTCCAGGGGGTGGTGGTCCAGATCACCA